>JAYZBQ010000049.1:0-7283 GCA_036338695.1 Myxococcota bacterium
CTCGATGGCGGCGCCGGACTCCTCGTCGGCTAGGGGGACATTGAGCACTGCGCCCGTCGCTGCCAGGATCCCCTCCAAGTCGGTGGTCGCGCTCAGATCAACAAACCAGGCGCCGCCCTCGAACAGGTCGAGGTGCTTGGAGGCGTAGTGAATCGCCAGGCGGCTCTTCCCCATGCCGCCGGGCCCCAGCAAGGTGACCAGCTGCTGGTCACTCGCGATCAGCTCATGCAGGCGCGCCACCTCGGCGTCTCGCCCGATAAAGCGGGTCATATGGCGCGGCAGGTTCGACTGGTTGATGTCGATCGGTCCCGTAAAGGCGGTGGAACCATGGCTCCAGGAGTTGGAGTCGCTGCCGGGGGCGGGGAGGGGAGGCGGCTCGCTGCGTTGTTGCGTCTCGACCAGATCCAGCGAGCTCAGGTTGATGGTCACCTCGCCGTCGCGAGCGGGTGGCGCGGTCGGCTCAGCATGGCCCGGGAGCTCGACCTCCGTCGTCGTCTCGAGCTGACCGATCCACTCGCTGCACTGCCGAGCGCTGGGGACGCCTCCAAGCTCTGCGAGAACACCCTCGATGGCTTCGGCAAAGGCGAGGCCTGTTGCGAAGCGATCCTCCGGTGAGCGCTGCAGCGCACGATGGAGCAACGGCGCAACGCTTGGCGGGCAGTCCGCCTTAAGTTCGCGCTCCGGGATCACCGCCTTGCTGATCCTTTTGAGGATCTCGAGCTCGGAGGTGCCTTTGAACAGGCGCCGGCGCGTGACCAGCTCCCAGAACACGATCCCAAGGCAGAAGAGGTCGCTGCGACCGTCGAGCGGCTGCGAGCGGACCTGCTCGGGGCTGAGATAGGACAGCTTGCCTTTGACGAGCCCGGCGCGGGTGCTTTGGCGCTGTCCGGTCGATCGAGCCACGCCAAAGTCGAGCAGCTTCGTTGCGCCAAGGGGCGTGACCATGATGTTGTGCGGCGACACGTCCCGGTGCACGACCTTGAGCGCTTGCCCGTCGAGGTCCGTCACCTCGTGGGCGTAATGCAGCGCCCGCGCTGTCTCGGCGATGACCTTGAGGATCAGCGGCGTTGGCACGCCCGTTCCCAAGCCTTCGCCCAGCTGACCGAGCGCCTTGAGGTCCCAGCCTTGGACATACTCCATCACCAGGTACAAGGTCCCGTCCGTCTCACCAAAGTCTTCGACCCGAGCGATGTGGGGGTGGTCGAGCTGGGCGGCGAGCCGAGCCTCATCCTCGAAGCTGGCGACAAAGTCGGTGTTGTCCGCCAGGTGGGCGTGGATCCGCTTGATCACCGCTCGCCGCCGAAAGCCGCGTAGTCCGTGCTGCTCGGCGAGCCAGACGTCCCCCATGCCGCCGCGTCCGAGTCGTTCGATCAGCTGATATCGCTCGGCGAACAGCGCGGTCACAAACGGGGCTCCTCAGACGACACGGGGCGCCGTTGTTCCATGTTCAAACCGCGTTGGCTAGTGGGCGCGCGTGAGTTTCTGAACAGGCGCCTTGACCCTGCCTGGAGCCCCACCTATTGCAGGGGTCTAAGTGAGGTCCATCATGGCAACGACGGTTCGCGCACACATCACCGGTACGGTCTGGAAGATTCTCGTCAAGGTTGGCGATGAGGTCGAGGAGGAGGATGTCCTGACCATCCTCGAGTCCATGAAGATGGAGATGCCCATCGAAGCCGATTTTGACGGCACCGTGACCGCCGTTCACGCCGTTGAGGGGCAGGCGATCGCCGAAGGGGATCCGATCCTCGATATCGAAGAGGATTGATGATCCGATTTGCGGTCGTCGATCGGGTGCTTGTGGTCACCCTCGAGCGGCCGCTCAAGCGCAACGCACTCATCCCCGATGCCCTGATCACCGGGCGACACGAGCTGCTCCGGCAAGCTGTGCGAGAGGACCTCGTTGCGGTCGTGCTGCGCGGCGCCGGATCGTTTTTCTGTGCAGGGTATGATCTCGAATCGATCCCGAGTGTCCCAGGGGGCGACGGCCGGATGGTCGGTCCCTTGGATGATTTTGTGGCGGCGCTCGCCGGACTGGACGTGCCGACCGTGGCCGTCGTTCAGGGCGGCGCCTATGGCGCAGGCTTTGAGTTGGCGCTGGCGTGCGATCTGAGGCTGACGACCGAGACGGCGCGTTGGTGCATGCCCCCGGCGCGCCTGGGGCTCCTCTACAGTCTGGAGGGGATGTGTCGCCTGCAGCGTGCGATCGGCGAGCAGCGCGCTCGCTACCTGTTGATGACCGCAGCGGTGATCCACGGAGAGCAGGCGGCGCGGTGGGGGCTTGCGTTCGAGGCGCTGCACGACGCCGACGCGCTGGAGGTTCGGTGCGACGCGCTGCTCGATCAACTCCGCAGCGTGCACAGAGCCAGTCTCCAGGGCACCAAGCGCTTGTTGCGATCCGTTGAGCCAGCGCTTGAGCCGGCTCTGTTGGCTGAATCCGAGGCGCTGCGCGCCGAACTTTTCGCCGCCGCTGAGTTGCCGCCAAAACGCTGACTTGCCTACCACCTGATTTCCGCCTAACGAGCCGGGGTAGTCGTGGAAGGGTGGCCGAGCGGTCGAAGGCAGCGGTCTTGAAAACCGCCAGGGTGAGAGCCCTCGGGGGTTCGAATCCCCCCTCTTCCGCCAGTGAGGGTGTGTGGTGGCGGCGTCCTAGCTCGGCGGGGCGCCCCGCTGCTGCCGCCTCTGAACCGGGCGCGAAACTGGACAAATTGCCGGTTTGCGCTGATCGTCTCGTGGGCGTCTGAAAGTCGTCGCTCAGAAAGGCTTGCTGGCTCCGGTGGCACGTTACCCTGTCGCATTTGGAAAGTACCTCCTCCTTGAGCGGATCAACGTGGGGGGCATGGCGGAGGTTTTCAAAGCCAAGGCTTTTGGCGTGCACGGCTTCCAGCGGATCCTTGCGCTCAAGCGTATCCTCCCCAACATCATGGAGGATGAGGACTTCATTAAGATGTTCATCGACGAGGCGCGCATCGCAACGCACCTCGAGCACGGGAACATCGCTCGGATCCTCGAGCTCGGACAGCACGGACACTCGCTGTACATCGCCATGGAGTACGTCCAAGGGCGCGACCTGCGAGAGTTACTCTCTAGGTGCCGCAAGCGTGGGATCGAGTTTCCGGTTCACCTCGCCGCCTACATCATCACGGAGGCGTGTAAGGGGCTCGACTACGCCCATCGCTCCACCGACCTCGTCGGCAACCCGTTAGAGATCATTCACCGCGACGTGAGCCCGCAGAACATCCTGCTGAGCTGGGATGGGGCGGTTAAGATCTGCGATTTTGGTATCGCCAAGGCGCAGAACCGGGCGAGCCAGACGCAGGCTGGTGTCCTCAAGGGTAAGTTTGCCTACATGAGCCCTGAGCAGGTGCGCGGCAAGCCCATCGATCACCGCAGCGACATCTTTGGCTTGGGGGTGATCGCTCACGAGATGGTCGCAGGACGGCGTTTGTTTCTCGGCGAGAGTGACTTCTCAACCTTGCAGCGAGTGCGCAAAGCGGATGTGCGCCCCCTCACGCTGGATCGTGAAGATGTTGAAGAGGAGTTCTCGGATGCGATTTTGGGTGCGCTCAAACGCGACCCCAAGGGGCGTTATCCGGACGCCAGCGAGTTTGCCTCGGCCATCCAGCCGTGGCTGATCAACGGTCGACGCATCACCGGCGCCGCTGAGCTGAGCGCCTTTCTCGGTGAACTCTATGCCGCCGAGATCGCTGCGGACCGCGAAAAGATGGAGCGGTTTTTGGCGCTAGAGGCGCCTCCTGGGCTGGCTGAGGCAGCCGCGCACGAGGTGCGCGCCGAATCGACCAACACCACGGACTTGTCGATCACAGACCTGAACGTGGATGAGGACAAGACGGTCATCTTCGACTCGGCGACGATGCAGCCGCTCGAGCAGATCAACACGGACGGCGAGAAGACCGTCCTCGCTGACCCGCTCAGTTTCGGGGACGGGGATGCGACCATCTTAGCGGACCCTTCGGGCGCTGGGCGGGGTTACGCGGTCTCGGCGGGGATGGCGACGCTCGACGACATCGGCACCAGCACAGAGGTCGTGGCGCAGCCTAGAACGCCGCCACCGCCTCCGCCCGCGCCGCCTGCGCCGACGATGACGCCACCACCACCGCCCCCGGGTCCTGTGGTGATCGGTCCAGACCCCCGTCAAGGGGTGCCCATCAAGTGGATCGGAGGGATCGCCGCCGCGGTGGTCGCCGTGGGCTTGGTCGCGTTTGCGCTCGGGTCGTCGGGTTCGGATGGTGGCACAGCGCCCCAGCCGAACAAGCCAGCTGCTGCGGCGGTCGCTCAGACAGCGAGCGTCGATGCCGGCGCGCAGCCGGACGCCTCCGCAGCCGTTCAAAAGGCTGTCAAGACAGCGTCGGCGCAACCCAAACCCCAAGCCAAGCCGAAGGCTGCTGCTCAAAAGCCGGCGGCGAAGCGCGCGGCGCAGCCGGCGCCGAAAGCAGCTGCCGAGCCGGCCGCAGCGGTCAAGGACTGTACTCTGGTCGTCAAGACGGTCCCGGATGGCGCCAAGGTCTCGCTCCAGGGGCGCCGCCTCGGCACCGCGCCCGTGCAGAAAAAGGGGCTCGACTGCGCACGAGCTTATCGCATGACGGTGTCCGCTCGTGGGTACCGACAGCGCAGCCTCAACTTCGAGTTCAAGCACAACAAAGTGCTGATCAAGAACGTCCAGCTGTCCCGCGCCGCAAAGCGCGTCACCAAGAAGGCTGCGCCAGCCGCCAACCCTGTCTCGAACGACCCCCCGGTCAAGTTGATGATCGGGACACCCGGGATTCGGGCGCAGGTTCGCGTCGACGGCAAGGGCGTCGGCCCGACGCCAGTGGTGGCGCGTGCGCCGCTCCTCACGCCTGGGCGGCATGTGGTCGACTTGATCGTGGATGGGCGAACCTACTCGTACACGGTCACGGTTCCGAAAGCGGATAAGGCGCAGCGGCTCATCATTCGTAAGCTCGGGCAGCCCGTGGGCGGCGCCGTCAAAGCCGTGCCGAGGTAAGCCGATGCCCAAGGGACCGCGCTCCGGTAGAGACCTGCCACGCTTCGCTGGACCCATCAGCTTTCTGCGTCTGCCCTTACTCGCTCCTGGTGATGAACCCGATGTGGTGCTGCTGGGCGCGCCCTTTGACGGCGCAACGACCTACAGGCCGGGCGCCCGTCTGGCGCCGCGTGCCGTACGCGTCGCTTCAGACCAAGCGCACGGTTACCACGCCGAGCTGGGGATGGACCCCTTCGCGACCTTGTCGATGGTCGATGGGGGTGACGTGAACATGGCGCCGCACGACATCGTGCGGGCGATGACGCAACTCGAGGAAGCCTGCAGCGATCATCTGGCGCGGGGGCGCTCTGTGTTTGTTGTGGGCGGTGATCACAGCATCTCGCTGCCGATCCTGCGCGCCGTGGCGGCGCAACATGGACCGGTCGGCTTGATCCACGTCGATGCGCATTACGACACGTACCCTGCCGCCTGGGGGAACGATCTGCACCATGGGACGCCATTTCGACACGCGTTGCGTGAGCGCTTGATCGACCCCAAGCGCTCCCTCCAGCTCGGGCTCAGAGGGTCGTTAGCCTCGAGTGAGGATTTGCGGATGTCCCGGGAGGCTGGATTTTGCGTCGTCACGCAAGCCGACTGGGACGATGGCGATGGGCGTAGCCGGCTTGAGCGCTTCATGGATGGGTTAGACGGTCCTGTCTACATCAGTGTCGACGTCGATGGCTTAGACCCTGCCTTTGCGCCGGGGACGGGAACGCCGGTACCTGGCGGCTTGACGACGCGCGAGCTCAAGTCGGTCTTGCGCCGACTGCGCGGGAAGCAGGTGGTCGGCGGTGACATCGTGGAGATCGCGCCGGGCTTTGATCCGACCGGGATCACGGCGCTTGTCGGCGCCGATCTCTTGCACACTTATGTGACCTTGTACGCCTTGGGGCGAAGCTGATGCGCGGGTTGATGGTGCTCGGCGCGATGGTGATCTGGAGCGGCTGCCCGGAAGACAGCGGCTGCCGCGAGCCCGAAGCGGGCGCTGAGGTGGCGCGGATCGCAAGCCCGATCACGCTGCGCAAAGGGGTTCTGCGTACGCGCGAGGCGGTGATCGGAAACTTAGCCGCCGATGCGGTCTGGAACGGGTTTAACGGAAAGCCGGGCTTTCTCGAGAGCGGTGAGCCGGCGCTCTGTGAGCATATCGGGACGGACCCCTCGAAGTGCATCGACGTCGCAATGACCAACGCAGGCGGCTTACGATTTGAGAGCGCCTGCGGCGAGCGCAGCGAGTGGCGCGAGGGCGTCATCACGGAGCGGGACATCAACCAGCTGTTGCCGTTCGGGAACGACATCGTGGCGATCGGCGTGACAGGGCAGCAGCTGTATGAGGCCTTTGAGCAGAGCGTCGCATTGCTCGGGCAGCCCGGTCGCTTCTCCTGGGGCGGGGGGTTTCTGCACAGCGCCGGGGCGCGCGTGATGATCGACTGCGGTGGCGCCGCTCGCCTGACCGATGAAGGAGGTCAGGTCCGGAGTGAGCAGGTGGGCGATCGGGTGGTCATGATCTGTACTCGGCGGCACGGCTCGGAGGTCGGGCAGACGCCGCCTTGGGAGGTCGTTGAGCGCAGCGAGGACCCCGAGCGCATCTACCGCGTGGGCGTGAACGCGTTCTTGGCAGGCGGGGGCGATGATTTCACGATGTGGGTCAATCAGAGCGCGGATGGCACCGTGGTGCCCCAGACGCTGGCTGAGCCGGCATCGCCGGGCACCGATCAAGAGCTCATGACCCGCTATCTTGGGTTGTTGAGCAACGGTGGGGGCGAAGAATTCGATCCGAACGCTCGGACTCGGATGCCCGGGCCTGCGGATGGAGAATGTGTCTACAGTGTCGCCGCTGGCGACCCCCGCTTCGAGGCTTTGCGTGATGAGCCGCTGTGTGAACTAGAGGGAAATCAGATGCTTTGCCGTCTGGATCCCTCATCGCGGCTCACCTTCTTGCGCCGGAGTCTTTGTTACCCTTAGAGTGGGCGGGCCAGAGTCGGGCCGCATGGAGATGGGGTCAGGTCGCTTTTCCCTTTACGGCCGCCACGCATGTCTCCATAACGCCCCCCGCCTCGGTTCTCAGGGAGCCTTGGTTGCCCAGTCTCATGACTCGGTCGTGTGTTGAAAACTGAAGAGTAAGTGAACTCGTATGATACAGCGCCCTTTGGGGTGTTGTTGAAACAAGCAAATGCGAGTCAACGCCATTTCATTTGAGATGGCGACCGTTAAATAAATAATACGCTAGAGCGCGTGTCGG
>JAYZBQ010000050.1:0-36199 GCA_036338695.1 Myxococcota bacterium
CCGACACGCGCTCTAGCGTATTATTTATTTAACGGTCGCCATCTCAAATGAAATGGCGTTGACTCGCATTTGCTTGTTTCAACAACACCCCAAAGGGCGCTGTATCATAC
Source organism: Myxococcota bacterium (assembly GCA_036338695.1). GTDB lineage: Bacteria > Myxococcota > UBA4151 > UBA4151 > UBA4151 > CACGMS01. Next base: position 111 of record JAYZBQ010000050.1, read on the forward strand.
GAGTTCACTTACTCTTCAGTTTTCAACACACAACCGAGTCATGAGACTGGGCAACCAAGGCTCCCTGAGAACCGAGGCGGGGGGCGTTATGAAGACGTACCTCGAGGCCGTCAAAGAAAAAGCACGCGAGCCGATTATTTCTTGGGTGCTCTGGCCGCGACCAGGCGACCGAGCAGCGTGCGCGCCGCCGCGTCATCATGCTCGCCATCCAGTACACGCCGAACATCGCCCAGCGCATCGTCGAGGCGGTCGTTGACCACGATGACATCATAATCTGCTGCATCTACAAGCTCTTGGTGCGCTGCCATAAGCCGTCTCTCGATGACCTCATCGCTGTCGGTGCGACGACTCCGAAGGCGCCGCTCAAGCTCATCCCAGCTCGGCGGAATGATCAAAATCAACGTGGCCTCCGGCCGCGCAGCGCGAATTTGATGCCCACCCTGCACGTCGATATCGAAGAGTAAATCGCGACCGCTCCGCAGCTGAGCGTCAACCCACTGTGCGTCCGAACCGTAGAAATTGCCGTGAACCTCAGCCCACTCAAGAAAACGCCCCTCAGCGACCGCGCGCTGAAACGCATCGACTGAGACGAAGTGATAGTGAGTCCCGTCGATCTCACCAGGCCGAATGGCGCGAGTCGTCGTCGAGACCGACAGCGCAAGGCGCTCGCGCTCTGCCACCATCTGCCGAGTGATCGTCGTCTTTCCCGTCCCACTCGGCGCGGAGAACACGAACAATTGACCGCTCATCACTACTCCAAGTTGAGCACCTGCTCACGCAGCTGCTCGATCAAAACTTTGAGCGCAACGACCTGCTCGGTCAGCGCCGCATCGCTCGCTTTGCTCCCGATGGTGTTCACCTCTCGCAGCAGCTCCTGAGCTAAGAATCCAAGCGAGCGACCCACCGCACCGCCTTGGTCCAATGCGTCCTCCATGGCGTCAAGGTGCCCTGCCAGCCGCACGCGCTCTTCGGCGAGGTCACGGCGCTCTGCGAGGACCGCCACCTCGTGCAGCACCCGCACCGGGTCGACGTTCTGGGCGCCGAGCAGGTCCGCCATCCGCCGCTCAAGGCGGTCTTGCGCCGCCTGCAAAGCACGCGGCTCAGCGAGCTCGATCGCCTCGAGATGGAGACGCATCTGCGCCAACAGCGCGCGCAGCTGCCGCTCGAGCACCGCCCCCTCACGCGCCCGCTGCGCGTTCCACTCGCTGAGCGACTCGTGAACCAACGCAGTCAACTCGTCGATCACGGGTGCGGCAGCGGCGGTGCGCCCCAGACCGGACAGCACCCAGCTCAGAGGCGGCTCCTCATCACGACCCATATGGGCAGCGACTCGATGCCAGCACTGCACCCGCCGGTCGACATCAGCCAAAGCGACCTCTTCGACCGCCTCGACATCCTGGGTGATACGAAGGGTCACGCTGCCCCTGTGCGCTTGCGCTTTGAGCTGCTGCGTTAAGTCAGCGGCCAAGCCCCCCCAACCGTCGGGCAACTGCAGCCGCACGTCGAGGTTACGGTGGTTGACGCTGCGCACCTCCGCCGCCAATCCCCCGCGCTGTGCGTTTCCAAAGCCTGTCATCGAGCGCACGCCCATCAGTTGATCTCCTCAAGCTCGCCTTCCGGGCTCAAAACGTACCCGCGATGGCGCTCGCCCGGGGGCAGCCAGCGGCGACCATCCGAGCGCCGAAAAATCCCCATCACCTGATCACATACCGCGCCCGCTAGATGCAGCGGACCGGTGTCCCCGCTGATCACGAGGTCGGCTTGAGCCATCCAATCGCCAAGTTCGGCGATCGTCGTCGGCGGCATCGCAAAGGCGTCGAAGCCCGCTCCCTCGAGCCTGTCAATCAAGCGCGCAGCGAGCCCCTCTTCACCCGGCCCCCAGCCGACAGCGATCGCTGCGCCATGGGGCAGACTCAACTGTTGCAGTACAGGCAACCAGTCACTCACCGAGATGCACGTGCTCGCTTTGCGCGTGGTCGGCCACAGCACGACCCGCCGCCCCCTCTCGGCTCGCTTCGCCCAGCCTTGCGTCGCCACGTCATAACGCGCTGAGGGCAGCACGCGCATTCTTGGAGCGGCACAACGCACGCCTAAGGGCGCCAGGAGGCTCACCTTGGTGGCGAGCTCTTGCGGCCAACCCTGCTCCGTCGAGGTCGGGACCCACTGATCGAGCAACGCGGCGGCGCCAGGTCGCAGATGCCCGATGCACCAGCGTGCGCCGCTGGCGCGCGTGAGCAGCGCAGCGGTCAAGCTAAACGAGTGCCAGTGGGATGCATCCACCGCCACGTCAAAGCGCTGCGCCCGCAGCTGCCGAAGCAAGCGCCAAAGAGCCAGCGGATGACGCGCAGGGTGTCGGGGCAGCGCGTGCACCTTCTCCACGCCCGGCAAGCCCTCAATCAAGCCCCTCTGACCCGCCGGGGCGAGGTAATGAACCTCAACCTCAGGGCGCTGGTCGACCAAAGCTCCGACCAGCGCGCTGGTGATGATCTGGTTGCCGACGCGCCGGTCAGGCCGGACAATCAAAACCCGTCGAATGGGCTCCTCGAGCCTTCGACGCCAAGGCGGAAGCCAAGCGAGTAAAGCGCCTGCGAGCCAAGCCGGCACACGCGACTTTTCGTCAAAATAAGGAACGATCACGTCAGACGCCGAATCATATCGGTCGTGCTGTGGTCTTTTGGGTCGCCGACGATGCGCACCTCGCCACCCAGCGAACGCACCAGCGCCGCCTCGGGTACCGACTCGGCTGTGTAATCCGTCCCTTTGGCATGCACATCCGGGCGGAGCGCCCGAAGCACCGCCTCGACGGTCTTCTCATCAAACACGATCACGTAGTCGACGCAGGCGAGCGCAGCGACCAACTCGGCGCGCTCTGCCTCCGGAACGACCGGCCGCTCAGGTCCCTTCGAGAGCCGAACGCTGACGTCCGAGTTCACGGCCACCACGAGCACGTCGCCCTCGGCTGCTGCGCCCTGTAGATAGCGAACATGGCCGACGTGCAGCAGATCAAAAGCGCCATTGGCGAGCACGATCCGGTGCCCTGTGCGACGCCAAGCCTCGGCTGCCGCCGAGAGCTCGGCAGGGACAAACGGACAGACGTCAGCCATGTCCGACCGCCTCCAACATCTCGGCGGTTCGGACCGCATGCGTCCCGTAATGATTGACTGCGACCGCCCCCGCGACGGTGGCGACATGAGCGGCTTGCAAGCGGTCATAGCCTGCGGCCAGCGACAACGCGTAGGCCGCCAAGACCGAGTCCCCAGCTCCCGTGACGTCAGCGATCTCGTCGTCTCCAAAGACGGGCACCTTGCGCAGTTGATCACGCTCACAGAGCAACATCCCATCGCGCCCAAGCGTCACCAAAACCGCCGCCGCCTCCGACTGCTGGATCAAGGATTGCGCCGCCTTCGCAATGGCGTCTTCGGTCAACAGATCGCGACCCACCAACCCTTCGAGCTCGCTGAGGTTGGGCTTGAGTGTGTGGGCGCCCACAAACTGGTTCAGCTGACGGCGGCTGTCGACGACGACGACGGCGTCGTTGAGTTGAGCGCACAACGACGCTGGAACGGCTCCGTAACCGTAGTCGCTAAGGATCACGACGTCGTAGCCGGTTGCGGCATCGCGAACCGCCTGGGTCAGGCGCTCAAGCGTGGCTGCGTCCGGCTGAGCGCCCGGCTCATGATCCAGCCGCAAGACCTGCTGTCTGACGGTTCCGACACCCCCTGCAAAGATACGCGTCTTAACGGTCGTCGGTTGCTGCGCTGCGACCTGGACCAAGCCGGTGTCGGCGCCGATTTGGGTCAAGCAATGGACCAACTCTTCGCCGCTGGCGTCGTCGCCCACCAAACCGGCGACGCTGACGTGCGCCCCCAAGCTCGCCAGGTTCGCTGCGACGTTGGCGGCGCCGCCGGGTGCGACGTCTTGTCCGCTGTATTGGACAACTGGGATCGGCGCCTCACGCGAGATCCGGCGCGTGGTCCCAAAGATCGATCGATCCAGAACCAGATCGCCCAACAAAAGAATCTTACAGGCGCTGAAGTCTAGCCCCCGGACTAAAGCCGCTCGGTCGCTCATACTATGCCCCTACTGGCTCGATTCTTCGGTGTCTACATCGCGCTTGAGCGCTCGGTGAAGCAGCTGATCCACGCGTCCTTGCGGATCCCCCCAACAGAGCCGAAGTCCCACGACCCGCAGATCCAAACCTGCCGGCAGCTGGTGCTGATGACGCGCCATGTCTTTCTCGGTGGTCAACCAGATCAGGTCGCGGTCCAAGGTCGCAAGCGGCAGCCGCCGGTGATCCGCGCGCGTCACCAGCTGATCGACGGGGAGTCCCTGCGCCTCCACCGATCGCCGGAATCGCTCGGGATCAGCGATCGACGTGCACAACCCAATACGTTGCGCATGATCGAGGTCCGGAAGCTCGAGTTCATACCATGCAGTGACCCAGCGATCATCCGCCTGTGCAGGCGGCTCAGGCGCACCCAGATCAAGCCCATGCCAAATGATCAGGTCGGCTCGCTCAAGGCATTCAGGCCCCTCTCGAAGCGGCCCTGCGGGTAACCGTCGCCCGTTGCCCCAAGGGTCTTCGGCGCGCAACACCACGACCAGCTGATCGGCGCGCAAATCGGGGCTCTGCATGCCATCATCGCTGACGACCACAGCGCAGCCTCGCTCGAAAGCCGCTGCGATCAAGCGTGAGCGCGGCACGCCTGCGAAACAGTCGGGACCCAGCCGCGCATAGGCCATCGCCGCCTCATCACCGACGTCCTGCGCCGTCTGCTCCGAGCTGATCAGACCGCAGTAGCCGGTGCCTCCAACGCCTCGCCCCACCCAGGCTGCCCGAGCGCCATGGGCTCGGAGGCGAGCCACGAGATCCAAGCTGATCGGCGTTTTGCCCGAGCCACCCACCCTCGGGTTGCCAACGATGATCAACGGAAGCTCGTGCGGCTCACAACGCCGGCGCTGACTGCGAAGATGCTGCGCCGAGCGATACAGCGCAGCCAGGGGGCGCAGCGCCTGACTGGTGACGCCCCGCCAATACCATGGAGTCGGCAGACGGCTCACGGCGACTCGACCAGCGCCAGGATATGGCGGGCGCAAGCTTGTCCTGCGCCGGCTCGCGCCGTCACGCTCTCGCGCGCCAGCGCGCCGACCTCAGCGCAAGCGCCCGCTCGGTAGAGGAGCTGATCGATGGTCTCGAGCAGGGCGCTGCGATCCCCGACTTGGATCCCTCCTCGCCCGACAAGGAGCCCGACCTCATCGACAAAATTCTCCATATGAGGTCCGAACAGCACCGGTTTTCCGCAGGCTGCTGGCTCGAGGATATTCTGCCCGCCGCGCTCGATGAAGCTGCCGCCGACGAAGACCACATCGGCGAGCGCGTAAGCCGGCATAAGCTCGCCGATACGATCGAGGATCGTGACACCCCCCGGCGCGCCCTGATGCTGCGACCGAAAGGCGACCGACAGCCCGGCGCTGCGCGCTAACTCTGCGACACGCTCGGCGCGCTCCACGTAGCGCGGCGCGATCAGGAGATCGAGCTGCCGGTGGCGGACCGTTAACTCCTTGTAAACTTGGATCAGGTCCGCTTCCTCGCCCTCGTGGGTCGAACCGCACACCCACAAGAGACGCTCAGGCGCTCGCTGAAGTGCCGAGCGCAAAGCCTCAACCCGCTCCTCGCTGGGTGCCTCGAGGTTGTCGTACTTCGTGTTCCCCGTGATGCGCAGCGCAAACGGCGAGGCCCCGAGCTCGGTCGCTCGATCCGCTTCAGCGCGGCTCCTCATCAAAAGGCGATCGAAGCGCTTGAGCGGGTTCCCGAGCACCCCAAACAAACGCCGATAGCCGCGCAGGTTCCGAGCGCCGATCCGTCCGTTGGTCAGGACCAAGCGGACACCGCTCGACGAGGCTTCGTGGATCAGGTTCGGCCACAGCTCGGTGTACTCGAGCACGAGGACGTCCGGACGGACGGCGCGCAAGGCGCCCCGAACAGCGAAGGGCACATCCCAAGGGACATAGATGAGCCGGTCGATCCCCGTCAGTCGGGCTTTCGCCATCTCTTGTCCGCTCTCGGTCATCGACGAGACGACGATCCCGAGCTCAGGGCGCTGTGCGCGCAGCGCATGAATCACCGGCTGCAGCGCCATGAGATCGCCTGCTGAGGCTCCGTGAAGCCAGATCCGCGGCCGCGCGACCTCATCAAAGCCGTCGGCGTGGCGCCCAAGCCGCTGCGCCCACCCTCGCCGGAGCTTCTGATTCGCGTACAGAGCCGGGGCGATCAGCGCGAACACCAGCGGGCTGATGAGGCGTATCAACGGGCTCAAACGCCCTACTCCTTGCGGTTCACATGGTGGGGGTCGAGCGCATCGCGCAGACCGTCGCCAAAGAAGTTAAAGCAGACCACCGCGATCAGGATAAACACGCCCGGCCAGAAGGCGAGCAGCGGGGAGTCCTGGAGGTAATCGAGGGCGTTGCGGAGCATGTTTCCCCACGATGCAGTCGGCGGCTTCACCCCAAGCCCAAGGAACGACAGCACCGACTCGTACAGGATCACGGACCCGACCTCGAGCGTCGCCGCAACGATGATCGGCGCCATCGCATTCGGGATGATGTGCTGCGTGATCACGTGCCGATGCTTCCCGCCAAAGGCTTGGGAAGCAGCGACAAAATCGAGCTCTTTGATCTGCAGCGCTGCGGCGCGCACGAGCCGGGCGACCGTCATCCATGAGAAAAAGACGACGATGATGATCAGCTGCACCACGGACACCATGGTCCCCGTACCGAGGGTATCGCTCTGAAGCATCAGCAGCAGAGCCGATAAGGGCAAACCGAAGCCCAACGCAGCGAGCAAACCCGTCCCGTAGATGCCGACAACACCCGCTCGACGGTCTGCGAAAAAGACCCCAGCCGAGACGATCACGAACAAGGTAGCGCAGACAGCCGCAACGGCTGCCCAGGTACCACCAGCGCTTGCGATCTTCTGAAGATCGAGCGCCGCAAAGACGATCATCAAAGGCAGCACCGGGATGCTGAGCATAGCGTCCGTAAAGCGCATCAAGATCGCGTCGACCAGGCCGCCAAAGTAGCCTGCGATCACGCCGATCGTCGTGCCGATCACCGCCGCTGCGACCGCTGAGATCAGCCCCACCGTCAGCGAGATCCGCCCACCGTACATCAGCCGCAAGAAGACGTCGCGACCGAGCTCATCCGAGCCGAAGGGGTGCTCAAGGCTCATGCCCCCGTAGCGATTGTACAGATCGATCGTGTCCGGATTGGCGCCAAACAGCGGCGCCAGCAGCGGCACCCCATACGCCATCAACAAAAGGATGATCAGACCGATCGATGAGTAGACCGCCAGCCGGTGTTTCTTAAAGCGCCGCCAGACGAGCTGATAAAAGGTTTCGAACTCCGGCGGGGCATCTTTTTGCTCGGTCTGGGACATGTTAAGGGTCGCTTGACTCATCGCTTACTCCCCCACCCGGACACGCGGGTCGATCACGGCATACATGACATCAGCCAAGAGGTTCCCGACCATCACGAGCGACGCCGAGATCAAGAATCCGATGATCGCCACGTAATAATCCGACCCAATAATCGCCTCATAGATCAACGAGCCCATCCCCGGCCAACTAAAGATCGTCTCGGTGATCAGCGCGCCCCCAAAGAGCACCGGGACGGACAGGGCGAGGATGGTCACCACCGGAATGAGCGCATTGCGAAAGGCATGCACGAAGATGACGCGCTGCTCAGGCACGCCCTTCGCACGCGCCGTGCGGATGTAGTCCTGCTTGATTACCTCGAGCATCGACGCCCGCATGTAACGGAGCCAGCGCCCGACGTAGGCGATGCTCAAAACCGTCACCGGCAGAACGGTGTGCCAGACCTTATCGCCAAACGACTCGAGCCCCGGTGTCTGCAACCCCGAGACGGGGAACAGCGCCAGCCACACCGCAAAGACGTGAATCAACATCAGCCCGAACCAGTGGACGGGGAGCGAGATCCCGATAAACGCAGCTAAGTTGACCGAGTGATCCAGCAACGAGTATTGCCGAACGGCCGCCGCCATCCCCAGCGGAAGGGCGATCAGGATCGACAACAGCAGCGCCGGTCCCATCAACCGCAGCGTGTTGACGATGCGCTCCTGGATGAGCGTGCTCACCTTCTCTTGCTTGAGCGACCAGCCGAGGTTGCCCGACAGCAAGCCGCCTTTCCACGCCCCGGCGCGCATCAAACCGATGCTACGCCAGGCGACCACCTCGAAGGGGCGCGGGCTGTCAAAGGCGGCGTAGCCGACCATCGGCGCCTTGACGATCTCGACCGGCTCGGCGTGCGCCGTCAGCAGACCGAGCATCGCCTCCCGATTTTTCTCAACGGCGAGGTTGATCTGAGCCTCGGTCTTGCCCTCTGCGCTGGCGGGCACTTTCGGCTCAAGGCGCGCCCGACCGCCGTCCTTGAGGCGGACCGTCCCGATGTCCTGTCCGTCTTGCTTGAGCACCAGCGTCCACTCGGGGTCCCCCTCCACCACAGGGGGCTGCGCAGCCACCTCGGCGGCTGCCTCCCCTTCCGGCCTGTTCGAGCCAGCCTCGTGCGCCGCCTCTGTTGGGTCGAGCTGATCACGGTGCAAGTCATTGATGTCACTTGGAGGGCGAACGACCTCAAGCCCCATGGACTCGAGCGTCTCAAGCGTCACCCGATAAAATTTGCCAAGCTCCTGTCCTTGACCGACCTCCTCATCGTCCTGAACCGAGGCGACGAAGAAGTCGGCGTCCTTGGGCGGCTTACCGAGGTCGACCTGACGACGGACCAAACGCTGAGCACCCTCGTAGGTCTGAAGTTCGCCACCATCGACCACAAAGTCGACCGGCTGATCGACGGTCTCGAGCACCAGAGAGCTCCCGTCAGCGGTCCAGCCCTTGGCGGCGGCGAGCTGACCGTCCTCATCGGCGAGCCGCCCGACGAGCACCTGCCCGTCGGCGGTCGTCAGCTCATCGAACCCGCCCGTGGTGTCGTGATAACCCCACATCCAGCGCGCGTACTGGACGTGAACGGGCTGATCGAGCCCACGCATACGCTTGAGTCGAGCGACGTCCTCGGGGCGGATGTTCGGGTTACCCGACATCAGCATGTCTTCCATCGACCCGGGCATCGCCTGAAGCAGCGCAAACAAGACGAAGCTGAGCACAAAGACGAGCGATACCGCAGCGAGCGTCCGGCGAACTAAAAACCCAATCATTGCGCTGCCTCCAAACGCCACTCGTGGCTGTTCCACGAGATCGGCACCAGCGTCCCGGTCGGGCGCCAGCCCTTGAGTCGCTTGCTCGTCACCGAGGTGTTGACTCGAAAGTAAAGCGGGATGGCGGGCAGCTGGTCGGCGTAGATCTCTTGGACGCGCTTGATGATCTGGACGCGCTTGGTGACGTCGATCTCTTTCTCACCATCGATGGTGAGGCGCGTGATCTCATCGTTACGGAGCCCCGCCATGTTCTGACCCTGCCAGTTGTTCTCTTTGCTCGGGATCATATCACCCCGCCACAACCCGTCCCCAGCCTGCACCGGCGAGAGCAGCCAGGCGTACATGGCGAGGTGCTTAAACTTTCGCTTGTGCGTGGTTTGACCAAAGAACACCGACGGGGGCTCGTTCTTCATCTCCACCTCGATCCCGACGCGCTGCCAATCCTGCTGCAACACCTGCTGCACCAGCTCGCGGATCTTGTTCTCAGCGGTCGTGCCGAATTCCAGATGCAGCCGGTGACCGTCTTTGACGCGGATCCCGTCGCTCCCCTTCTTCCAACCTGCCTCATCCAAGAGCTTCTCAGCGGCAGCCGGGTCGTAGGCGTAGGTACGCTGTCCGTCGTGATAGGCGTAGTGCAGCGCAGGCAGATAGCTGTGCGCCACCTTGACCTTCCCCTCGAGCAAGGCGTCCGCCAGCTGCTGACGGTTCGCCGACATCACCAGCGCGCGCCGAACGCGCAGGTCCTCGAGCGGGTTGGGCTTGCCGCCGTGGAGCTCTGAGTCGGTGTCGAGTCGCAGGTCGATGTGCTCCCAGACCAGCCCCGAGCGGTAGTGGTAGTTCCAGCGATCTTTGTAGCGCTTCTCAAGCTTGACGACGTCGTCGAGCTTGAGCCCCGTCTCGGACGTTGCGTCCAGGCTGTTGGCTTCAAGCGCCGCCTTGAGCGAGTTCGTGTTTCGGATAAAGCGGTAGGTCAGCTTGTTGAGGTACGGCTTGCGCTCCTTGAAACCCCAATAGTGCTCGTTGGGCACCAAGATGATGTGGCTCCCGCGCCGATACTCCTTGATCTTCCACGGCCCCCACCCGATCGGCTTGCGACCATACCAGTGCTCCTTGAGGCGACCGGGGTTAAAGGTGAATGGCTCGTACAGGATGTGCTTGGGCAGGATCGCCAAGTTCCCCACGTGGTTGTAGGCGTAGAGCTCTTTCCAGAAGATGTCGAAACGGGTTTTTGAGACCGAGCCATCCTCCAGCTTGACGGGGCCGATCCAGGCGATCTTTTCCTGCATCGTTCGGTCGATGACCGGCAGGTCTTTGGACATGACAAACTCGTAGCCGAACAAGACGTCATCAACGGTGACCGGGGTGCCGTCGCTCCATTTGGCGTCGGCGCGCAGCTCCCAGTGCGTCACCATCAAGGCTTTGACTGGCTTGCCCTTCATATCGCGCATGGGCTTACCGCAGCGCTTCCCTTCCGCCTCGGGTGGGAAGGCTGCGCACAGATCCTCCATGCCACCGTTCTTCAGGCTAGGGATGACGAACTCGGCGCCGGGCGCCGGCCGAAAACCGGCGACGTTTGGGCGGACGATCCACTCATCATCGATGATGGTCATACCGGTGGTGGCGTTCACACCGACGTGGGTCTTAATCTCCGAACCTGCCATCATCGAGCTGAGCACCGGCCAGAGGCTGTCGGGCTCTTGATCCATGCCGATGACCAAGGAATCCGTCGATTGGACGCTCGGGCTCAAGGTCGAGCCGCTGCAAGCCAAGGCGGACACGCCGCACAGTATCAATCCCAAGCGAAACAGCATAGCACTCCCGATTTCCAGCGGCTTACAGCCGCTAGCACCTCGGCTGCCTTCCGTGGAGTGTTTATCCATCTCGAGCCCTAATTTTTCGCCGACGGGGCCGCTTCGGCGCGCCGCCAGGCTCAGGCGGCTGGGTTGCACGCCTAGGGCGCCCAGGCTGCCTTGAGATCAAGCACCCCGTCGGGCTCAGCCGGACCGACGACGCGACGCGGGCAGCGGTCGAAATTCGAGCCGCTGCGCCTTTTAGGCTATACCCCGCACCGGGAGGCGTTATGCGTGCTCAGTACTTGGGGTTCACCCTGTTGCTCGCCAGCTGCGGTGAGCAGGTGGTCGTGAGGAACGTCGGGACGGTCTGTGGCAACGGGCTCGTCGAAGGCAGCGAGGCTTGTGATGACGGCAACACCGAGAACAACGACGCGTGCACGTCAGCCTGCGTCGAGGCAGCCTGCGGTGACGCCATCCGGCGCATCGACGCCGAGTTTGAAGAAGCCTGCGATGACGGCAACACGATCGATACGGACGCTTGCCGAAACGACTGCACGGTCGCTCGCTGCGGTGACGGCGTCACGCGTGCCGATGTCGAGCCCGATGACCCTGACTTTGAAGCCTGTGACGACGGCGATGAGGTCGACAGCAACGCGTGCACCAACGGCTGCCAACAGGCGTTCTGCGGTGACGGGATCCTGCGCACCGATCGGCTCCCGAGTGAGACGGGCTTTGAGGCTTGCGATGACGGCAACGAAGCGGACGATGACCTCTGCCTGAGCGACTGCACGGAGGCTCGCTGCGGCGACGGCATCGTTGGTCCAGGCGAGGGCTGCGATGATGGGAACCAAGACCCCACCGATGACTGCCACGCCTGCCGACCGACGAGCTGCGGTGATGGGCTGCTGCAGCAAGGCGAGGCCTGCGACGACGGCAACCAAGATAACGGCGACGAATGCCTCGACACCTGCGCGCAGGCGACCTGCGGCGACGGGCACATTCAGCTCGGCGTCGAGGCCTGCGATGATGGCAACGCGCGCAACGAAGACGCTTGCACGAACCGATGCCAGAGCGCCCGCTGCGGCGACGGCATCACGCGCCAAGGGCTCGACGTGCTCGACCCTGCGTACGAAGCCTGTGACGACGCCAACGTAGACAACACCGACGCGTGCACGAACAGCTGCCAAGCGGCTCGCTGCGGCGACGGCTACCTGTACGCCGGCTTCGAAGACTGCGACGACGGAAACGACGTCGAGACCGACGACTGCCTGACCACCTGCGAGGTGCCGCGCTGCGGCGATGGCTTCGTGCATGAAGGCGTTGAAGCCTGCGACGACGGAAACCTCGACCCGCTCGATGCGTGCACGCCGGCTTGCGCGCTGGCGCGCTGCGGCGATGGGCTGGTCCGACGCGACCTCGAGGAGGGCGCACAAGGTTTCGAAGCCTGCGATGATGGCAACTTAACCGACGGCGACGCCTGCACCAACGCGTGCCGCACGGCGCGCTGCGGCGACGGCATCCGCTTTCAAGGCTTTGAGGAATGCGATGATGGAAACCAAGATGACCTCGACGCGTGCTCGAACGGCTGCCGCGCAGCGCGTTGCGGCGACGGCGTCGTCAACAACGGTGAAGCCTGCGATGACGGCAACAACAGCGGCGATGATGGCTGCCTCAACGACTGCACGCGTCCCCCGCTCGGGTCGACGGCGGCGCGCCCCGGGCTCGACTGCCGCGCCATCTTGGCGGATCAGCCCCAAGCGCCGAGCGGGCGCTACTGGATTGATCCAGACGGCGATGGAGGGGTCGCTGCCTTCAACGTCGACTGTGAGATGGGTCAGGACGGTGGCTGGGTGGTCCTCCGCCTGAGCGACGCAGACGGTGTCGTCGTCGCCGAGTACTCGCGCACCAACCCGTGGAGAAAGTGTGGCGACAACGCCGGGTCCTACTTTAGCACCAGCGAAAATCGCGTAATCGCTGACTCCAGCCCGAACCGTACGCACCGACACGAGGTGGCGCTCAACTATGACCAGCCCAGCACCGACGCACCCTACACGCCGGCTCAGATGCGCGCCCTGCGGTCTCGGCTGAGCGAGCTCCACCGAGACACCCGGATGGTGGCGCTGACCGCGGACGATGATGGCGGGAACTATCAAGCCGGAGGTGGATGGGGTCACGAGGTCTACATCGAGGACAGCCGAGGCGGCTGGGTCTTGCTCTCCCCCGGGACCAATGGCGAATGTGGCGGCACGTCAGGCTGGCCGGTGCGCAACTCGCGGTCGGCCGTGTATCTGTGGCACACCACCGACCAAGGCTCCCAGGTCGCCGGGCAGACGGGCATCAGCAACGAAGCGCTCCCGGCGCTCGAGGCCAAAGACCTCCTCCCCGGGCGTGTTCGTCTGGAGATCTACACGGGCGGCGGCGCTGCGTTCGGTTTCGCTCAGCGCAACTTCATGGTCCGATAAGCGACTACTCGAGCGCCACCTGGTTGGCGTAATAGCCACCCTGAGCCATCAGCTCTTGATGCGTTCCGCGATCGGTGATCCGCCCTTCGCGCACGACCAGGATCTGGTCAGCATGACGGACCGTGCTCAGGCGATGCGCCACCACGAGGACGGTCCGCCCTTGCATGAGCCGATCCAGCGCCGCTTGCACCAACCGCTCACTCTCCGAATCCAGCGCCGAGGTCGCCTCATCGAGCAGCAAAATGGGGGCGTCGCGTAGCAGCGCTCGAGCGATCGCAATTCGCTGCCGCTGCCCCCCCGATAGGCGCACCCCCCGGTCGCCGACGACCGTGTCGAGCCCTTGCGGGAACTCGGCGATAAAATCCCAAGCCTGGGCGGCGCGCGCCGCTTCCTCGACCGCCTCGTCGGTGACCGCTCCGCAGCCGTATGCGATGTTGTAGCGGATGCTCTCGTGGAACAACACGACGTCCTGACTCACGATCGCCATCTGCCTTCGCAGGCTGAACTGATCGAGCGCCCGAAGGTCTGCGCCGTCAAACTCGATGGCGCCCGACGTGACGTCGTAGAACCGCGGGATCAGGTTCAAGACCGTGCTCTTACCTGACCCTGATGGTCCCACCAAGGCGATCGTTTGGGCGCGCTCAAGCGTAAAGTCGACCCCCTGAAGGACCGGCACCTCGCTGTGTTCGCCGGGATAAGCAAAGTGTACGTCACGAAACCGGATCTGATCGGTGAGGCCCGACACGACCGGCGCGTGCTCTTCGTTCTCGATCTCAGGCTGATGGTCCAAGATTTCAAACAGTCGCTCCGCAGCGCCGAGCCCAGTCGCCATCAGGCTCGACACCCTCCCGATCTCTTTCACTGGGCCGTAAATCAGGACCAAGGTCAGGAAGAACGAGACGAAAAACTCGGGCTCGAGATAGTTTGCGTGATCCGCCGGCAGCGCCATCCGATCCGTTGCATACCAAAGCACCAGCGCAAGCCCAATCACGCCGCAAAACTCGACAAACGGTGAGTACGCTCCACGCGCCGCAATCGAGCGCAGCATGATCGACAAAAAGCGCTCATGCTCTCGGTCGACGACGACGCGCTCCTCCCCTTCGGTCGCGCTCGCCTTGATCAGCTGGATGGCGCCGATCGCCTGCGTGATCCGCGCCGTGACTTGACCCAGCGACTCCAAATATTCGCGAGCGATTCGCCGGATCACCTTGAGGAACCAGTAGATGGGCACAGCCGCTGCCGGGACAGCGACAAAGGCTGCCAACGCCAAAACCGGGTCGAGCAGGAAGCACTGCACCACCAGCGCAGAGACCACGAACGAGCTGCGCAGGAGCGACGCCATGGCGTCGACGACCGCTATTTCGATCTGCTGCACATCGGTCGTAAACCGGCTGACCAGCTCACCCTGCTGGCGCCCATCAAAGAAGCCCATATCTTGAGCGAGGGTTCGCTCAAACAGGGCGTTGCGTAGGTCGACGACGACATGTGCGCCGACCCAGCGAATCACAAAGAACTGCGTGCCGTAGGCGATCCCCTTAATGATGACCACACCGATCAAAATCCAGCCGATGTAGCTCAGGTCACCCTGTCCCGTCCCAAAGACCTCGGCTAAAAACGGGAAATGCTTGGTGACGGTTACAAAGCCCCGCTCACCGCCGGTCACGATGTGGCTAATCCCCGGGCCGATAAGGAATGCGTAGGCGGCGGTCGTCGCCGCCAGCACGACCATGGCGACGAGCCCAAGCGGGATCCAGCGCCAGTAGGGTCGGACCAAACCGAGCAACCGCTTGTACACGTCTAACTGCCTCGGCTGACTCGGCGAGGCAGCCCCGCCACCGACGCCATCGCTTCCAGCACGATCTTGCCGCTCATCTTCGAGGTGCCAGCGACTCGATCCGGGAAAATGATGGGGAACTCTTTGACCGAGAAGCCAGCGAGCAGCGCTCGGTACTTCATCTCAACCTGAAAGACGTACCCCTTGGCAGCGACGGAGTCGAGATCGAGGCGCTCGAGCACGTGGCGGCGCCAACCGACAAACCCAGCGGTTAGATCCCGGATCGTCACCCCCAAAACCAGCCGCGAGTACAGCGACCCACCCCGGCTGATGATCCGTCGGTGGATGCCCCAATTTTCAACGCCCCCCCCTGCGATCCAGCGCGAGCCCACCGCCACATCATGGGTCTCAAGGGTGCGCAACATATCCACGAGATAAGGCGGCTGGTGCGAGAAGTCGGCGTCCATCTCGATGATGCGCTCGTAGTCACGCGCCAGCGCCCACCGAAAACCCGCCACGTAAGCCGGCCCCAAGCCCTCTTTGGCTTGCCGTGTCAGCAGATGCACGCGCGGTTCACACGCTGCGATCTCTTGCACGATTTTCCCGGTGCCGTCCGGCGAGTTGTCATCGATGATCAAGAGATCAAGCGGCGCAGCAGCCAGGACAGCGGGGATGATCTCGCGGATGTTCTCGCGTTCGTTGTATGTCGGCATGCAGACCAGCGCGCGCGTCATCGACTCACCTCATCGCTGCCGTCCTGCAGCACCCCTCGATGCCTTCGCAGGGCCAGAAAGGCGAGGAGAAACCCAAGCGCTAAGCCCACGACGACGTCACCAAACCAGTGCGCGCCGATCGCCACCCGGCTCCACGCGACCGCAAGCCCCACCCCGACCACCGCCGCGCTCAACAAGGCGCTGGTCGCCGCCATAGCGAGTACTCCAGCGACGTAGGCGCCGAATGCAGAATGACCTGACGGGAACGCATGCGCTCTGAGGTGTCCGCCGGGCAGCCCACGGAGCTCGCTGAGCACAGCCGCCGGCCGTGGGCGGTCGATGCTTCGCTTCATCCCTTGAACAAGCGCCAGCAACACCAGCCCACCGAGCAGGACCGGTCGCGTCAGCCGGCGCAACCCGGCGACGCCGCGCAGCGACACCAAACCGCCGACCAACAAGGGCAAGGCGACCAGAGGCTCGCCCAGATGCGTCACCCATTCAGCCCAGTCAGCGAATGGGCCCGCCAAGGCGCGCGTCAGTGAGACATCCCAGCCCATCATCCTTGCCAAGCTTTCGCCACCGCCGAGACGCCGACGCCTGCTCCAAGGAGGCGGCGAAGCGTTGCCGAGCCACCGAGCTGCTGCTGTCGTAAGGAGGGATCGCTGCGGAGCTGCGTCACCCGCGAAGCCAGCGCGTCGGGCGTCGCATCGCTTTGAAAGATCTCTTCCCAGACCGGCTCGACGTCGCCCGTGCGCACCAAGGTGAGGTTACTCGGCGCCGTCTGCTCCAGGTTGACCAACCAATTCCCGATCCGCCAGTGAAGCGGGCTGGTCTTGTACGTGATCACATGAGGCGTGCCGACCAGCGCCACCTCCAAGGCGGCGGTGCCGTTGCATACGACCGCTGCGCTGGCGCCCCCTGCGGCGGCGCTCATCGACTCGGTGTAGTCGACCGGTAACCCCGCAAAGGTCGCCTCCACCGCCGTGCGCTCTAAGGTGGGCGCCACCGGCACCCGAAACCTCAAGGTCGGGTCTCCGACCAAGAGCCGTTGCGCCGTGGCTGCGAGGAGCGGTCCGACATAAGCCAACTCGCCCGGTCGTGAACCCGGCACCAGCGCCACCGGGCCACCCGCGTCGGTCTCAAGCGCCGGGGTCTGTTCGGCGATCGGGTTGCCGCAATAGGCTGCTGCGACGCCGCGCTCTGACCACCAGTCCGCCTCAAAGGGCAGGATCGTGTAGAGCTCGTCGTAGGCAGCTCTCGCCTTCGCGAAGCGCCACCCCCCCCAAGCCCAGAGCTTGGGTGGAATGAACCCAACGACGTGGACCCCGCGCCGCCGAAGCGCGCGCCCAAGCGGCAGATGAAAACCCGAGTAGTCCACCAACAGCGCGCGCTGAACGCCGCGACGCTCGGCTGCGTCGAGCAGCGCGCGCTGGCTGCGCCGAAGCTCACGCCACATCGCAACGGGCTGCGCCAGACCAAAGTGCCCCTCCAGACCGACCACCTCATGGGCGCCGGCGTCGAGCAGCTCCGGACCGATCTTACCGAGGACCTCTGGCTGACCTTCGAGCGAGCGCACGACAGCGGCGGCTTGGCGATCGCCGCTCGCCTCACCGACGCTGACCAGCAGCGCGCTCATTAGAAGGCCGAGCCGATCGTAAACTCGAGCGCCGAGGGTTCATCGCCCGGGCGCGGCGTGAGCGGATAGCCGACCTCGAGCCGAAGCGGCCCCATCGGGCTCTGCCACCGAATCCCGTAGCCGACCGAATGCAACAAACCGTAGGGATACCCCGCCTCTGCGCCCTGCAGATAAGGCTCCTGACGAGCCCAGACGTTGCCGGTGTCGTAGAACGCAACCCCCGTCACCCGTGCGGCCGGGAAGATCGGCACCTCGAGCTCGAAGTTCGCAATGATCTGCTTGTTGCCCCCTAGCACCTGATCGCTCATCGGGCTGTCGGGCGAGAACCCGAACGGGACTCTCGCCGACGGTCCGACCGAGCGCAGCCGATACCCGCGCAGGCTGTAGATCCCGCCCGAGAAGTAGTTCTCCTGGGGCATGCTCTGCTTGGAGCCCAAGTAGCCGACCTTCACGCTCGTCTTAAAGACCGCCGCAAGCGGCAGCGGGACGTAGCCGCGCAAGGTGGCGTCAAACCGCCAAAACTCGTTCTCCGAGCCGATCAGCGGGTCCGCTCGGTCCAACCCGATCGAGTGGTACATGCCCTTGCTCGGATACATGCGGTCGTTGCGGCTGTCCCAGGTTGCGCGCAGCCGCAGCGCCGAGGTCAGGCGACGCTGACCAGGGATGACTCCGGGCAGCGGAAACCGGAGCCGGTCTTCGCTAATCGCGACCGTCTCCCCCATCCAGCCGAGGCTGAGGTGAAGGTAATCACCAAAGAGATAACCACCCGTCAGGCTAGCACCCGTCGCCGTGCGGATAAAGTTGTAGTAGTCGGTCTCGTTGTCATAGAGGCTCGTCGCCAGCGACCAGCGTGAGTCGAACAGCCGCGGCTCATGGTAGCTGAAACTAAAGACCTCACGTAACGACGAGTACTGCGCCTGGAGCGCCATACGCGTCCCGTGACCTAAGAAGTTATCCTGCGTCACCGACGCCATCGCCAGGAAGTTCTCAGCGCTCGAGAAGCCAAAATTAGCGTTAACCGAGCCCGTGCTCCGCTCTTTCACCTCGACCAGCAACACGATGCGGTCGGGGCTGGTGCCCGGTTGCTCGGTGATCTGCACTCCATCTTGCTGCTCAAAGAACCCGGTCGCCTGCACGCGCAACTTCGAGGCTTGGATCTTCGACATGGAGTAGAGGTCGCCCTCGCCGATCTTGAGCTCACGGCGGATCACTTTATCCCGGGTCTTGTAGTTCCCACGGATGATGATGCGTTCCACCGTGACCCGTGGGCCGCGCTGCAACAAAAAGTCGAGCTTGACGCTCCGCTGAGCACGGTCCTGCCGAGCCTTGGTTCCGACGTTTGCGAAGGCGTAGCCGGCGTCCTTGTAGATGCGCGTCAGCGCGTCGATCGAGCGCTGCAATGACCCGGCGCTAAAGGGCTCACCTACCTTGAGCGAGACAAAGCGCCGAAGACGCTGAGCCGGCCGGATCAGCTCACCCGCAAACCCGAGCGCCCCCAGGGTGTATTGCGGCCCTTCTTGGATCGGGATGGTGATGCGCAGCCCCCGGAGGTCTGGATCCATCGTCACCACGGGCTGTCCAACCTTGATGTCGAGGTACCCTTTGTCGCGATACACCAACTCGACGAGCTGACGGTCGATGTTCAGCTTCTCTTCGTCGAACAAGCCATCGTCGGTGATGAAGTGCATCCACGTGCGCTCTTGCGTCTGCAGACGCGGTTTGATCTCAGACTCAGCGACCTGATCGTTTCCGACCAAGCGCAGGCTGCGAACCAACACCTTTGCGCCGAGGCTGTAAACGAAGGTGACATCCACCCGAGCGTCGGGTGCTTCGGTGACTCGATAGGTGACCTCGCCGAGGTAATAACCCTGGTCTGACAGCAGCTTCTTAACCTTCACCAGGCTCCGCCGCAGCGCCGCCTCATCGATCGGGTAACCCGCTTGCACCTCAAGAGCGGCGTCGATCTCTTCGCGATCAACGCCCTCGAGCCCTTCGTGCTTGATCTCACGCACTGACGGACGCTCGACCACCTTGACCAAGAGGACCAAGTTGTCGCCCTCGAGCACGCGAAAGACGCGCAGGTCGTCAAACCGCTCTAAGTCCCACAGGGCGCGCAGGTCGGCGGAGAGCCGCGTCGCCGAGAACGCATCGCCGACCTTCGACTTCATCGTCCCAAGCACCGCCTCGCGCTCGACGCGCAGCAGCCCCTCCACACGGATCTCGGTGATCATCTGCGCCAGAGCGGGCGCAGCCAGCAGGAGCGTGAGGAGGAACGAAGCTTTAGGCATCAGGGATGATCCGCTCCAACATCGGACAGCGCGCCCCCAGCGAGGTGGATCTGGCGCCCCATCCGCTGCGCCAGGCTCGAGTGGTGCGTCGCCACGACGGTGGTCAACCCCATCTCCTCGTTCAAGGCAAGCAGAAGCTCATGGATCTCGGCGGCGTTCGCCTCATCAAGGTTACCGGTGGGCTCGTCGGCGAGGAGCAGGCGCGGGCGCATGATCAGGGCACGCGCCAGCGCCACGCGCTGCTTCTCACCGCCGCTGAGTTCGCCCGGTCGGTGCTGCTGGCGCGCCGCGAGCCCAACCCGATCGAGCAGCTCCTGCGCACGGCCTTCGCTGTCGGCCACGCTCAGCCCAGCGATGCGCGCGGGCAGCGCCACGTTCTCCACGGCGCTGAGCTCGGAGACGAGGTGATGAAACTGGTAGACGAAGCCGACGTGGGCGTTGCGGTGCGCCGCCAGCGCGTCAGAGTCCAAGCCCGTCAGCTCGCGTCCTTCAAAGCGAAGCTGACCGGCGTCCGGCAGATCCAGCGTGCCCAACAGGTGCAACAGCGTCGACTTACCCGCCCCGGACGCGCCGGTGAGCGACACCATCTCCCCAGCAGCGAGCGCAAAGTTGACCTGGTCGAGGACCTCGATCCGGCTCCCCTCCATCTCAAAGGCACGCGACAGAGCCACGCACTCCAGCAAGGGCTCAGTCATAGCGGATCCCCTCAACGGGACGCAGCCGGCTGGCGTGCCAGGCAGGATATAGCGCAGCCAGGAAGCAGAGCACCAGCGCAGCGATGACGACCACACCCACCTCGCCCATGCGCAGCTCCACCGGCAGACGATCGATGTAATAGACGGTGGCGTCCAAGTTGACGCCAAACACCTTGATGAGGCCGCAGACACCCAACCCAAGCGCCGAACCCGCGAGCGTACCGGATAAACCGACAGCAACCCCGTAGCTCACAAAGACGCGCATGATGCCGCGATCGGTTGCGCCCACACTCTTGAGGATGGCGATCTCTTTGCCTCGCTCGAGAACCACCATGACCAAGGCGGTGATGATGTTCAGGCTCGCCACCAAAACCACGGCGCACAGGATCAGAAACATCACGATTTTCTCGAGGCGTAGCGCCTGAAACAGTGGCCGGTTGGCGTCCATCCAGTCGCGCGTGTAGTAGGCTCCGTCGAAGAGCTGACTCATGACCTGCTTGCGGATCTGAGCCACCTGCTCCACCTCATCAACACGCAGCTCGAGCCCGGTGATCCGCCCCGGGGCATCGAGGAAGCTCTGCGCCTCCTCGAGCGCCACGTAGGCGAACTTGGCGTCGTACTCATAAAACCCCGTATGAAAGACCGCTGCGACCTTGAACGAGCGCGCCTTGGGGATCGGACCGGTGGGGCCGAGCTCACCGAGCGGGTTCACCACCTGAACTACGGTCCCGATCTCAGCGTGCAGCGCCTTCGCCATCTCGCTGCCGATCACGATCCCGGGCGACGCTGCGCCTACCTTCTCGCCCGGCTGTGCCGTCGGCTCATCGACATCGAGGAAGTCGTCATCCGCCGCGTTGACCTCAGCGGGTCCGGCGTCAGGTGTTGCGTCGACGCCCTCCTCCTCAGCCCGCAGGTCGGCGAGCATTTTGCGGTACCGGTCCATCGGGTCGGGGATCGCCTCCGGCTTATCGAGAAAACCGAGGTCTCCGCTGCGCAAGCTCTCTGTGAGCTTACCCATGACCGGAAGGTCGTTCGGCCGAACGCCGCGCAAAACAGCGCCAGAGAGGTTTGAGGGCGAGGTGACCATCACCTCTGAGTACAAAAACGGGACAACCGACTCGACCCCCTCAACCGTCTTGAGCTGCTCCGACAGCGGCTCATAGTCCGTGAAGTCGTGACCATAGCGAAACACGATCAGGTGCGGGTTGGCGCCGAGAATCTTGCTTTTGAGGTCGCTCGCAAAGCCGCTCATGACCGACATCACGACGATCATCGCCGAGACCCCCATCGCGACCCCAACCACCGAGATCAGGGTGATCACGCTGACCGTCGCCTCACGACGCTTAGAGGTCAGGAACCGACGCGCCAAGGCCAGGCTCCAACCCCAAGGTCCACCACCCGGTCGCAGCAAATGCGCTGCGCTCGCCAGACTGACTGCGGCGATCGTCCAGACGAGCAAGCCCAACACGATCGCCACCACGCCATAGGGACCGCCGACCAGCTCGAAGGCTGCCGGAGAGACCGAGGAGCGCATCCACAGCGCGCCCGCCACCCACAGCGACAGCGCCACCACCAAGCTCACGACGGCGCTTCGCATGCGGCTGCTCCCGAGGTGAAGCGCCACCCCGCTGAGCGCGCCCAGCAGCATTAAGCTCGTCGCCGCCACGGCTGCCAAGCCGTCGCCATAGAACTGTCCGCTTTGATCGACCGCAACCAACCCCGCCTTGGCGAGCCCTAGGTTGGCGGCGCCGAGTAAGGCGCCGGTGAGCACAGAGCGGATCATCAAGAGCCCCGCTAGCTCTGCCGTCGCAGCTGCGGAAAGAGGATCACCTCACGGATCGAGCTGTTGTCGGTCATGAGCATGACCAACCGGTCGATGCCGATCCCCTCCCCCGCGGTCGGCGGCATGCCGAACTCGAGCGATCGGATGAAGTCCTCGTCGAGCTCATGCGCCTCGTCATCGCCTTTGGCTCGCTCGCCGAGCTGCGCCTCAAAACGCGCACGCTGATCATCGGGGTCGTTGAGCTCGGAGAAGGCGTTCGCGAGCTCCATGCGTGCGCAGATCAACTCGAAGCGATCCGTGTAGTTCGGGGCGCCATCCTTGCGCCGTGCGAGCGGTGACACATCGGTTGGATAATCCGTCACGAAGGTGGGGTTGACCAGGTACGGCTCAGCGCAGTGGTCAAAGAGCTCCATCTGCACCTTGCCGAGGAGCGTGTCCTCACGCAGCTCGATCCGGTGCTTCGTGCGCGCCAGCTCGATCAAAAACTCGCGATCCTCCACCCGATCCGCCGGGACGCCAGCGTACTCGATAAGACCATCGAGGACCGTGAGCCGGCGGAAAGGCAGGCTAAAATCGATGCTGAGCACCTCGTCGCTCGCAGAGGGGTGATACCTCACGACCTCGGCTCCGTCATGCAAGGAGCGGCAGAGCCCGTTGAGCAGCTGCTCGGTGTGATCGATCATGTCCTCCACGGTGGCGTAGGCTTGATAGAACTCGATCGAGGTGAACTCAGGGTTATGCCGGACCGAGATGCCCTCGTTGCGGAAGTTCTTCCCCATCTCATAGACCCGCTCCATCCCGCCGACGACCAGCCGCTTGAGGTGCAGCTCCGTGGCGATCCGCAGCTTGAGGTCCATCTCGAGGGTGTTGTGATGCGTCAGGAATGGACGCGCTGCGGCGCCGCCTGCGACGTCGTGCAGGCTGGGCGTCTCGACCTCGATGTAGCCGTGATCATCAAAGTAGTTCCGAATGTAGCGGAGCACCTTGGCACGCGCCACGAAGGTATCCTTGACGCTGGGGTTGACGATCAGATCGACGTAGCGCTGCCGAAAGCGCAGCTCGGAGTCGGTCAAGCCCGCCCACTTCTCGGGCAGGGGACGCAGCGACTTAACGAGCAACCGAAGCACCTCGACCGAGAGTGTCAGCTCCCCGGTCTTGGTGCGAAAAGGTGCCCCGCGCACGCCTACGTGATCGCCGCGATCCAAGCGGCCGAAGGCAGCCCACGAGGCCTCATCGGTGGCGTTCTTTCGCAGAAACACCTGCAGATCGCCGTCGCGGCCCCGCAGCTTGATGAACGCCGCTTTACCGAACCGCCTGATCGCCATCACGCGCCCAGCGATGGTCTGCGTCTCACCGGCCTTCGGCTCGTTTGCGTCTTCGGGTAGATCCCCATACTTCTCGTGGATTTCCCCGAGCGATGCGCTGCACGTCCAGTCGTTGGGATAAGCCTCTCCTTCGGCGCGAAGCTCATCCAACTTGGCGCGCCGGTGGGCGATCAGCTTCTCCTCGCCGGCGAGATCGTCGATGGTCTGTGTTTCATCACGCACAGGGCACACCCCCTCAGAAAGACGCCGGTCTTTGACAGAGGGTCTACACGGGGTCAACCGTAGGTTGAGTCAGGGGCGGGGTTTCCCGAGCGCTAAAACAGGGGGTATCTGGTCTCTCAAGCCCTGCGCCGTGCTGCACGGCCGCTTGCACACGCCGCGCATGCAGACGAAGGCGGTCGAGCGCCCCTCGAGCGCCGTCTTCCCCTCAAGCCATGGAACCTCGGCCGCCAGCGCTCGAGCCCTGCGCTCGGATAACTCAAAAACCATTGCGTTGGGGGCATAGGTTGAGCGGACCACCGAAAACAAATCGCTAGTCGCTCCGGCGTCGGGGTGAACGACGACGAGCTCGAGCGCCTGATCATCGGCTCGCTCAAGCGCTGCGAGCGCGCCGGTCATCGCGCCGCGCCGCATCCCATCGGCGAGCCCAACAAATGCGCGCTGCGCCGCCGCTGCATACCGGGCATCCCCTGTCAGCGTCGCCAGCCGAAGGAGGTTGTGCAGTCCGTAGGAATTGCCGGTCGGGATGGCGCCGTCATCATCTGGTTTTTCTCGTACAATATGAGCCTTTTGGTGATCAGACGTGCGATACCAAGCGCCGCGAACGTCATCACCAAAATCGTCGTCTTGGATCGCCTGCAAAGCGCGCGCCGCCGTCAACCACCGCGGGTCACCGTCCGCCTGAACCAGCTCGATTAACCCGTGGATCAAAAAGGCGTAATCGGCGAGGAAGCTCTGCGCCTGCTTTCGGCCGTTATGGGTCGAGTGATGAAGGCGCCCGTCTGCGGTGCGCATCGTGGCGAGGTGGAAATCGGCTGCGCGGGCTGCAGCCGCAAGGTACCTCGGCTCGCCTAAGACCCAGCTCGCCCGGGCGAGCGCGCCGATCATCAGCCCATTCCAGTCCACCATCACCTTATCGTCCAGACCCGGCGCGACCCGCTTGGCGCGCGCCGCATAGAGGATGGTTCGAGCGTGGCTCAGGTGGCGCTTCAACTCGTCGACGCTGAGCTTGAGCTCACGCGCCACGACCTCCTGCGGATGGCGGACCCAGAGGATGTTGCGCCCCTCAAAATTACCGGCTCGGGTGACGCCCCAATAAGCGATCACCGAACGCGCCACCTCTTTGGGTAACAGCGACCTGATCTGGTCGAGATCCCAGAGGAAAAAGGTGCCCTCCTCGCCGTCGGAGTCTGCGTCCGTCGCCGAGTAGAACGCCCCGTCTGAACGCGTCATCTCGCGCAGCACATAATCCAGCGTAAAGCGCACCGTGTTGGCGAAATCCTGGCGGCCGGTCACCTGATAAGCGGCGAGGAAATCTTGAACCAAGAGCGCGTTATCGTAGAGCATCTTCTCAAAATGAGGGATCAGCCAGCGTTCATCGACACTGTAGCGATGAAAGCCCCCGCCGAGCTGGTCGTGGATCCCACCGTTCTGGATCTTCTCGAGCGTCCGCACCGCAGCATCCAAGGCCGCCGGATCACCGCTCCTGCGGGCGCTGCGCAGCAACAGCTGCACGGGAAAGGACGAGGGGAATTTGGGCTGACCGAGGAGCCCACCCCAGCGCTCGTCGTAGCGCCTCATCGCCCAGCTGACGACGTCGTCGATGCTGCGCACGCTGACCTCTACGCCCGAAGGGACCGGCTTGAGGTCTTGTGCGATCGCGTCGGCGAGGCGCTGAGCCTGATGGCGCAACGCACGAGGCTCCTTATCCCAGCGGCTTGCGAGGGTCTTGAGCAAGGTCTGAAACCCGCGCGTCACGCCGCGCACGCCGTCTGGGGGAAAGTAGGTTCCGGCGAAAAAAGGCAGCCCGTCCGGGTCCGCCCAAACGGTCATCGGCCAGCCGCCGCGGCGGTTCAGCTTGTACACAGCCGCCATGTACACGCTGTCTAGATCGGGGCGCTCCTCACGGTCGATTTTGATCGGGATGTAGAGCTCGTTGATCAGCTTTGCGATCGCCTCGGACTCAAAGCTCTCTTCCTCCATCACATGGCACCAGTGACAGGTTGAGTAGCCGACGCTGATCAAGATGGGTCGGTTGAGCCGCCGCGCTTCGGCGAGCGCGTCTTCCCCCCACGGGCGCCAGTCCACCGGGTTGTGGGCGTGCTGCAGCAGATAAGGGCTCGTTGAGAGGATCAGCCGGTTGATGTACTTGGGCTGACCGTCGCTCCTGAGATGTTTGGTGCGTGGCGCGTACGCCGCCCCGTGCGCACGAAACGCCTCGCGCAGGCGCGTCACGAGCGCTGGACTGTAGGGTAATGAGCCAGGGTGTAGGATCGCTCCTCGGCGCGTGTCGGCGCGCAGGTCATCAGGGGTTGGCGATTTTTCAGACGCCGGACATCCCACCATGGCAAGCGACACCATCAGCAAGCGCACCGTCTGCATCAGCTAACTCCCGTGTGCCGCCCGGTTGGGTGGCCCCTTAGGCATACGTCAAGTCGTGTTCATCCGTCATCTGTCCGAGCAACAGTTTGATGGCCGCAACACCGGATCGGTCTCACCGAACACCGATTGCAACAGGCAACTCTGCCTTTGGATTTCGAGATTGAGGAGATCATCATGAATCACAAGTTACTCCATCTTGGTGCCCTGGCTACGCTGCTCCTGACCGCCGCTTGCGGTTCGGACGGTGTCGTGGACGGAAACCAAGCAGATCGCTGGCGCGCTGACGCACCCCGTAATCCTGCGGACGACACCACGCCCGTTACACCGGACGACACCGACCCGGAGCCGGGGAACAACACCCCCGATCCCCAACCGGCTGATCCGACGGGCGCCACCCGAGACGACGCAATCGCCGTCGACGCGGACTCGGCGACGCCCGGTGAGTTAACCGAGCAAAAGGCGGCAGCCTGGTACCGTTTCGTTGCGGGCGACGCCTACCGCTACGCCGTCTACACAAGCGGCAGCGTCGACACCGAATGTGCGCTCTTTGACGGCGCTCGGACCCAGGCGATGGAAGAGGATGACGACAGCGGCGAAGGCCTGAACTGCCGCATCGAAGCTGAGCTCGTCGAAGGCCGTAGCTACCTGGTGCGTGTCACCAGCTTCCGCAACCGCGCACAGGGTGGCTTTCAGCTGCACATCGACGCGCTGGATGCCCCCGTGGTCGACCCTGAGATCGCAGCACGTCCGGGTGAAGTGCGAGCTGGCGACGTCCTGACCATCGGCGGCAGCGGCTTTAGCCCGAACGGCGCTGTCATGATCGAGATCAGCGGTATGGCGACGCTCGAGGTGGAGCCGACCACGGCAGACGCCGACGGCGTGGTGGCGGTCAACGTGGACGTCCCCGTCGACCAAGCCACCGGACGCTACCAAGTCCGTGCGCTGGACCAAGAGTCCGACACCCCGAGCCGCTGGGTCAACTTCAGCGTCACGGAAGCCCCAGCTGACGATCACGGCAACGACGCTGAGAGCGCAACGGACGTGGGCAACGGCGGATCCTTTGGCGGGACCTTGACCCGTGGTGACAACGACACCTTCAGCCTGCGCATCAACCGCAACGGCGAGTGGACTATCCACACCGAAGGCACCACCGACACGCACTGCACCTTGAGCGACGCAGACGGCAATGAGATCGCCTCGAACGACGACGGCGGTGAGGACACGAACTGCCGAATCGCTCAAGAACTCGAAGCCCCCGCGACCGTCCTCATCAACGTGCGTCACTTCCGCCCGACCGGCGAAGGCGAGTACACCTTGGTGATTACGGCTCCGGACACCCCCGTGATCGCTGACCCGAACAACCCGGGCGGCAACCAAGACGGCGACGACCACGCAGACTCGATCGAAGGTGCGAGCCTGCTCCTCCCGATCGTCCCGAACAGCGGCGCCTTCGACAAAGAGAACGACCAAGACTGGTTCGCCTTCCTGGCGCCCGGTGATGGTATGTACATGTTCGCCACCATCGGCTTCGTCGACACGGTCTGCTCGCTCTACGACGCAGACGGTAATCGCCTGACCCGTGACGACAACAGCGGCCCGCTGCTCAACTGCCAGATCCAGCGAAGCCTCGAAGGCGGCCGGATCTACTACATCCAGGTCGTGCAGGGTCGACTCCGCATGGACGGCACCTACGCCCTGGTCGCAACGCCGCCTGAGCAAGCCGAAGACGACCACGGGAACGACGTCGCTGCGGCGAATTTCGTGAGCGATAACACCGAAGTCGCTGGCAACTTTGAAGAGGGCGGCGACGTCGATGTGGTCCGCTTCCGAGCGACCCGAAACGGTCCCTACCGACTCGAAACAACCGGCGCGCTCGACACGACCTGCCGCCTCCTCGACGCCGACGCCAACGAGCTGGCGAGCAATGACGACAGCGGCGACGCCATGAACTGTCGAATTGAGCACGACCTGGTGGCTGGGCAGGTCTACGCCTTCTCTGTCCGAGGCTATCGCGACACCGTCACAGGAACCTACCAGATGCGAATCGCTATTCCGTAACGGAACCTGTTGCAGCAGGAAGGCGGAGAGATCGCGCTAAGCGATCTCTCCGTCTTTTTGGGGTTTCTCTTGAAACCACCCCGCCCCAGAACCGACGCACCAACGTACTGTGAGCGCCGCCTCCCGAGCGGCTACGGCGGCGCTGACCCAATGCCCGGTGCTCGTCAACTCGGACTTAAAGCGCCACGGGACGAGCTCGCCTCCACGCCGTCCTGTGATCGCTGACCCGAGTTCAAAACTCACCTCCGTCATGGGCACTGAGAGCCCCTCTCCCGTGCCTTTGAGGTACGCCTCTTTGAGCGTCCACAGGCGCAACAAATCATGCGCCGAGCCGCTCCAAGCCTGGCGCTCAGCTGCGCTCAAGACGCGACGAGCCAGACGCTCCGGCTTCACGCGCCGGTCGCTGCGCTCCACGTCGACACCGCAGCGCATCGGCGACACCAACACAGCAACTAAACCCTCGGTGTGCGCGACCGAGCACGAGAGCGCGTCATCATGCGCCACGCGCAATCGCCCCTTGGGCTCGGTCTCCAACCGCACCGCCGCCGGCTCCATACCGAGCCGGCCACCAAGCGCCCAGCGCAGCAGCGAGCGCCCTTGAACAAACTGAGCAGCCGCCCGGGCATCCCGGTAGGCTTCGGTGCGCGCACGTTCCGCCTCGTTCAGAGTAGCCGTCAGGCGGACATCCGGCGCTTCGCTGACCAGATACAGCGTGCTCAAGGCGTCCACAACGTCTCAGGGAGCCGCGTCAGCACCTTGATTGCAGCAGGTGATCGATGCTCGCGGGGCAAGGCGACTGGAGCGACGTCAGCTTCGCCGAAGACGGCGGCGGCGGCGCAAACCCAGCAGCGTCGGGAGCAGCAAGAGCTCGGCGGCACCGCTGGCGCAGCCAAAGGGTGACGGCACCGCCACCGGCGGCCGCGTACCCTCTTCGCCGCCAAAGCGGCTCAGCCCTTCAGCGCAGCGGCCGCTGTCGTCGCAGCCATAGCCCTCCGGGCACTCGCTGTGGGCTTCGCAATATTGCACGCAGGTTTGGTCAGCGCAGGCTTCGGACGCACACTCGATGTCCGTATCACAGGCAGCACCGATCGGCTGCGGGATCTTCATGCACCAGTTGTTGTGACAGTCGTAGGTCAACGGGCAGTGATCGTCGTCGTCGCAGCGGCGAGTGCAATACCCGTCGATGCAGCGCCCATAACCGCACTCGTTGTCCTCTTCGCAGTAGCCACCTACTGGCGCATTGTACTCCGGCTCAGTCGGCCAGCCGTCTGCCCAGAGCGGAACCTCATAATCCTCTTCACGCGTGAACCGGATGGTGTGCTCGGTGATCCAATCACCCCACCCGGCGACCGACGAATAGATCGAGCTGCTGCACATCTGCCCGCCACGGGACGCCACACCGATCACCCGCCCTTGCTGATCGATCGCCGGACCGCCGGAGTCACCACGGCAGACCCCGCCGCCGCCACCCCATTCTCGATCGAGGGCAGCATAACGCGGACACTGCCCCTCTGAGCAGGTGACGCTGATGTCATAACGAATCCGGCGCTGACCGGAGCCGCTGCCCCGGTCATCCGTGCCGCCGTAACCGATGATGGTGAACACCTCGTTGGTGCGTACGCCTCGGTCGACCCGAGGAACCAACAGCGGCATCTCCTCCGGGCGAATCCGTCGATCGAGCTTGAGCAGCGCGATGTCGGTGTTGCAGAGCAAGGGGTCGGTCGGGGTCACGATCTCTTCGACGCCGACGTAGTCTCGTGGGCTCTGGGTCAACGCGGGCTCCAGCGTGACATAGACTTGGTTGGGGCTGTATGCCGAGCCCGCCGTGGTCGACCGGCAGCGCACGCCTCGGTCGGCGTTGTTCAATCGAGCGATGCAGTGGCGCGCCGTCAGCACGACGTTCTCTGCGATCAACGACCCCGTGCAAGCGCCGCTGCCGCCACCTGTCAACATCGCCAGCCCTACAACGCCGCGCCGGACGCGATCGTTGGAGCCGTTTCGAATCTGAGCGATCTCTTCCGGTGAAGCCAGGGTCATCAGCGCATCCGTTGCTTGCTCATCGCCGCAACCGAGCACCACAATCGTCGTCAAAAGAATACAGATCGCACGCACGAGTTATCTCCTTCGACGCTCCTAGCCTAACCTCCTATAGCACGCTTGCACGCATCGGTCGAAACGCGGATGCGAAACCACGCAAATCCACCTCCCGCAGGCGGTGATCTTGAGCGTTCTCAGGCGTTTGCTTGCTGGAGCAGATAGGCCTCGATGAAGCCGTCGAGGTCGCCGTCGAGCACCGATTGCGGCTGACCGACCTCATGCCCGGTCCGCAGATCCTTCACCATCTGGTAGGGCTGGAGCACGTAGCTGCGGATCTGCGAACCAAAGTTAATCTCACCCTTGTCTCCGGCGATGGCGTCCGCCTGTGCGCGCTGCTTCTCTTCTTCAAGGGCGTAAAGCTTGGCGGCGAGCATCTTCATCGCCGTCGCTCGGTTTTTGTGTTGGCTGCGCTCCTGCTGACACGCCACCACCACACCGGTCGGGATATGGGTCAGCCGAACGGCGGAGTCGGTCTTGTTGACGTGCTGCCCACCGGCGCCGCTCGAGCGGTACGTATCCACGCGCAGGTCGGCGTCGTTGATCTCCACGTCGATCGAGTCGTCGATCTGCGGCGTCACGGAGCTCGCAGCGAACGAGGTGTGGCGCCGCGCGTTGGAGTCAAAGGGGCTGATCCGAACCAGACGATGAACCCCCGTCTCCGCCTTGAGGTGCCCATAGGCGTACTCGCCGTCGATCTGCAGCGTGGCGCTTTGGACGCCGGCCTCTTCGCCCTCTTGAAACTCGAGCACCGAACAGCGCCACCCCTTTCGCTCGGTGTAGCGCGTGACCATACGGTACAGCATCCCCGCCCAGTCCATGGATTCGGTCCCGCCGGCGCCAGGCTTGATCTGAACATAAGCCGACGCGCCATCGTGCTCACCGGACAACATCCGCTTGAACTCGAGCCCCGAGATGGTGCGGTCGAGCATCGCAAACTCGTCATCGATGGCGGCGAGGTCCTCGTCGGCGCTCTCCTCCTCGGCCATCTCAAGGAGCTCGAGCAGGTCGCTGAGGCCACCCGTCAAGCCATCGAGGTTCTGGATTTCATCGGCCACTTGGGTGCGCTCTTGATTGACCTTGGCGGCTGCTTGCGGATCGTCCCAGAAGCCGGGCTCTGAGATCTGTGCGTCCAGCACCATCAGCCGCTCGCGCTTCCAGGGCAGGTCAGCAGCCGCAACCAGCGCTTCCAGCCGTTGCCCTAGAGCCTGTCCCCGATCGCTGCGCTCGCTCATGCCGTCTCTCCCGCGTCGACCTTCTCGTCATTACGGCGGCGACGCAAGGCAGCAAAAACAAGCAAGGCTGGTGCCAGCCACAGGATCACCAGCCCGGGCACGCCACGCGTCACGACCCAGGGCGTCTCGATCACGGCGACGGGGACCTGCGCCACGAACGCGCGCTCGGTGTCGAGCTCGGTCAGGTCGTGCTCGCGCCCTGCCGGGTCAAACCACCCTGAGATGCCGCTGTTGGCTGAGCGCACCACGCTCAACCCCGTCTCGACAGCTCGAAACCTGTAGAACGCGAGGTGCTGCCAAGGGCCGGAGGTGCGACCATACCAGGTGTCATTGGTCGGGTTGACCAAGAGGTTGGCGCCGCTGAGCCGCAAGCGCAGCGGGATCTCTGGGAACACGCCCTCGTAGCAGATCAACCCGCCGATGGTCGCGACCGGCGTCTTCACCGGCGCCACCTGCTCGGCCGGGCGCATCCGACCCGCCACCGGGACCAGCTGCCGAATACCAAGTAAGCCGAGGATCCCCTCCCCCGGGACATACTCACCAAAGGGCACGAGGTTGTGTTTATCGGATCGCCCGAGCAGCTGCATGTTGTGGTCGAGCGCAAGCAACGAGTTGTGCAGGTTGTAGCCGAGACAGCGCTGCTGGCGACAGCGCGCACCGAGCGCGCAGTCTGCGTCGCTCGAGCACGCGTTCTCCTCAGTCATCCAATACACCGACGCGCCGATCAACGAGACAGGTGGTGCAGGCGCCTTCGCCGAATAACCAAGGTCTCGAGCGGTCAGGTTCGGCTCATCGCGCTTGACGAGGCTTGGGTAGGTCACCTCAGACCATAAAATGACGTCCGGATTTTGACGCGCCAGCTGGTCGGTCAAACGACGCTGAATCTTGAGCATGTAGGCTTGTCGGTTGCCCACTTGGTTCTTGATATCTTGGCTCAGATTGCCCTGAACGATCCCCACCGAGAGGCGCTTTGCCTGCTGGACTTCACGCTCCACACGATGCGTCCACGCAACACCCCAAACGAGCGCCGGGACGACCAAGGCCGCAACGCCCAGCGTGGCTCGGCGCTTCGAGGACGCCTCCAGCCACGACAAGATCGCCGCATTGACCGCGAACAGCCACAACCCGATCCCGTCGATCCCGGCGATCGCTGCGAGCTGGCGCGTGAGCGGATGCTCCACCTGAGTCGCCGACAGGTGCGCCCATGGAAAACCGCTCAGCGGGTAGCCGTAGATCCACGCGCCACGAATAAAGTCCGTGCTCAACCAAAAGAAAGGTAAGACCCAGCGCATCGACCAACCGAGCCGACTCGCCGTCCAGCGAGCCGCGATGAAACCGACCGCCACATAAGCGCCGGTGATCAGCGCAATCGCTACGATCGCCAGCACGGCGACGATATGAGGCAAGCCACCGAACCGGCTGATCGGTACGTCCAGCCAGTACACGCTCACCGCCAGCTGCAGCCCAAAGCTCAAGTAGGCGACGGCGATAAGGTCGCGCTTGCGCTCGACGGAATCGATCGTGCGCAGCAGCGGGATCAGCGCCACCCAGGCGACCGTGGCGCCCAGCAGCGGTAGATGAGGAGGTCCTCCTGAGCCGGGCACCACGAAGGGGTGACAGAACGCCAGCACGATCCCCGTCAGCGCCGCCGCCTTGTACGGATGCGCGTCGCACCATTTGAGCGCGTCGCCGATCACTTGAGGAACTCCAAGAGCTCTTGGCTTGGGGGCGCTGCGGGCAGCTTCTTGGCGCTCAATGACGGCTGAGCCTCGTCTTGACGCACAAACAAGACCGCCAAACGCTCGGAGAACGCTAGCCGGTACGTGTCGCCATCGATCAAGCGCCGAATCAGTCGCTTGTAACTCGACGGGCGTACGTTCCCTCGGTTCGGCTTCCAGTCATCTTGCCCCAGGCTCATCGCGATCACGTCCGAGTCGGGCTGAGCCTTGATGAAACGCGCCTCCTTACGGTCAGACAAGTGGGCGAGCACGTGATTGGTCGCCTCGACGCTGACCCCTTCCGGGACACGCTGGACCATCGCTCGCGCCGAGGCTGCCTCGGGCGCGCTCAAGAAGTAATCATGGCTCCAGACCATAAAGTTGCTGTGGTGGCGATAGCCATAGGCGTTGACCAGGATGCACAGAGACAGCGCGCTCAGGGCGAGCACGACAGGGCGATCTAGGCGGGCTCGCCAGCGCATCGGGTGCTCCAAAAATCGAGGCAACGCGTCGACCGCTGCGACCGCGAGGAACAACGTCAGCGGGGCTGCGTAGTGGTAGCCCATCTCCCACATCTGCTGCTTCGAGCTCAAGAATCGCTCGACCAGCGTCGGGACCGCGAGCACTAAGTAGCGGGGCCGCCAAACCGCCAGAACACCTGCGCCCACCCAGGAGGTCAAGAGCGCCATGCGCTTCTCGATAGGCGAGAGGCCGAGCATGAGCGTCCTCAAGGGGTTCTTGCCCATGCCGAGCACAGCCTCCGGCAGGCTTTTACCGAAAGCCTCGTAGTTGGCGGCGTGGATCATCCCTTGCGGCCCACCTGCGAGCAAGGCGGGCTGCAGCCAGCCCACGGTCACCAATAGGCCGGCGACACCGGCGACCCCAATGGCGAGCCCAAGCCGTCTCGCCTCGGCATCAAACAGCACCATGTAGCCACCAAATGCAGCGACATACAGCGGCATCGACTCCTTGCAGAACCAGACGAGAAGCAGCCACGGGAGCATCGCCTTGTAGCGTCTCTGATCGAGGCGATCGATCGCCTCCATCAGCGGCCAAAGCGCCAGCGTCTGCGCATGAAAGTCAAAATACACGGCGCTCTGAAACCCAAAGCTAAAGAGCAACGCAAAGACCAGCGCGAAGCGCAGCGTCGCGCTCTCGGTGCGGCGCGCCACAAACCGATGAAAAGGGAAGGCGACCGCGCCGACCGCCAGCGCTTGCACCACCAACAGCCCGGCGGCGCCGAGCCCGAGCCAGTGCACGGGCGAGAGCAAAAAGATCACCGGATAAAAGTGGTCACCGAGGACGTGCACGCCCCGGTCATGGAGCAGGGTGCTCTGCAGCGGCTCAAGCTGGCTCGCAAGCCAGCTTGAGTGCGAGAAGCACCCCAAGTCCCAGGCTCCGCTGCCAAAGCGACGATGGCGATGCAGCACGCTGGCTGAGGCGACCAGCACAAAGAGGCTAAAGACCCACCATGAGCTCTGCTCAGTCGCCCCAAGCCCACACTCGAAACGCTCGCAGGCAGGCTCGAGCGCCACGGCGCCAAGATAGCCCAAGGCGACGATCGTAGCGAAGCGACCCTCCGGCGCAACCAAGGCGAGCAAAACCGCCGCAGCCAGCCACGGCAAGACGCCGGTGAAGCGCTCAGCCAGGCGCGTGCGGACCCACCACACCGCAGGCGCCGCCGCCAACCAAAACCAGGTGGCGTAGCCTAAGATGGTGTCCCCGCTCTGTGCGAGCCGGGTGCTGTCCCACGACAGGCTGCGAGCGTAGACGGTCAGCAGCGCACACAACGCCACCAGCGCCGATCCAACGACGACCTCAAGCGCAGCGCGTAAGTTGTCGGAGCGTGCGTCCATGACGCCAGCCTAATGAACCTAGGGTTCAACGCCAGCTTTTCTTTACGCTTTAGACGCGGCGATAGACGCCGATCACCAAACCGAGAATCGAAAACTCGCGCCCCTCATCGGGATACCAAACGATCGGCGCCATGCTCGAATTCGCAGGCTGAAGACGGATCGAGCCCGCCTCGGGGTGATAATACTTGCAGGTGGTGTCACCGTCGATCATGGCGATCACCATGTCGCCCGGCCGGGCGACGCTCGAGGCGCGCACGAACACGTAGTCGCCGTCATGAATTCCGGCTTCGATCATCGACTCGCCGCTAATGACCAAGCTAAAGACGTCCTCACGACGCCCCTCCGTAAAGAACGGATCGACCAGCAGAGTCTCCTCTGCGTGCTCCTCGGCCAGGAGCGGCTCGCCCGCTGCGACGCGACCCAGCACCGGGACCCGCACGGGCTGGGTTTGCGGCATAAAGTTGATCAGATTGCTCGGCGTGGCGAGCGGCTCATCGCAGACAACGATGCCGCGGCTGCGGTGCTGATCGCGGCGAATCACCCCCTTTTTCTCGAGCGCTTTGACGTGCGACGCCGCTGCGTTGGTCGAGGAAAACCCAAAGGTGGCGGCGATCTCCCGCATGGTCGGAGGATAGCCCTGCTCCTGCGTAAACACGCGCAGGAAATCGAGGATCTCTTGTTGTCGTGCGGTGAGCTCAACCATGGGTTTCTCCTATCGACCGCCGTCATGCAGCCTGTCCATTTGTACAGTATACCAACTGAACATACAAGCAGTCAGTGCCTAACGCCCCCTCCCCGCAACCGCGCCCTGCAGGCGACGGGAAGCGGTAGG
>JAYZBQ010000051.1:0-20096 GCA_036338695.1 Myxococcota bacterium
CTTCACGGCTGAGGTGTACATCCTGACCAAGGACGAAGGCGGTCGTCACAAGCCGTTCAAGGCGAACTACCGTCCTCAGTTCTACTTCCGCACCACGGACGTGACGGGCACCGTCGAGAAGATCACCTCGGTGAACGGCGATGGTCTGTCGGCTGAAGAGCAAACCGAGCGTGCCGTCCTTCCGGGCGACAACGTGGCGATGCAGGTCAAGCTGATCGTGCCGGTTGCGATGGAGCAGGGTCTGACCTTCGCGATCCGTGAAGGTGGCCGTACGATCGGTTCCGGTCGTGTGGCTGAGATCCTCGACTGATTCTTAGCGGCTCATCGGACAAATGGCGTCGTCGGTGAAATAGTTCACCGGCGGCGCCTATTTGCCGGTACGGGGCGCATCTGGGTCAGTAGCACAATTGGTAGTGCAGCGGTCTCCAAAACCGCAGGTTGGGGGTTCGAGTCCTCCCTGGCCCGCCAGAAAGGAAATGGTGAGATAAGTGGTTCAAGCGACACCTGATCTCGTACGTCGACACAGCCGGTGGATCGGTATGACCACGCTCGTGGGGGCGTTGAGCTTGGCGTGGACGTGCAGTTTCGCGTTTGCGGCGGCTTTTGCGTCGTTCTCGGAGCCTGGCACCAACCGTCCGATCGTCTTGGGCGTCCGTCTCTCGGGCGTTCTGGCGCTCGCCGTGGGTGTGCTGACGGTCATCATTCTCCAGCGCCATCAGGCGTACCAGCAGTACGCCGCAGAGGTCGTCGAAGAGCTTCGGCAGTGCGTCTTTCCGGATCGGGACGAGACGCGCTCCGACTCGATCGTCGTGATCATCTTCTCGGTGATCATCGGCGGCGTGTTGTGGGTGTTTGATTACGCGAGCGGGGCTTTCACGAGCTTCCTCTACGATCTGTTGTAGGAGGGGTGTTGTGAGTACCGAAACCGACAACGAGGGTCTGAAGTGGTACGTCGTCAACACGTACAGCGGCTACGAGCAGCAAGCCCGCAAGCAGCTGATCAAGCAGGCGGCGAGCAAGGGCTTTGAGTCGGGTTTTGGAGCGCCTATCGATGAGGCGATCCTGGTCCCGACCGAAGACGTCGAGCAGATGGTCAGCGGCAAGCCGCGTGTGACCAAGCGCAAGTTCTTCCCCGGCTACATGCTGGTGCAGATGCGTTGGAGCCCTGCGGTCGCCACCTTTGTTCGGGGGTTGCCTAAGGTGATCGGCTTTGTGGGTGCACGCGACAAAGACCCGAGCCGTGAGCCGCGTGCGTGCTCGCAAGCTGAGATGGCGCGTCTCTTGGGTCAGATGACCGAGGGTGCCGAGGCGCCACGTCGTCGTCTCGAGGTCGCCGAAGGGGATCAGATCCGTGTGATCGATGGTCCCTTCAAGGGCTTTGCGGGGAGCGTGGAAGAGGTGTTTGAGGAGCGTGAACGCCTGCGGGTGAGCTTTGAGATCCTTGGGCGTCCGACGCCGGTGGAGCTCGAGTTTAAGCAGGTTGAGCTCGACGCCGACGCCAAAGAATAGATTAAGGCGCGCCGCCGGCGCGTAAAGGGAAAAGAAGTCATGGCTAAGAAAGAAGTAGGACAGATCAAGCTGCAGGTCCCCGCAGGTAAAGCGAACCCCGCACCGCCGGTGGGTCCGGCGCTCGGTCAGCACGGCGTGAACATCATGCAGTTCTGTAAAGAGTTCAACGCACGCACCCAATCGCAGGCGGGGATGATCATCCCGGTCGTTATCACGGTGTATGCGGACCGCAGCTTCAGCTTCATCACCAAGAGCCCGCCTGCCTCGACGCTGCTGATCAAAGCCGCTGGCGTGAAGGGTGGCTCGGGCGAGCCGAACCGCCGCAAGGTGGGGTCGGTGACGTTGGCGCAGGTCGAAGAGATCGCCAAGGTCAAGATGCCCGATCTGAACAGCACCTCGATCGAATCCGCGATGGAGCAGGTCAAGGGGACGGCTGTCTCGATGGGGATCACCGTCGTCGACTAGTAGGATACGATTTAACACGGTGGGAGCCCGCTCGCGCAGGCGTTTGACCACGAAGGAGTGAACATGCCGAAAGTAGGCAAGAAGATGGCTGCTGCCCGCGCCAAAGTGGACAGCGACAAAGAGTATAGCTTGGCTGAGGCTGCTGCGACCGTCAAAGAGGTCGCTTACGCCAAATACGACGAGACGATCGATCTGTGTGTGCGCCTCGGGGTGGACCCTCGGCACGCCGACCAGAACGTTCGGGGCGCGGTGGTGCTGCCTCACGGGACCGGTAAAGACGTCCGAGTGATCTGCTTTGCGCGCGGCGACAAGGCGAAAGAGGCCGAAGCGGCCGGCGCCATGGAAGTCGGCGCCGAAGACCTGATGCAAAAGATTCAGGGTGGCTGGTTTGATTTCGACAAAGCGGTGGCGACGCCGGACATGATGGCGGTCGTCGGTCGCATCGGGAAGCTGCTTGGGCCGCGGGGTCTGATGCCCAACCCGAAGGTCGGTACGGTCACCATGAACGTTAGCCAGGCGATCTCGGACCTCAAGGGCGGCAAGGTCGAGTACCGTGTCGACAAGGCGGGCAACGTCCACGCTCCGGTCGGTCGCGTGAGCTTCGAGGCTGAAAAGATCGAAGAAAACGCTCGCGCCCTGCTGGGAGCTCTGGTACGGGCGCGCCCGGCTTCGAGCAAGGGCACCTACGTCCGGCGCGTGACCATGTCCTCCAGCCAGGGTCCTGGCGTGGGCGTGGCGACGTCGGAAGCGGGCGGCCTGAGCTAAACAGTTTGTTGCCTCGTCGGTGGTGCGGCGAGGCTGTCTAAGACAGTTGGTCTCATGGGAGATAATGTGCTCTGGCACGCCCACCGAGACGGGAAGACCAACCCGTCCAGAACCGCATGTGCGGTGAAAGGGAGCATATGGAGCGTCAAGCTAAGGTGGCCTTAGTCGAGTCGATCCGCACCGAGCTCGCCGAGTCACCCTCCGTGGTGCTGGTCGATTTCAACGGCTTGAACGTTGAGAACGCCGTCCAGTTCCGCAGGGAGTGCCTGCAAGCTGGTGTCCGATTCAAGGTCATCAAAAATCGCCTGATCGGCAAAGCCGTTGAGGGCACGGAGCACGAGGTGATCAGCCCGCTGCTCGTCGGAATGACGGGGTTAGCGTGGGCTGAGGCAGATCCGATCGCTCCCGCCAAAGTGGTCGCGAAGTTCGCGAAGGAGCACGAGGACCAGCTGCGCATCAAGGGTGGTGCGCTTCAGGGTGAGCTGCTCGATGAAGCCGGGGTCAAGAACCTCAGCACCATGCCGGGTCTTGATGAGCTTCGCAGCAAGCTGTTGGGTCTCTTCAATGCGCCAGCGCAGAAGCTGCTGGCACAGATCGAAGCGCCTGCACAGAAGCTCGTGGGGACGATTCAGGCCTACGTGGACGACCAAGAAGAGGCTGCGTAAAGCCGCCTCGTAACAACTGTTTAGAATACTTTAGATGACTAGCTATTTAGAAAAGGAATACAACAATGGCTGATCTTGCAAAGATTATCGATGATCTCTCGGCTCTGACCGTCATGGAAGCTGCTGACCTGGTGAAGCAGCTCGAAGAAAAGTGGGGCGTGGAAGCTGCCTCGGGTGCTCCGGTCATGATGGCAGCCGTGGGTGGCGCTGCTGACGGTGGCGCTGCCGCTGAAGAGAAGACTGAGTTCGACGTGGTGCTCACCAGCGCCGGCGCTCAGAAGATCAAGGCAATTAAGGCGGTTCGCGAGCTGACCGGTGCTGGGCTGAAGGAAGCCAAGGACATGGTCGAAGGCGCACCGACGACCCTCAAAGAAGGCATCTCGAAGGACGAGGCAGAAGCTGCCAAGGCCGCCCTCGAAGAAGCCGGCGCTGAGGTGGAGCTTAAGTAAGCTCCAAACTGTTCAGACTGGACAAGCCCACTCCGTCTTTGGCGGAGTGGGCATTTGGTCCTTTTCGTGTCTTGTGTCGAGCGAAAGGGTCCTGAGTATTTGAGAACTGACCGTATAAACGGAGTGTGCTGATGGTGAAGCTGACCCAGCCAAACAATCGCTTGCGCAAGGGCTATGGTAAGCTCGAGGCGGGAATTGCGATTCCGAACCTGATCGAGATTCAAAAGCGTAGCTTTGAGTCCTTTTTGCAAGCCGATGTCGCCGCTGACAAGCGGGATCAAGAAATCGGGATTGAAGCCGCGTTTAACCGCGTGTTTCCGATCTTTGATTACAACGACACCGCCGAGCTGCGGTTCAAAGAGTATCACCTGGGTGAGCCCAAGTACGACGAAGGCGAGTGCCGCGCACGTGGTTTGACCTTCGCCGCACCGCTTGAGGTCGTGGTCGAGTTGATCACCTACGAGGTGGACAGCGAAACCAGCGCCAAGACGTTCTTGAACTTGATCGAGCAGCCGGTGTTCTTTGGCGAGATCCCGCTGATGACCGCCGCAGGGACGTTCATCATCAACGGCACGGAGCGCGTGGTGGTGAGTCAGTTGCACCGCAGCCCTGGTGCGTTCTTTGAGCTCGACAAGTCGCGCAGCACCCCCGGCGCCAAGAAGCTCTACACCGCCCGGATCATCCCGTACCAAGGGTCCTGGCTCGACTTCGAATTCGACACCAAAGATTTGATGCATGTACGCATCGACCGTCGCCGCAAGCTGCCGGCGACCATCCTGCTGCGGGCGCTGGGGTACGACGAGGAGTTCCTCCTCGACTACTTCTACGACCGCATCCGCATGGATCTGACCAAGGCGGGCAAAGCCTCGCTGCGCTTTGACGCTGAGCTGTGGGAAGGGAAGCGGGCGAGCCGTGACCTGATCCATCCGGGCACCAAAAAGCAGATCGTGCCGCGCAACCGCGTGATCAAGCGCGGGCACCTCAAGCGCTTGGGCTGGACCTTCGAAGAGGGTAAAGGCTGGGTCGCTGAGGCGGGCGCGCTCAAGAAGCTGGAGCTCGACGAGGAAGAGCTGGCGCAACAACGTCTGGCAGCCGACATCGTCGACAAGAAAACCGGCGAGGTGCTGGCGCGCTGTAAGCAAGAGCTTGACGCAGAGACCGTCGCAGCGCTCGCCGAAGCCGGCATCAAGAACTTCGAGGTCCTGCTGATCGACAAGCTCAACATGCAGGACTTTATGGTCCGCACGCTTGAGAAAGACGGCGTGGAGAGCTGCGAAGAAGCGCTCGAAGAGATCTACCGGCGTATGCGTCCGGGCGACCCGCCCACCGCCGAGGCAGCGACGGCGCTGTTCAACCGCCTGTTCTTCAACAAAGAGCGGTACAACCTCAGCCGCGTCGGTCGCCACAAGCTGAACCGCAAGTTCGGCTTGGATGAGCCGGAGAACAACCTCATCCTGACCAAGCGCGACATCCTTGAGGCGGTGAAGTACCTCATCGAGGTGCGCCACGGTCGCAAGAACCTCGACGACATTGATCACCTGGGCAACCGCCGTATCCGCTCGGTGGGTGAGCTGCTCGAGAACCAGTACCGCCTGGGCCTAGTTCGCATGGAGCGCGCCATCCGTGAGCGCATGAGCTTGCAGGACATCGACTCGCTGAACCCAGCCGAGCTGGTGAACCCGAAGCCGGTCAACGCGGCGATCAAAGAGTTCTTCGGCTCGTCTCAGTTGAGCCAGTTCATGGACCAAACCAACCCGCTCTCCGAGGTCACGCACATGCGTCGCCTCTCGGCGCTGGGGCCGGGTGGCTTGACGCGTGAGCGGGCAGGCTTCGAGGTGCGCGATGTGCACCCGACCCACTATGGCCGGATCTGCCCGATCGAGACCCCTGAAGGTCCCAACATCGGCCTGATCGCCAGCTTGGCGACCTACGCCCGCGTCAACGCGCTCGGCTTCATCGAGACGCCGTACCAGCGCGTGGTCGAGGGCAAGCCGCAAGCCGGTGACATCACCTACTTCTCGGCGCTCGACGAAGCCGGTGAGGTCATCGCCCAGGCTTCCGAGCCGGTCGGTGATGACGGCGCCTTCGAGAACACCCTGGTGCAGGCGCGTCATGAGGGCGAGATCGTGCTCGTGCCGCGTGATGAGATCACGATGCGCGACGTGGCGCCGAACCAGCTGGTCTCGGTCGCTGCGAGCCTGATCCCCTTCCTCGAGCACGATGACGCCAACCGCGCCCTGATGGGTTCGAACATGCAGCGTCAGGCGGTGCCGTTGCTTCGCACGGAGTCGCCGTTTGTGGGCACCGGGATCGAAGCGGTGGTGGCGCAGGACTCCGGTGTGACCATCACGGCGCGTCGGAGCGGTACGGTCGAGAGCGTCGAGGGCTGCCGCGTGGTGGTGCGCGCCTCGGACGCCGAGGCGACTGCGCTTGAGAACCCGGTCGATATCTACAGTCTGGTGAAGTTCACCCGCTCCAACCAGAACACCTGCCTGACGCAGCGCCCGGTCGTGCGCGTCGGTGACACCATCGAGAAGGGCGAGGTCATCGCCGATGGTCCGTCGACGGAGATGGGTGAGCTGGCGCTCGGACGCAACTGCGTCGTCGCCTTCATGCCGTGGCACGGTTACAACTTTGAGGACTCGATCCTGGTCAGCGAAGAGATCGTCGAGGACGACCTCTTCACCTCGCTGCATGTGGAAGAGTTCGAGTGTGTGGCGCGTGACACCAAGCTCGGTCCCGAAGAGATCACCCAGGACATCCCGAACGTGGGGCAAGAGAGCCTTATGGATCTCGACGACTCGGGGATCATCCGTGTGGGCGCTAAGGTCGGCCCGGGCGACATCCTGGTCGGCAAGACCACGCCTAAGGGCGAGACCCAGTTGAGCCCGGAAGAGAAGCTCCTTCGGGCGATCTTTGGCGACAAAGCGGGCGACGTGCGCGACACCAGCCTGCGGGTCCCGCCAGGCGAATACGGCACCGTGATCGGCGCCAAAGTGTTCAGCCGCCGTGGGATCGACAAGGACGAGCGCGCTCGTGAGATCGAGGACGAAGAGATCGCCGCCCTGCGCAAGGACGCAGGCGACGAGATCCGCATCCTGCGCCTGTCGTCGCACGACCGCGCTCGCAATGAGCTGGTCGGTGATAAGCTCAGCGCAGACCTGCGCGACACGGGTCGCAAGGTCATCCTCAAGAAGGGCACCGAGCTGAACGCTGAGGTCCTCGCGGACCTGAGCGGTCGCGACTTGGCGATCCTACAGGTCGAGAACGGTGAAAAGGCCGCCTCGATCGCAAGCATCTTCGCCGCCCTCGATAAGCGCGTTGAGACCATCCAAGAGCGCGTCGAGGCGCGCATCGATCGTCTGACCCGTGGTGAAGAGTTGAGCCCCGGCGTCATCAAGATGGTCAAGGTCTACGTGGCGGTGAAGCGTAAGCTCATGGTCGGCGACAAGATGGCGGGTCGTCACGGCAACAAGGGCGTCGTGTCGCGCATCTTGCCGCGGGAAGACATGCCGTACCGTTCGGATGGACGCCCGGTGCAGCTGGTGCTGAACCCGCTCGGCGTGCCGTCGCGTATGAACGTCGGTCAGATCCTCGAGACGCACCTCGGCTTGGCGGCGCTGAGCAGCGGTGAAGTGCTCGACGAGATGATCGAGACGGGCGCCTCGGCCGACGAATTGCGCACCGTGCTGAACAACTACTACGACAGCGACGCCGAGCGAGCGAAGATCGCCGAACTCGACGACGCCGGCGTGCTCGCCGTCGCCAACAAAGAGCGGCGCGGTCTGCACGTGGCGACGCCGGTCTTCGACGGCGCCAACGAGGACGAGATCAGCCGACTGCTCGAGCTCGGCCGTCAGCCGGTCAACGGGCGCAGCCCGCTCTTTGACGGGCGCACCGGCGACGCTTTCGACCAAGACGTGACCGTGGGCGTGATGTACATGCTGAAGCTGCACCACTTGGTTGACGAGAAGATCCACGCTCGCTCGATCGGGCCGTACTCGCTCGTCACCCAGCAGCCGCTGGGCGGCAAGGCGCAGTTCGGTGGTCAGCGACTCGGTGAGATGGAAGTCTGGGCGATGGAGGGCTACGGCGCCGCCTTCACCCTTCAAGAGTTCCTGACGGTCAAGTCGGATGACGTCCAAGGTCGTACACGCATGTACGAAGCGATCGTCAAGGGTGAGCACGTCCTCGAGGCGGGCATCCCTGAGTCCTTCAAC
The DNA here is from genome assembly GCA_036338695.1 of Myxococcota bacterium. Lineage (GTDB taxonomy): Bacteria > Myxococcota > UBA4151 > UBA4151 > UBA4151 > CACGMS01. The sequence continues at coordinate 8,074 of JAYZBQ010000051.1, forward strand.
GTGCTGATGAAAGAGCTCCAAGCCCTGTGCCTGGACGTCGAGCTCTTGAATGACCGGGACGCCGAAGACGAAGAAGCAACGCCACTGTTCTGATTAGAAACGCAACTCATTGATCGCAGCCTCGGCTGCGTGGAGGGACACCTTTGAGCAAGGACCTCTGGAATTTTCTGCCGAAGACCGAGGAGACCCTGGACTTCCAGGCGATCCGCATCTCGCTGACCGCACCTGAGACGGTCAAAGAGTGGTCGCACGGCGAGGTAAAGAAGCCTGAGACCATCAACTACCGGACCTTCCGGCCCGAGCGCGACGGCTTGTTCTGCGCGCGTATCTTTGGCCCGGTGAAGGACTTTGAGTGCCTGTGCGGTAAGTACAAGCGCATGAAGCACCGCAACATCGTCTGCGAAAAATGCGGCGTTGAGGTGATCAGCTCGAAGGTCCGCCGGACCCGCATGGCGCACGTCTCGCTGGCGACGCCGGTTGCGCATATCTGGTTCCTCAAGAGCCTGCCGAGCCGGATCGGCTACGTGCTCGACATCCCGCTCAAGCAGCTCGAGCGCGTGCTGTACTGCGAAGCCTTCGTGGTGCTCGATCCGATGGAGACCGAGCTCAAGAAGGTCGCGGTGCTCAGCGAAGACGAGTACTACGACGCCATCGACCAATACGGCGAGGACTCCTTCCGCGCCGACATGGGTGGCTCGGCGATCCGTGAACTGCTGGCTCAGATCGACCTGGCGGCGACCAGCGCCGAGCTGCGTGAAGAGCTCGGGACGACCCGCAGCGAGCAGAAGCGCAAGAAGATCTCGAAGCGCCTGAAGGTCATCGAGAACCTGCGCGACTCCGGCAGCGACTTCGCCGGGAACGACCGGATGCCCAACAACGCCGAGTTCATGGTCATCGAGAACGTGCCCGTGCTGCCGCCGGATCTGCGCCCCTTGGTGCCGCTCGACGGCGGTCGCTTTGCGACCTCGGATCTCAACGATCTGTACCGCCGCGTCATCAACCGCAACAACCGCCTCAAGCGCCTGCTGTCGCTCAACGCCCCGGACATCATCGTCCGCAACGAGAAGCGCATGCTGCAAGAAGCGGTCGACGCCCTCTTCGACAACGGTCGTCGTGGGCGCGCCATCACCGGTCAGAACCAGCGCCCGCTCAAGTCGCTCAGCGACATGCTCAAGGGCAAGCAGGGGCGCTTCCGCCAGAACCTGCTCGGTAAGCGCGTCGACTACTCGGGCCGCTCGGTCATCGTGGTCGGTCCGGACCTGCGCCTGCACCAATGCGGGATCCCCAAGATCATGGCGCTTGAGCTCTTCAAGCCCTTCATCTTTAAGAAGCTCGAGGATCACGGCTACGTGACCAACATCAAGTCCGCCAAGCGGATGGTCGAGCGCCAGAAGAAAGAGGTCTGGGACATCCTCGACGAGGTGATCCAAGAGCACCCGGTGATCCTGAACCGTGCGCCGACGCTTCACCGCCTGGGGATGCAGGCCTTTGAAGCCGTGCTGGTCGAGGGCAAGGCGATCCGCCTGCACCCGCTGGTCTGCGTGGCCTTCAACGCCGACTTCGACGGTGACCAGATGGCCGTCCACCTGCCGCTCTCGATCGAGGCGCAGATGGAAGCCCGCGTGCTGATGATGAGCACCAACAACATCCTGCACCCGGCACACGGCAAGCCGATCATCGTGCCCACGCAGGACGTGGTCCTCGGCTGCTACTACGTCACCCGTGAGCGACCCTTTGCGAAGGGCAGCGGCATGACCTTTGGCTCCATGCGTGAGGTGCGCATTGCGTACGACGCCGGCGCCGTCAGCCTGCACGCCGCAATCAAGGTGCGCTTCAACGGCGAGATGGTGGACACCACCGTCGGTCGCGTCCTCTTGTACGAGCTCTGCCCTGACAAGATGCCCTTTAGCTTGGTGAACCACGTGCTCAACAAGAAGTCGCTGGGCAACCTGATCGACGAGTGCTTCCGTCTGTGTGGTCAGAAAGAGACGGTCTTGCTCGCCGACAAGCTGCGTACGCTCGGCTTCACCGAGTCCACGCGCGCCGGCATCTCGATTGCGCTTGAGCACATGACGATCCCGGAAGAGAAGGCCAAGATCCTTGGCGACGCCTCCGACGAGGTCGGTCGGACGGTCCTGGCGCACCAGCGCGGGATCATCTCCGACTCCGAGCGCTACAACAAGGTCATCGACATCTGGGCACGCGCCAACGATGACGTGACCGAGTGTATGATGAAGGGGATCGAGTGGGACAACCTGACCGGGCCGGACGGTGAGACCGTCGAGACCCCGTCGTTCAACTCGATCTACATCATGGCCGACTCCGGCGCTCGTGGCTCGACGCAGCAGATGCGTCAGCTCGCCGGGATGCGTGGTCTGATGGCCAAGCCGTCGGGCGACATCATCGAGCAGCCCATCACCGCGAACTTCCGCGAGGGGCTGACGGCGCTGCAGTACTTCATCTCGACGCACGGTGCGCGCAAAGGTCTAGCCGATACGGCGCTGAAGACGGCGAACTCCGGGTACCTGACCCGTCGCCTCGTCGACGTGGCGCAGGACGCCATCATCACTGAGCACGACTGCGGCACCATCGACGGGATCGACATCATGCCGCTGATCGAGGCGGGTGAGGTGATCGAGAAGATCGGTGACCGGATCCTCGGGCGCGTCTCGCTCGAAGACGTTGTGGACCCCATGACGGGCAAGGTCCTGTTCAAGGCGGGGCACCTCTTTGATGAAGAAGCGGTCGGTGTGATCGAGGATGCGGGCATCCAGCGCGTGCTGATCCGCTCCGTGCTGACCTGCCAAGCGAAGGTCGGGATCTGCGCCAAGTGCTACGGTCGTGACCTGGCGCGGGGCATCCTGGTCAACATCGGCGAAGCGGTCGGCGTGGTCGCTGCGCAGTCCATCGGTGAGCCGGGTACCCAGCTGACCATGCGTACCTTCCACATCGGTGGTGCCGCCTCGGCGCGCGTCGAGCAAGCCTACCACGACTGCCTCGGTGGCGGTCGGGTCAAGTTCGTCGAGCTCAACGCCTTTGCGGATCACAGCGAGAACGGTGAGACCCGCTTGGTCTGCATGAGCCGACGCGCCGAGATCAAGATCATCGACTCCACGGGGCGTGAGCGTGAGACCTATCCGGTCGTCTACGGCGCCAACATCTACGTGGTCGAGGACCAAGAAGTGAAGCCAGGTCACAAGCTCTGTGACTGGGACCCCTTCGCCTCGCCGTTCCTCGTGCCGGTCGACGGCATCTTGGGCTTCCGCGACCTCATCGAGGGCGTGACCTACGAAGAGCGCGCCGACGAGCAGTCGGGTCGCTCGGAGCGTCACATCATCGCCGCCAAGGACCCAGCCCTTCGGCCTGCCCTCACCGTCACCACCAAGGACGGCGAGCAGCACGTGATCACCTTGCCGGTGGACGCCATCTTGTCGTCGACCGAGGTGCGTCCGGGCATGGAGGTCAGCGCCGGGAACATCGTCGCCAAGAAGGTGCGTGAGACGGCGAAGACCAAGGACATTACCGGTGGTCTGCCACGCGTCATCGACCTGTTCGAGGCGCGCCGCCCGCGCGACCTCGCCGTGGTGTCGCACATCGCGGGTGAAGTCAGCGAGCAGCCCGAGAAGAAGGGCAAGCGCATTCTGCGCGTGACCCCAGAGATTGGTGACTACATCGAGTACCCGATCCCGAAGGGGCGTCACCTGACGGTCCACACGGGCGACTTCGTGCAGCCGGGTGAAGCGATGACCGAAGGTCAGATCAACCCGCACGACATCCTGCAGATCAAGGGCCTCAAGGCGCTGGCTGCGCACATGGTGAACGAAGTCCAAGAAGTCTATCGACTCCAGGGTGTGAAGATCAACGACAAGCACGTCGAGACCATCGTGCGGCAGATGCTGCGCCGAGTGCGTATTATCTCCTCGGGTGACTCGCGCTTCTTGCTCGAAGATTCGATCAGCCGTCGCGCCTTCGAGGCGGAGAACGAGCGCTTGATGGAAGAGGGCTTGATGCCTGCAGCCGGTGAGCCTCAGCTCCTCGGCATCACCAAGGCGTCGCTGGTCACGGACTCGTGGATCTCGGCAGCCTCCTTCCAGGAGACCACCAAGGTGCTCACGCAAGCCTCGCTCAGCGGTCAGGTCGACCACCTGCGCGGCTTGAAGGAGAACATCACGGTGGGTCGCTTGATCCCAGCCGGTACCGGCATCGATCACTACAAGTACCTCGAGACCGAGGTCGATGAGATCGAGGGCATCCCGGATGACCTGCTCATGGAGGACGTCTCGCTGTTCTAAGCGGCGGGTGATCCCAGCGATTCGGGCGGCGCCTCTGGGGTCGCCCGTTTCGTTTTTTGATCCGCATCGCGAGACTGGGCAGATGCGGCGGCGCAAGGTAAACAGCAGCTATGGAGAACTCGATGCCTCGATTGCGTACACGACGCTTCGCTCTCATGTGCGGCTCGGTGAGCCTGACGCTCCTTGTTGGTCTGCCCACGGCGCAGGCGGTCCCCGCCGCGTTGTCGGTCGAGCTGCGTGGGGTGCCGCAGGTCGAGCCGGACCAGGCTGAACGCTTGGACCGCAGCTCCGTGCAGATGGCGCGGCCGGTTGCGCCGGTCGCAGCGAAGCCGGCGAGCGCGACGCCGGTGATGGCGCTGATCAGCGCCGCGGGCAGCGGGGCATCGCAGAAGCCGAGCACCCAAGAGGTCGTCATCGAGTTTCGCGGGATGCGGTTTCACCCGGAACGGATCATCGTAGCGGAGGGGACCCAGCTCAGGGTGCAAAACGATGCGCCGGTGGCGCTGGAGCTCGAGCCGCGCGGCCGGCCGGGCAAGTCCATGCGCATCCCGGCGGGGGACTCCATCCGTTTTGCGCCGGGTGCGTCGGCTGTCTATCGCTATGGCGCCAAACACTGGGTGAACGCGCAGCTGCGCGTGGACGTCTCGCCGCGTGGGCAGCTCGCCCCCATGGAGTGGAAAGAGGGGGCGCATAGCCTCGACCTCAAGGAGCTCAAGGAGGGGCCGGCGCGCCTGCGCGTGCTGCTGGGCGAGACCTGGCACGCCGTGCCCGAGTTTATCCTGCGGCAGAACAACACCCGGCGGATGGTGCTCAGCTTTGAGGCGGCCAAGAAGGGCGAGGACAAGGAGCTGCAGGTGCGTGAGAACCGGGAGATCCCGGTCGAGATGAACGACATGCTGCTCATGGAGCGCCCCAAGAAAAAGAAGAAGCGCAAGCGTCGAAAGCGTAAGCGCCGAAAGAGGAGGCGCTGACATGAAGGCAGTTCGTCTCTACTTGGCGCCGGTCTTCGTGCTCGTCGGTGGGCTTGCGGCGCTTGCGATCATCGCGTCGGATATCGGCGCGGGCGTCGAGCAGCGGGCGCATGGGCTCGCCGCACGCGCCTTTGGTGAAGCGCAGACCCACTGGCAGAACCAAGCGCGCGACCTCGTCGGTGAAGCCGCCGAGCTCGCACGCGCCGCCGAGCTGCCCGCCCCGGAAGACGGCGCGCAGACCCTGCGCTGGCGGGTGGACGCGAGCGGCAAGCTGACGGAAGGGTACGGCTCGGGCTTTGAAGCCGGCGAGCCGGACATCTCGGGGATGAACGCCGTGGCGCGCGCGCTGCAAGGCGTCGCCTCGGACTCGGTCGTTTACCTGGCAGCCGGTGAGCAGGGGGTCTGGTGGCACCTCGCCGCAGCGCCGACAGCAGCCGGTGGCGCCGTGACCGGCGCGGTGGTGGTCGGCCGCAGGCTCGCGCTCGTCGCCAAAGGGATCGGTGAGCAGCTATCCGGGCTCTCGGCGGGCGGCGACATGCCGGTCCACGCCGTGCTCTACGACGGGCGCAAGGTCCTGTTCGGTAAAGCGACGGGCGAGCTGACGGGGATGCTCAAGCCGGGCAAAGTCGACGGCTCGGTGCGCGCCCTTGGGCAGAGCTCACTCCTGCTCGGACTCCCCGGCGGCGCCTCGCGCCTGGTGGCGGGGAACGTGACGGTCACCGAGGGTGGGCGGCTCGTGCTCGCAGCGGTCGTCGACGCTCGCAAGGCGTATCGAGCGGCGGCGGATCAGCTCAGAACGGGCTTAGGCGCTCTGGTCATCTTGTTTGTGCTCGGCTTGGTGGTCGTCTTCTTCGAGGCGCGCCGGATGAGCCGCGCCGGCGACGTCCTGATCACGTGGCTGCACACCTGGCGGAGCTCGGGCGCAGGGGCGCCGGTGGAATCGCTTGGACTCCCGGGGATTTTTGAGCGCATCGCCCGCAACGTCGACCTGACGCTGGCGGGCGCCGTGGCCGACGCCCCGCGCGCAGTGCATGAGGGCGTCGGTGACACCTTCTCGGCAGGCGACGACGCCGACGACGCTGACGACGGCGCTCACGACTTTGAGCAGTTCTCAGCCAGCGCCGTGTTCGACCAAGTTGAGACCTCAAGCGCTGGCTCGGTGAGCCTCTTTGAGGGGCTCGACGACACGCAGACCAAGCTCGAGGAGCTGCCTCCGCTGCCGACCGACCTTCCGGCGCCGCCGGTGCCGTCCGCTGCGCCTGCGCCTGCAGGGGGCGGGTTGCCGCCGGCGCCTGCGACCGTTCTTGCGGGTAAGGAGATCGGACAGGACTCGGCGATCGCTCCGGTGGATCCGGGGATGTTTGAGGAGGCGCCGACGGGACAGTTTGACGTGCCCGAGAGCCTGCTGCAGCAGATCGCTGATGAGCAGAGCCAGGGGCCGGTTGCGCCGACCAGCGATCCGGATCAGGCGCTGTTCGAAGAATACTATGCGCTGAGGGAGCGTCTGGGAGAGGACGTCGAGGGGCTGACCTTCGAGCGGTTCAAGCGAAAGATCGGGACCAGCCGTGCCCGCATCATGGAAGAAACCGGGGCGCGCGACGTGCGCTTTACCGTGCGAGAGAAGAATGGATCTGCGAGCCTGCGTGCCCTCCCCATCAACGAGTAAACTGCTGGCGGTGACGGCGCTTGCGTTCGGGCTGAGCAGCCCGGCGCAGGCGGCGTGGAAGCGCGCCACCCAAACCAAAGACGGCATCGTCGTGGACGTGCGCGCCGAGAAGGGGTCGTCGATCGTGACGGTGCGCGGCACCTGGACGGCGGCTAAGCAGACGCCCAAGCGCCTGTGGAAGGCGGTCAACGACCTCGAGCGCTACACCGAGTTCATGCCCTACCTCGAGGTCGCCAAGGTCCTCAAACGCGAGGGGCGCTCGACCTGGCAGTACTACTGCCTCGACACGCCGATCATCAGCGACCGCGACTATACGCTCAAGCTGACCACCGACGCCAACCCCGGCAAGGACGGGCGCTGGCGCGTCAGCTGGGTCTCGGCGAACGCGGCCGGTCCCAAGCCCAAGGCGGGTAAGGTGCGCGTCAAGGTCGCCACAGGCAGCTGGCAGTTCGACTCCGTCCAAGGCGGCAAAGCCACCAAGATCACCTACACGGTGCGCTCCGACCCGGGCGGCAGCATCCCGAGCTGGATCGCCAACCGCGCCAACCGGCAGACGGTGCCGGACGTCATGCGCGCCCTGCTCAAGCAGTCCAAAAAATCCCGATACCAATGAGGTCGATGCGCTCGACTCGGAGAAAAAGAATGAAGAATTCCCTGATTCTAGGCCTGAGCCTGAGTCTGGTCGCTTGTAATTGCTCGGAGGGCGGCGGGAACGCCGCTGCGGGCGCAGCCACGCCCAAGGCGCTCGACAGCCTGTTGGCAGCGATGCCGTCGAAGGACGCCGGCTTGGTCGTCGCCGTCCACGACGTCAAGGGCGCGCTCGAGGGCCTCAACGTCCAGGTCGACCGCCTGGCGGGGGCGATCGACGACCCCGCTAAGATCCGCGCAGCGGTCACCGATCGCTTCGGGTTTTCGCCCTTTGATGTGGCCGGTTGGGCGGCAGCGGGCGTGGACACCAGCGGCGGCGTGGGTGTGTGGTTTGGCGGCGAGGGCAAGGTCGAGAAGTGGTCGGCGCTGGTGATGGTCGCCGTGGCCGATCAAGCCAAGCTGCTCGAGACGGTCAAGCGCCTCGCCAAGCGTGAGGGCGCCATGGACGTGGGCGAGAAGGTCGCCCATGAAGGCGGCGAGTGGTACCCCTTCCAGCGCACCCTCGGGCAGCGCACCACCGAAGACGGCGGGCTCTTTATCCGTGGCGGTCAGGCGGTGCTCACCACCGGCAACAAAGACGTCGTGGCGCGCCTGGGCAAAGACAGCCCGCGCATGAGCGCAGACGCTGCGTTCAAGGAGATGGTGGCGCAGCTTCCGGGCAAGGGTCAGGCGGTGATCTACGGCTCGCGCAAGCTCAGCATCAGCCAGCTCGACGCCGCCGAGGCGGTGCCCGGGCTCGAGGGCGACGGCTGGGCCGCTGCGGTCTCGGCGACGCCACAAAAGATGGAGGTGCACAGCGCCTCGAAGTCGGACGGCAAAGCGCTCGAAGAGCTCAAGAAGCTGATCCCCGAGCCGCTGCCGGTGCCGGCGATTCCCGCCAAGGCGCTCGCCGCGTGGCAGCAAAGCACCGACGCCAAGGCGATCATCGCCTTGTTTGCGCAGACCCCGCAGTTTGCGCGGGCGCTCAACCAGCTTGAGACCGGCCTGAAAGGCATGGGCTTGGACCTGCACGACGACGTGCTCAAGCCCTTTGGGACCACCTTCTCGGCTTGGCTGGGCGTCGGCAGCGACGCGACCAGCCCCTTCTTGCTGCTCGGGACGGCCTTCGCCGGGATCGACATCGCCGGCGGCGAGCCGCAGAAATTCGTCGACACCGTCAAGAAGGTGCTCGAGACCGCCGGCGCGCCGGTGCCCGGTCTCACGGGCGTACCCAACGGCTGTGACTTCAAGCACCAGCTCGGGACCCTCACCATCCGCGCCGAGAAAGAGGGCAACCGCCTGAGCGCACGCTTTGGCGAGGCGCCCAAAGAGACCCTGGCGGCGACCCGCCCGGCAGCCAAAGGCTTGGCGCTGAGCAAGGACCAAGCCTCGGCCGTCTGGGTGGACTTCCAGGGCTTGGCGAAGGCGGCGAAGGTGGGCGGCTCGCTCGCAGGGCAGAGCCCCTTGGCTGCGATCGTCGACAAGGTCGCTGCGGCGATCGGACAGTACGATCACCTGATGGTCACCAGCGGTCAAAAAGGGAAGTTCCAGATGAGCCACGGCGCGCTCGTGATGAAGGTACCCGCCGCCGGCAAATGATTCGCTTAGCGGGGCTGTCCAGACGCTTTGGCGACCGGGTCATCTTGGACCAGGTCGACTTAGAGGTCGCTGCCGGTGAGGTGGTGGCGGTGCTGGGCGCGTCCGGCGCGGGTAAATCCACCTTGCTGCGCATCGTCGGCGGCCTGGACCGCGCCTACAGCGGCCGCGCCGAGGTGGACGGGCAGGACCTCGCGACCATGAGCGACGCCGAGCTCACCGAGCTGCGGGCGCAGAGCGTGGGCATGGTGTTTCAGCGCTTTCACCTGCTGGCGCACCTGAGCGCTGCGCAGAACGTCGAGCTGCCCGGCTTGTTCGGCGGACCAGCCGGGGCGCGCGCCGAGGCGCTGCTCGAGGCGGTCGGCCTGGGCGGGCGCGGCGCCGAGATGCCCGAGCGCCTCAGCGGCGGTGAGTGCCAGCGGCTGGCGGTGGCGCGGGCGCTGCGCAACCAGCCCAAGGTCCTGCTCGCCGACGAGCCCACCGGGAACCTCGACGAGGTCTCGGGCGCGGCGGTGATCGAGCGCCTAAGCTCCCTGGCGCGCACCAGCGGCGCGGCGAGCCTGTGGGTCACCCACGAGGCGCGCGTCGCCGAGGCTGCCGATCGGGTGGTGCGGTTGGTCGACGGCCGCCTGGAGCCGTCGTCATGAGGGGCTTTGGCGGCCTGCTGCGCGGCAGCGTACGCCGGGACCTCGGGCCGCTCTTGGTGAGTGGCCTCGGGATCATGGTCGGCGTCGCCGCCTTGGTGTTTTTCTTAAGGCTGGGCTTGGGCGCCAAAGAGCACATCTTTGAGGACCTGATGGGTCAGCTGCCGGTGGGGACGCTCGAGCTCAAAGCCGAGAAGGGCACGGCGCTGCTGGGGTTTTTGACCGGCAGCAAGGCGCAGGGGATGGGGCCGACCATCGCCGCGCCGCACCTTGAGGAGCTGCGGGGTCTGCCGGCGGTCAAGACCGTGCACGAGCGGCTGCGCGTGGACTTCCCGATGATCGCTTGGGGGCTGCAAAAGGAGCTGCGCCTGCCCAAGCCCATGGCGGTGGACGTTTTTGCGAGCGGTCTGCCCGAAGCCTACGTCGCCAAGGACGTCTCGGAGGGCTACGAGTTCGTGGACCCGGGCAAGGGCAAGCCGATCCCGGTCTTGGTCTCTAAGCGCTTGGTCGCCATGGCGAACAGCGCGCTGGCGGCGACCTTGCGTATTGAGCTCACGCCCAAGCTGATCTCGGGGCTGACCTACAACGTCCAGCTCGGCCGCTCGTTCATGACGGGCAGCCGCAAGGACCCGCGCGCTCGGGTGGTGACCTGTCAGGTGGTTGGGGTCTCGGACCGCGCCACCACCTTGGGTTTCTCGGTGCCGGCGGCGGTGGCGGCGCGCTGGAACGAGGAGTTCGGGCGCCCGGCGCGCCCGGTCGAGACCGCCTGGGTGGAGCTCACCGAGCCGCAGCGCATGGGCGAGGTGGTCACCGCGGCGCGCGCATTGGGCGTAGCGGTCGATGAGAGCCAGCGCATGGTAGCGGTGGCGCTCGACGCCGCCTTAGCGATCTTGTTGTTGGTCGCAGGCGTCTTGCTCAGCTTGGCGGCGATGATCATCGCCCAGACCTTCTACGCTCGCGTGGCGCTGCGGCGCGCCGAGTACGCCTTGTACCGCGCGCTGGGCGCCAAGCGCTCCACGGTGATCGCCGTGGTCTTAGCCGAAGCCGCCGGCGTGGGGCTGCTCTGCGGCGTCTTGGGCGTCGCCTTAGCCTTGGGCCTCGGTGGCTGGGTTGAGACCCAAGCCCTGCTCGCAGCAGCCGAGCTGCCGCTGGCGCCGACGGCGCTGCTGTCCGAGCCGCTGCTGCCTGCGGCGGTCGGTGTGGTCGTGGCGGTCGGCTTCGCCGTGCTCGGGGCCGCACGGCCTGCGATCCAAGCAGCCACCGCCGATCCCGCGCAGGGCTTAGGGCTCTAGCGCTAGGGCGTCTGTTCAAGCCGGCGGCGCCTCGCTATAGCGGCGAGCATGAAGACCGCCGCACGCCTCTCTACGTTGGCCCTTGCGCTCAGCGCCTGCTCGCAGGGCGCGCTGCCGAGCTTGCCGTCTGAACAAAGCGTGCCGACGCCGACCCTGCTCGAGGTCGCCGAGCTCGAGGGCGCCCTGAGCGCCGGCGACTGGACCAACCTGTCGGTGCGGGTGCTCGATCAGTTCGACGAGCCGATGGCGGGGCAGGTGGTGACCGCGCAGGTGCAGGTGCCCGAGGGGGAGCGCCCGGGCTTGGTGCCGGGCTTGGGCAACACTTGCCGCACCGGCGTGGCCGGCGAGCGCTGCGCCATCGCCCTGCGCAGCGAGGGGCCGGTGGGGCGCTACACCGTGGCGCTGTCCACCGGCGCGCTGCCGGCGGTTGAGCGCAGCGTGGAGGTCGTCGCCAACCGCGCGCGGGCGCGGCTTGAGCTCGGTCGAGACGGCGCCGAAGCCTTTTTCTTCGCCAACGGCCAGCCGGACAGCTTGCGGTTTCGTGACCCGGTGCGCTTGGGCGCAGGCGGTGAGCCGACCGAGCTGCGGCTGCGGCTGATCGACGCCTTTGAGAACCCGATCGAGGCGCAGGTCACCGCCGAGGTCGCGGGTGGCTTGGGCGGGGGTGCGCGCCGACCGGACGCCGGCGCGCCCGACGCCAGCGAGGAGAGCCCGGGGGACGCCGGCGACGCCTTGGCGGCCGACGCAGGTACGCCCGACGCCGCGCCCGAAAGCCAAGGTGATGGCGACAAGGTCCTGGTCTCGCTGGGGGCCGACTGCGATGAGCCCAGCGAGCGCCGCGCCGAGGCGGATACCGACGCGCGCGGCCGGCTGCGGCTGTGCCTTGCGGGCGGTGAGGTCATGGGCCTGGCGCAGGTGGCGATCCGCGTTGCCGG
>JAYZBQ010000052.1:0-36873 GCA_036338695.1 Myxococcota bacterium
CTTCACGGCTGAGGTGTACATCCTGACCAAGGACGAAGGCGGTCGTCACAAGCCGTTCAAGGCGAACTACCGTCCTCAGTTCTACTTCCGCACCACGGACGTGACGGGCACCGTCGAGAAGATCACCTCGGTGAACGGCGACGGCCTGTCGGCTGAAGAGCAAACCGAGCGTGCCGTCCTTCCGGGCGACAACGTGGCGATGCAGGTCAAGCTGATCGTGCCGGTTGCGATGGAGCAGGGTCTGACCTTCGCGATCCGTGAAGGTGGTCGTACGATCGGTTCCGGTCGTGTGGCTGAGATCCTCGACTAATCTCTAACGAACGGATTCATTCCAATGGCTGCTAACCGCATTCGTATCCGACTTCGAGCTTACGACGCCCGTCTGCTCGACAAGTCGACCCAGGAAATCACCGAGACCGTCAGGCGGTCCGGTGCGCAGGTTGCTGGACCCATCCCGCTGCCGACGCGCATCTCGCGCTACACTGTCTTGCGTTCTCCGCACGTCAACAAGAAGAGCCGCGAACAGTTCGAAATTCGCACACACAAGCGACTTTTGGACATCGTCGAGCCGAGTCAGCAAACGCTTGATGCGCTGATGAAGCTTGAACTCGCTGCCGGCGTTGACGTCGAGATCAAGAGCTAGGAGCTGATCATGGCGAACATCGACGTCATCAACCTCCAAGGTGAGACCGTTGGCTCTGTCGAGCTCGACGACGCGATCTTTGGAGCTGAAGTAAAGCCTCACCTTCACTGGGAGGTTGTCCGCTGGCAGCGCGCAAAGACGCGCGCTGGCACCCACTTGGTCAAGACCAAGTCTGAGCGTTCGGGTACCGGCGCCAAGCCGTACCGCCAGAAGGGCACCGGCAACGCACGGCAGGGCTCGCGCCGCTCCGTGCAGTTTGTGGGTGGTGGCCGGGTCCATGGGCCGCAGCCCCGGGACTACTCGTTCTCGGTCAACAAGAAGGCTCGTCGAGCCGCTCTTCGTTCGGTGCTCTCGCAGCGCTTCGCGGAGAACAAGCTCGTCGTAGTCAAAGCCTTTGACCTCGAGACCCCGAAGACGAAGCAGCTCAACGCAGTGCTTGGGGTGATTGGTGCTCAAAACGCCGTATTGGTCGGTGATTCGAGCAACGAGAACCTTCGCCTGAGCGCTCGCAACCTGCAAGGGGTTGAGACCCTGAACGCAGAGGGCCTGAACGTCTACTCGGTGCTTGGTCACGACAAGCTCGTGATCAGCGAAGCCGCTCTTAAGGACATCGAAAGGAGGCTCGCATGAGCACCCTGCTCCGCTTGATTCAAAAGCCAATCGTCACGGAGAAGGCAGAGACCCTCCGCGATACGGAGAATGTCTATACGTTTGCGGTTGCAATCAGCGCCAATAAGCGGCAGATCGCCGCCGCCGTCACGCAGGCATTCGGCGTTGAAGTCGATGATGTCCGCACGTCGGTGGTGCGAGGGAAGACCAAGCGCGTAGGGATGATCACCGGTCGCAAGCCGAACTGGAAGAAAGCCTACGTCAAGGTCTCCGGAGACCAAGTGATTGAGGCGCTAGAGACCGCTCAGGACTTTAGCGAAGAAGCTCTAGAAGAAGCCGAAAGCTGATTCTGGAGGGGCGCTACGGCGCCCTGGCTGTAACGGAAAGATTCCGCACGCCGAGAACCTGGAACAGCCCCAGGTATTAAGGCGGGCAGGAGGTGCCAATGGGCATCAAGGTATATCGGGCTACGAGCCCGGGGCGTCGCGATGCGACGAGCGCGAACTTCGATGAGGTCACCCGCTCAACCCCCGAAAAGAGCTTATTGAAGAAGCGCACTGCGAAGGCGGGGCGCAACAACCACGGGCGCATCACGGTGCGTCGTCGCGGTGGCGGTCACAAGCGCCGGCTGCGGACCGTGGACTTCCGCCGTGAGAAGATCGGCGTGCCCGCAAAGGTGGCGCACATCGAGTACGATCCCGGTCGCTCGGCGCGCATCGCGCTGCTGCACTACGCTGATGGCGAGAAGCGCTATATTCTGGCGCCCGTCGGTTTGACGCAGGGCTCGACCGTCGTCAGCTATGGTCTGGACGTGGAGGCGCCTGAGGTCGCCGCGGGTAACCACATGCCGATCATCAAGATCCCGCTGGGTTCCTTGATCCACAACATCGAGATGCGCCCAGGTAAGGGCGGGCAGCTGGTGCGAAGCGCCGGGACCGCCGCTCGCTTGATGGCGAAAGAGGGGCGTTACGCTCAGGTGCGCTTGCCGTCGGGTGAGCAGCGCATGGTCTTGGCGGTGTGCTCGGCGACCATTGGTCAGGTGGGCAACACGCAGCATGAGAACCGTAAAGAAGGTAAGGCGGGCGTCGGCCGCTGGAAGGGTCGTCGACCGAAGGTGCGTGGCGTCGCGATGAACCCGATCGATCACCCGCACGGTGGTGGTGAAGGTCGCACGTCGGGTGGTCGTAACCCGGTCACGCCGTGGGGTGTTCCCACTCGGGGTCACAAGACCCGCAACAACAAGCGCACGGACAAGTTCATCGTCCGTCGCCGTAACAAGCGTCGCTAGGGGGGGCTACAGCTATGCCTCGGAGTGTTAAAAAAGGACCTTTCGTCGATGATCACCTCATGAAGAAGGTGGTGACGGCTAAGGAAAGCAACGACCGCAAGGTGATCAAGACCTGGTCGCGCCGTTCGTTGATCGTGCCGGATTTCGTCGGCTTGACGTTCGCTGTGCATGACGGACGTAAGTTTATCCCGGTGTTCGTCACCGAGAACATGGTGGGACACAAGCTCGGTGAGTTTGCGCCCACCCGCACGTTCTACGGTCACGCCGCAGACAAGAAGAAGCGGTAGGAGTAAGCCATGTCGATCGTAAAGACTGAAGGGCGACGAGTGAAGAAGAGCGAGCGCGCTCGTCTTCGTAAGGAAGCCAAAAAGGCGAACCCGCAAGCGACGCTTCGCGATTACCGCTCCAGCGCGTCCAAGATGCGCCTGGTTGTCGACTTGATCCGGGGTAAGGATGTCCAAGAAGCGGTGCGCGTGCTCCACTTCTCGAACAAGCGGGCGAGCGAGGCGCTCTTGAAGCTGCTTCGCAGCGCCATGGCGAACGCCGATGAGCTCGGCTTCGACGTGGAGCGTCTGATGGTGCGCCAGGCATTCGTCAACGAGGGGCGCACGCTCAACCGTTGGCGTCCCCGAGCGCAGGGTCGTGCGACCCGGATTCGCAAGCGCAGTTGTCACACCACCATCGTGCTCGGTGAAGTCGAGGCGGGAGAGTAGTCATGGGTCAGAAAGTTCAACCGACAGGATTCCGTCTCGGGTACATCCGTAGTCACGACTCGCGCTGGTTCGCAGGGCGCAACTACGCAGAGTGGCTCCACGAGGACATCAAGATTCGAAACTTCATCAAGAAGGAGCTCGACTCTGCGATGGTGAGTCGGGTGGAGATCGAGCGTCTTCGTGAGACGATGACGATCTCGATCCACGCCGGGCGTCCGGGCACGGTCATCGGAAAAGGTGGCGCCGGCATCGAGCGGCTCGAAAAGCGTCTTCAGTCCAAGACGAAAAACCGCATCAGCTTGAAGATCATCGAGATCCGCCGCCCTGAGCTCGACGCTCAGTTGGTCGCTGAGTCGGTCTGTCGCCAGCTGGAGAACCGTGTGGCGTTCCGTCGTGCGATGAAGCGCACGGTCCAGACCACGATGAAGTTCGGCGCTCGCGGGATCCGCCTCGAGTGCTCGGGTCGCTTGGGCGGCGCTGAGATGGGTCGCTTCGAGCGTTACCTTGAGGGTCGAGTGCCGCTGCACACGTTGCGAGCGGACATTGATTACGGGCGCGCCGAAGCGCTCACCACCTACGGGATCATCGGCTGCAAGGCGTGGATCTACAAGGGTGAGATTTTGCCGCAGCGCAACGCTGCTGCGCGCCGGTAAGCGGCGATTTAGAAAGGATTCATAGCTATGTTGCTACCGAATCGAGTCAAGTTTCGTAAGATGCATCGCCTGCCTCTGCGTGGGAAGGCGACGCGGGGTACGCACATCGCCTTCGGTGATTTCGCCATGCAGGCGACCACGGCGGGGCGTGTGACCAGCCGTCAGATCGAAGCGGCGCGTATCGCAATGACCCGCCACATTAAGCGTGGTGGGAACATTTGGATTCGTATCTTCCCGCAGCGCTCCATCACCAAGAAGCCCCTCGAAGTTCGAATGGGTAAAGGTAAGGGTGGCGTGGACCACTGGGTCGCTCAGGTGCGCCCTGGAACGATCCTTTATGAGATGGACGGTGTGGAGCCTGAAATGGCCAAGGAGGCCATGCGGTTAGCGGGTCGTAAGCTCGCCATCGGCACCCGTTTCGTCACCCGTGATCAGGAGGTATAGTCATGCAAAGTCGCGAACTGAACGCCATGACCTCTGAAGAGATCACCGGCTTTATCAATGATATGGAGCGAAAGCTCTTCGATGATCGTCTGAACCACGCCTCGGCGTCGTTGCAGGACACGGACGGGCTCCGTCGGACCCGCCGGGCGATCGCACGTGCGAAGACGATTTTGGCGCAAAAAGAGGCCGCTAGCTAGCGGGGCTTTCGATTGACACAGGCGGGGCTGCTCTCTAGGTGAGCGCCCCCTTGGGAGTGGAGTGAGACAATGAACGAGCGAGCGAATCCTCGGACCCGTGTCGGGATCGTACGCAGCAACAAGATGGACAAGACCGCCGTAGTTGAGGTGGTGCGTTATGTTCGTCATCCGCTGTACAAGAAGTACATCCGTCGCCGGGTGAAATATCTGGCACACGACGCCGAGAACAGCTGCGGCATCGGTGATGAGGTCCGGATTATCGAAACACGGCCGATGAGCCGCCGGAAGCGCTGGCGGGTCCTCGAGACCTTGCGCGCTGTTCAGTAGCGCCCAGGAGAGGCATTAGCCATGATTCAGATGCAATCTATTCTCGATGTAGCTGACAACAGCGGCGCCCGTAAGGTGATGTGCCTTAAGGTGCTCGGTGGCTCGAAGCGGCGCTATGCGTCGGTCGGCGACATCATCGTGGTCTCGGTTCGTGAGGCGCAGCCGCACAGCCGGGTCAAAAAGGGTCAAGTCAGCCGCGCGGTCGTCGTGCGGACGGCGTACCCGCTGAACCGCCCGGACGGGTCGCGCATTCGCTTCGATACCAACTCGGCGGTTCTGCTCAATAAAGCGCACGAGCCCATCGGTACCCGCATCTTCGGGCCTGTGGCGCGTGAGCTGCGCGGCAAGAAGTTCATGAAGATCGTCTCGCTCGCTCCAGAGGTTTTGTGAGGTCATCATGAGTAAGCGTAAGATTCGTAAAGGCGATACGGTCAAAGTGATCAGCGGCTCGGACCGCGGTCACGTGGGCGAAGTCCTCGAGGTGATCCCCGCTGAGGGTAAGCTCCGAGTCGAGGGCGCCCGGATCCAGAAGAAGCACATCAAGCCTGGGCGCTCCGCCTTGCATCCCGACGGTGGGATCGTGGAGCGAGTCGGCCTGATGGATATCAGCAACGTAATGTTCTACACCGAAGAGCTCGGTGCCGTTCGTGTCGGGCGCGGTCGCGCCGAAGACGGGACGCGGCAGCGGGTCGCTCGGGGTTCTAAGCACGGCGGCGCAGTCATCGACTGAGTCACCACTGAGGTGGGCGCCTTATAGCGGGCGAATAACCGACCGAAGGAGTTATCATGGCAGCACGGCTGCAAGAGAAGTATGCGAGCGAGGTGTGCGCTAAGCTGCAGGAAGAGTTCAACTACTCGAACCCGATGCAGATGCCGCGCCTGACCAAGGTGGTCGTCAACATGGGCCTCGGCCGAGACGTCGCCATCAACAAAAACACGAAGGTGCTGGACAGTGCGCAAGACGAACTCGCCGCCATCACTGGTCAGAAGGCGGTCGTGACCCGAGCGCGGCGTTCGATCGCAGGCTTCAAGCTGCGCGAGGGGATGCCGATCGGTGTCTGCGTGACGCTGCGCGCTCACAACATGTGGGATTTTGTGGATCGCCTGTGCAACGTGGCGCTCCCCCGTGTGCGTGACTTCCGCGGCGTGAGCCCCAAGGCCTTTGATGGGCGAGGTAACTACACCCTCGGCATCCGTGAACAGATTATCTTCCCTGAGATCGATTACGATAAGATCGACAAGATCAAGGGCATGAACGTCACTTTTGTGACGACGGCTTCGAGTGATGAGGAAGGGCGCGCCCTTCTCCGTCATCTCGGTATGCCTTTCCGAAAGTAAGGATTGAGAAATGTCTAAGAAAGTCGACCTCGTCACGATCGATAAGAAGCCCAAGTTTGGGGTTCGTCAAAAGAACCGCTGCCGCATCTGCGGGCGCTCGCGTGCCTACATGCGGAAGTTCGGTATGTGCCGGATCTGCTTCCGAGAGCGCGCCCTTCGAGGCGAGATCCCGGGTGTGGTCAAGGCGAGCTGGTAGAGGAGTACGTCATGTTAGTTACTGATCCAATCGCTGATATGCTGGCGCGCATCCGCAACGCAATGCTCGCCAAGCACGAGCACGTCTCGATCCCCGGCAGCCGTATCAAGCGCCGTATCGCCGAGATTCTTGAGGCGGAGGGCTTTGTGAGCACCGCCGTCTGGGTGGAGCCGGCTAAGGGTTCGCCTCAGGGGCGTATCGACATCAAGCTGAAGTGGGACGGCAGGGACCCTGTGATCGATGGGCTCAAGCGCATCTCCAAGCCGGGGCGGCGTGTCTACGCTGGCTCGAGCGACCTCCCGGAGATTCGTAGCGGGCTGGGGATCGCAATCGTGTCGACCTCACGCGGTGTGATGACCAACAAAGACGCAAAGCGCGCCAGCCTCGGTGGCGAAGTGCTCTGCGCGGTGTGGTAGGAGTTTAGATCATGTCTCGTATTGGAAGAGCACCCGTCGCCTTTGGTAAAGACGTGCAGGTGTCGTTTCGTGATAACCTCCTCGCCGTCAAAGGTCCGAAGGGCCAGCTCGAGATGAGCGTCAACGCCTTGATCGGCTGCGAAGTCGGTGAAGGAGAGATCGTCTTTACGCGTCCGAGTGACCACCGTCAGCATCGCTCGCTGCACGGTATGGTTCGGAGCATCGCGGCGAACATGGTTGAGGGTGTCACGAGCGGCTTTAAGAAGGATCTCGAGATCCGCGGTGTCGGCTTTCGCGCGCTGCTCAAGGGTTCGACCCTCGAGCTCAACCTGGGTAAGTCGCACCCGATCCATCTGGAGATCCCCTCGGAGATCAAGATCGAGGTCGCTAAGGACCAGCGCGCCGTGACGGTGAGCGGAATTGACAAGCAGAAGGTCGGCGCTTTCGCAGCGAAGATTCGTTCGTTCTACCCGCCCGAGCCTTACAAGGGCAAAGGCGTTCGGTACGTGGGCGAGTACGTTCGCAGCAAAGAAGGTAAGTCGGGCTAATTGAGCGCCGAAAGGTGGGTACCCGGGTCGGCCGGACTCCTCACCGCTGACAGGAAAATATCATGGCTCAAAAGAACAAACATCAAGTACGGGCGCGGCGTAAGCAAGGCCTTCGCAAGCGCATCAAGGGGACCTCTGAGCGTCCTCGGTTGTCCGTGTTTCGCTCGGCGAAGCACATCTACGCCCAGCTCATCGACGACACCGCAGGGGTCACCCTGGGCGCCGCCTCGTCGCAGAAGCTGAGCGTCGATGGTGACAAGACCGCTACCTCGCTCGAGGTGGGCAAGGCGATCGCTGCGGCCGCAAAGGACGCAGGGATCACCAAGGTCGTCTTTGATCGTAACGGATTTATCTACCACGGCCGTGTGGCTGCGGTTGCTAAAGGGGCCCGCGACGCCGGGCTCGAATTCTAGGAGTATCACTATGGCTCGCGAACCTCAGAACAACTTTGGCGGTGACGCCGAGTTCGAAGACAAGGTCGTTAACCTCAACCGCGTCGCTAAAGTGGTCAAAGGCGGTCGTCGCTTTGCGTTCTCCGCGCTGGTCGTCGTCGGGAACCGTAATGGACGTGTCGGTATTGGCACGGGTAAAGCTCGCGAGGTGCCGGACGCCATTCGCAAGGCAACCGAGCGCGCTCGCCAAAACCTGGTCACGGTGCCGATCGTGGACGGGACGCTTCCTCACGAGGTGCTCGGCCACACGGGCGCCGGGCGTGTCATGTTGCGCCCCGCTGGCGCAGGTACCGGTGTGATCGCAGGCTCGAGCATCAAAGCGGTGATGGAGCTCGCAGGTGTGAGCAACGTGATCACCAAGTGCATCGGGAGCAACAACCCACACAACATGATGCGCGCAACCTTTGACGCCATCGCACAGCTGCGATCGATCGAAGAGGTCGCTCGCCGTCGCGGAAAGACCGTCGAAGAAATTCGCGGATAGGAAGATCATCATGCTGCGCGTTACACAAAAGAGAAGCCTCATCGGTCGCCCTCAGAACCAGCGCCAGAGCGTGAAAGCGCTCGGTCTGCGTCGCATCGGGCATACGGTCGACGTCGTCGACAACGCGTCCACCCGTGGACTGGTGATGAAAGTACAACACCTCATCGACGTCGAGGTGATCGCCGACTAGCGATCAATCTGACGCTGATTCCGAGTCGGGCGGAGTGGTCCGGCGCAAGGAGCTCTATCATGCTTAACGATCTCAAATACCCCAAAGGGGCACGCACCAACCGCAAGCGCAAGGGACAGGGTCCCGGCACGGGTAACGGCAAGACCGCCGGCCGCGGACATAAGGGCCAGAAGGCTCGCAAGAGCGGTCACGTCCGCCGTGGCTTCGAGGGCGGTCAGATGCCCTTGATCCAGCGCTTGGCGAAGCGCGGCTTCACGAACATCTTTCGCACCGAGTATCAGGTGGTCAATATTGGCGATCTGAACGAGTTCGCAGCCAACTCGAAGGTGGACAAAGAGGCGCTCACTGCGGTCGGCTTGGTTCGCCAGGGGAACCGCCCGGTCAAGCTGCTGGGTGCCGGTGAACTCAAGGTCGCGCTGACGATTACGATTGATAAAGCCTCTAAGTCGGCGATCGCAGCGGTGGAAGCCGCAGGCGGTCAGGTCAACACCCTCGGGTAAGCACGCATGTCCCACCAACTTGATTTCAAGCGCATCCCGAAGGTTCCGGAGCTGCGTAACCGACTGCTCTTCACGCTGGCGATGCTGGCGGTTTACCGGATCGGCGTTTACATCTCGATCCCCGGGATGGATCGCGCTGCGATGGCGGATTACCTTGGGCAGAACACGCAGGGCGCTGGCGGCTTTCTGAACATGTTTAACTTCCTGGCGGGTGGGGCGCTCGAGCAGCTGTCCATCTTTGCGCTCGGGATTATGCCCTACATTACCGCCTCGATTATCCTGCAGATCGCAGGGGTCCTGTATCCGCCGCTGGAGCGGATCAAAAAAGAGGGCGAGGCAGGCCGGAAGAAAATCAACCAGCTGACCCGCTACTTCACCTTGGTTTTGGCGCTCGTTCAGGGGACGGCGCTTGCGCGTGGTCTGAACGCGCTGACCAATCAAGAGGTGGTGCGCGACACGGGTATGAGTTCGGTGTTTCTGATCGTGCTCACGCTGACCGCTGGGACGGCCTTCTTGATGTGGCTCGGTGAAGAGATCACCGCCAAGGGCGTCGGCAACGGGATCTCCCTGTTGATCATGGCCGGGATCGTCGCCGGGCTGCCCTCGGCGACGTACACCACGATCGAGGCTGCGTTTGTGACGCAGAACAACAGTTTTGGACCGGTGAACCTTTTGGTGCTGCTGGGCATCATGCTCGCCATCGTCGCTGCGATCGTCTACGTCGAGCGCGGGCAACGCCGCCTCCCGGTCCAGTACGCCCGGCGAGCGGTCGGTGGCGGTATGGTCAGCTCCCAGAGCTCGCACCTCCCGCTGAAGGTGAACACCTCGGGCGTGATCCCGCCGATCTTCGCAAGCTCTCTGCTGATGTTCCCTGGGATGTTTGCAAGCTACCTCGGGCCGGAGATGCAGAGCGCTGTGCAAGCCGCCACGGCGCCCGGCACCTGGATCTACAACGTGATCTACACCGTGATGGTGATCTTCTTTGCGTTCTTCTACACCGACATCATGTTCAACCCGGTCGACATGTCGGATAACTTGAAGAAGCAAGGTGGCTTTGTCCCGGGCGTCCGCCCTGGAGCGCCCACGGCCATTCACATCAACTGGGTACTCAAGCGCGTCACGACCGGCGGTGCGCTCTATCTGGCGGTAGTGTGTTTGGTTCCGTTTGCGGTCACCGAGTGGTTCCCAGGCGTGAACTTCTACTTCGGCGGTACCGGCCTCCTCATCGTGGTTGGCGTGGCACTCGACACGGTGATGAAGATTCAGAGCTACCTGATCTCGGCGCAATATGACGAGTTCAGCGTGGACTCGAGTGATCGCCCCCGACTTTCGGCTCGAATCGACGAGCTCGAAGGCGCGAACAGCCCATCTTAGGGGAAGCGATGATGTTGGTGCTCATGGGACCGCCCGGTGTGGGTAAGGGGACGCAAGCTGCGCTGCTTGAAGCGGAGCTTGGGTTGCCTCAGGTGAGCACCGGAGACCTCTTGCGAGCCGCACGTCGTGATGGTTCGGACATTGGGATCCAGGCGGCGCGCTTCATGGACAACGGTCAGCTGGTCCCTGACGATTTGGTGGTGGCGTTGATTCGCCGGCGCCTCGATGAATCGGACGCACGTGGTGGCGCCATCCTGGACGGGTTCCCGAGGACGGTCGATCAGGCACAGGCGCTCCAAGAGATGTTGGCCGGTCAGGATCGACAGGTCGACCGGGCGGTTTTGTTGACGGTTGACGGGGACGCTGTGGTCAGCCGGATTTTGGGTCGTAGGACCTGCTCATCCTGCCACGCTGTCTTTCACGTTCAGACGAACCCACCTGGTGTCGACGGAGTCTGTGATTTCTGTGGTGGACAGCTTGAGAGCCGCTCGGATGATAACGAGGAGGCGATCCGTACGCGCTTGGCCACGTATCGGGCCAACACGGAGCCCGTCATCGGATTTTATCGTAGTCAAGGGGTCTTGCGAGAGGTCGATGGTGGCCAGTCGGTCGACCAAGTCTTTGAACGGCTTCAAGGGGCCCTAAAACACTGAGGTTTTCATTTGCTCGCTTGGTGGCTGCGTGCTAGGCGCCGCCGCCTCTACAAGGTGGGCAGGATAAAGGATTAACAAAGGGTATGGCGAAAGAAGATACCATCGAGATGGAAGGGAAGGTCGTTGAAGCGCTCCCGAACGCTATGTTTCGGGTCGAGCTCGACAACGGTCACAAACTTCTCTGTCACATCTCGGGAAAGATGCGGAAGTTCTATATCCGGATCCTTCCAGGTGATCGAGTGACCTGTGCGGTCTCACCGTATGATCTCACTCGTGGTCGAATCGTCTACCGCTGGAAATAAGGGGAGCAAGTTCGATGAAAGTCAGAGCTTCCGTGAAGAAGATGTGTGAGAAGTGCAAAGTGATTCGCCGGGCAGGTGTCGTGCGAGTGATTTGCCAAAATCCGCGGCACAAGCAGCGGCAGGGGTAAGAAAATGGCACGTATAGCCGGTATTGACCTTCCGCGTTCCAAGCGGATCGACATTGCGCTGACCTATATCTACGGCATCGGCCGCGTCACCGCGGTGGAGATCCTTGAGAAGGCGAAGATCGACGGGACCACCCGCGTTCACGCGCTGACCGACCAAGACGTCGTGGACATCCGAAAGGTCATCCAGGACGGATATAAGGTCGAAGGTGACCTTCGGCGTGAGGTTCAGTTGTCGCTCAAGCGATTGATGGATCTCGGCTGCTACCGCGGGCTGCGGCATCGTCGCGGACTGCCCGCTCGTGGACAGCGTACCAGCACCAATGCGCGCACCCGCAAGGGTCCTCGCAAGACGGCAGCGAGGAAGTAACCGATGGCATATCAAAAAGGTCGCAAGCGCGCGAAACGTGTGGTCCAAAGTGGCGTCGCCCACATCCACTCCACGTTCAACAACACCATTATCACTATCACCGATGTCCAAGGTCATGTCGTGTGCTGGGCGAGCGGTGGTTCCAAGGCGTTCAAGGGCTCTCGGAAGTCCACGCCGTTCGCCGCCCAGATGGCGGCAGAAGACTGCATCGCACGCGCCGTCGATATGGGGCTTCGCCAGCTCGAGGTCGAGGTGTGCGGGCCGGGCGCCGGACGCGAAGCTGCGCTGCGTGCGCTGGCTGCCTCGGGCGTGAAGATCACGACCATCCGCGACGTGACGCCTATTCCTCACAACGGTTGCCGACCGCCCAAGCGCCGTCGCGTCTGAACCGGGAGCAAAAATGATTCAGCGAAGTCTTCGCAATTTGGTCAAGCCACGCGGCTTGATGGTCGATCGGGACAGCGTCACCGAGAAGTACGGCAAGTTTACCGCCGAGCCGCTTGAGCGTGGCTACGGGCACACGCTGGGTAATGCCCTGCGCCGGATCCTGCTGGGATCGCTCCACGGGTATGCGATCACG
Source organism: Myxococcota bacterium (assembly GCA_036338695.1). GTDB lineage: Bacteria > Myxococcota > UBA4151 > UBA4151 > UBA4151 > CACGMS01. Next base: position 12,403 of record JAYZBQ010000052.1, read on the forward strand.
AGCGCTCGCATCAAGGGCGCGCTCCACGAGTTCACGGCGCTTGAGAACGTCGTCGAAGACGTGACCGACATCGTGCTTAACCTCAAAGAGGTGTGTCTGCGCCTCGAGGGGAACCACGAGAGCCGAACGCTGCGTGTGCGCGCCGAAGGGCCTTGCGTGGTTACGGCCGCTGATTTTGAGACCGACTCGTCGGTCAAGGTGCTGAACCCTGAGCACGTTATCTGTCATGTCGCCGAAGGCGGCGTCTTTGACGGTGAGTTTCAGGTGACGGTGGGTAAGGGTTACGTCCCGGCTAAAGAGCTCGCCGCCGAGAAGGCGCCCGTGGGCACCATCTGGATTGACGCGCTGTACAGCCCTGTCAACAAGGTCAACTTCCGCGTGAGCCACGCCCGCGTCGGTCAGCGCACTGACTACGACAAGCTGGTGCTCGAGGTGTGGACTGACGGTACGGTCAGCCCGGAAGACGGCGTGGGGATCGCTGCGAAAATCCTCAAAGAGTACTCGCAACTCTTCATCAACTTCGAAGAGCCCGAGACGCTCGAGTTCGAGATTGAAGAAGAGAGCCAAGAAGAGATCAACGCCAACCTGCTCCGCTCCGTCGACGAGCTGGAGCTGAGCGTCCGGTCGATGAACTGCCTGCAGACGGCGAACATCAAGCTGATCGGTGATCTCGTGCAGCGCAGTGAAGCGGAGATGCTCCGCACCAAGAACTTCGGGCGTAAGTCGCTCAAAGAAATCAAAAATGTTCTCGCTGAGATGGGGTTGAGCCTCGGAATGCGCCTGGAAAACTGGCCGCCAGCGAATCATCCCTCGCTTCAGCCAAGCGCCGACAGCTAGGCGAGCAGGGTACGGAGGAAGACATGCGTCACCGTAAATCAGGCGTAAAGCTCGGTCGGACCTCATCGCACCGTAAAGCGATGTTCCGAAACATGACCACCAGTTTGCTGCGTCACGAGGCGATCGTCACGACAGAAGCCAAGGCGAAGGCGTTGCGTGGATACGTCGAGCCGTTGATCACGCTCGCTCGCGCGGGCGGGCTCGCCAACATCCGCAAGGCTGAGCGCGACGTGAAGGACAAAGAGATCCTCTCCAAGCTCTTTGATGAGCTGGGTCCGCGTTACGCAGAGCGTCCGGGTGGCTACACGCGCATTCACAAGCTCGGTGAGCGCAAGGGCGATCGCGCCGCCATGGCGCGTATCAGCCTGGTCTAAATCAGTCTGTTCGGGTGGGGATCCCACCCGTTGAGACGCTTCAGCCCCGTCGACTGGCGGGGCTGATCGTCTTTTTTGAGCCGGTATCGCTGGCGCCAGCTAGGTGGTCTCTTGCCGGGCTCCGAGCAACGCCGATCCGATCCGGACCCAGGTGGCGCCTGCGCCGAGTGCCTCCACGTAATCGCCGCTGGTACCCATGCTGAGCTCACCGGCGTCTGGCGCAAGATGGTTCGTCGCTTGGAGCTCGTCGCGCAGCCGAGCGAGCGTCTCAAAGGGCCGAAGATCGCCCCAGCGGTCACGCGGCGGCGGCAGCGCCATGAGGCCGCGTATCTGGACAGAGGTCTCGGCTGCTATGCGCTCGATCGCCTCGCGCAACTCGGCTGGGTCGACTCCTGCCTTGCTGTGTTCACCGCCGAGTCGCACCTGGACCAAAACCGAGGCGCTCCCAAGCCGGCGTGCGGTTTTGAGCCGATCGACGCTGTGGATGCGGTGCCAACCCTCGCACAGATGGCGCGTTTTGTTGCTCTGAATACGGCCGATAAAATGCCACCTCGCCTCCGGCATGTGCGCCCACAGGTCCTGCTGATCGAGCGCCTCTTGAACGTAGCTGTGAGCAAAGTCGCGCACGCCAAGCGCGTAGGCCGCTTTGATCCGCTCAGGCGGTTGCCGCTTAACCACTGCGATCAAGCGCGCCGACGCCGCCGCGCACTGCGCTGCGATCGGCTCGACGCGCGGGCGCAGCGACTCGATGGTTTCCGTTCGGCTCATGAGGGGGTCACTCCGAGTTCGGCGAGCGCCTCGATGGTCTCGGTGAGGGGTAACCCAACGACGGCGGTGTGCGAGCCCGTGACCGACTCGATGAGGCCGGCGCCAAGACCTTGGATGCCGTAAGCGCCTGCCTTGTCCATCGGCTCGCCGCTCGCAACGTAGCGCTCGATCTCGGTGCGGCGCAGGCGTCTAAAGTGCACTTCACTGCTTACGGAGAAGTGGGAGACACCGCCGGGGTGACGAAAGGCCACGGCGGTCGTGACGTGGTGCGTGTTGCCGGCTAAGGCCTCGAGCATGGTGTGGGCATCAGCCGGTGAACGGGGTTTTCCAAGACATCGCTCGCCGAGATGGACCACGGTGTCCGCGCTGAGCGTGACGCGTTCAAGGCTCACATCGGGCAGCTTAGCGAGCGCGCTCAGGATGGCTTGTTGTACGCCGTGACCGGCTGGTGCCAGCGCAGGCTCTGGGCGCGAGCGGACCACCACCACCTCAAAACCAGCCGACTCGAGCAATTGGAGCCTGCGCGGCGACTGGGAGGCTAATGCTATACTCGGCAGCGACATAAGCGATGGCCCCCAAATAAACTCGGGCGCGCAGACGCGCCTTCGCGTTGACGCCATTAGCCGAGTATGGCTAGATATTGAAGTCCGCTCTCGTTGATGAGGAGGCAAGGATGCCGAACACGATGATGTTCGCCGTAGCTTTGATGCTGGGGCAAGCACAGGGAATGCAGCCCGCCGCTCCAAGCGCAGGCGCCCGCATCCCGGCGATGATGGCTGAGGCTCAAGAAGCTCAGTTGAGCATGAACCAGGGCATGCGGCGCACCGTCGACATCCTGCGCGAAGCCCGCCAGGGCTCGGACATCGTTCGGATGAGCTGCGTCAACGAGAAGCTGACCGTGATTAAAGGGATCATCCGGATCGCTGAAGATGCGTTTCGTGGATTGACTCAGGCGGGTTCTCGCAATGACGAGGACCAGGCGTCCTACGAGCACAACAAGATCATGATCAGCCGCGATCGCGTGAACAGCTTGACGGTGCAGGCGGTGAACTGCGTGGGATCGTCGGCGACGGCGACGGGTGAGACCCAAACCAAAGTCGATGAAGCGCGAGCGATCCAGAATCGGAACGTCCTGGCGACACGGCCTGTGTTCGGCGATAGCCGAAACTGGCAGGACAACGAGGTTGCGCAGACCGAGCCGGACTCGAGCTCGGCAGAGGGCGGCGATGATGGCGCCTCGGATGACACCGACGGTTCGGGCGCAGCGGGCGTCAGCTCGACCGGCGGCGGGCTGAGCGCCGGCGGAAACGTGGGCGCCCCCCCGAGCAACGCTGGCGGCGGCGGGGACGTCTCCGGTGGTGGCGGCGGTGGCTCGACTGAACCCCCACGCCCGCCAGCCTCTGCAAGCAACTAGTCAACCCAACGCGATGCCGTGAGCGCCTCAGTGCGACAACGCACGGCTGCCCTGTGGTTGTTTCGGGCTTGCGTTGTTTTGGGTCTCTTTATCATCCCGTCGCTTGCGCCGATGACCTGCGTGCACGCCGCGCTGGATCGGCACGACTCAGCGCATCAAGAGCAGATCACAGCGCTCGAGCGGCGGATCAGTCAGCTTGAGCGGCAGCTCGCTGCTCAGGCGATTCGCTCGGTCGAAGGGCAGAGCAAGACCCAGCCCAAATCACCCAAGAGAATGCAGGAGCAACGTGGCGTCGAGCGACAGCCAGCGCGCACGGAGCTCAAGCTCCCAGAGGTGTCTGCGCCCCTTGATCCGCTCGCCACACGTATTCACCGCCGGCTGGCGCTCGTCGAGACCGTGATCCGATGGCGCCGGCAAGCGGATTCGAGCGTTGAATTGGTCCATCATGGTGCGGGCATGGGAGTGGTCTATGGGGTCGCCGGCGACCTCGTGATCCCGCGACGGCTCGCAGATCCTTGGGTGGACGATACCTTGCGAAGCCAGCGTGAGCTCGCTCAGCAAAATGGCGGCTCCGCCAGCGTCTTGTTTCGCATCTGGGGGAGCGGGTTGGCGGTTTTGGGCTCGGCGGGCACGGTCAACGCCCAGAACGCCATGGTGTTCGATCAGCCGCTTAGGACCCAGCGTCTCGGGGATCAGTTGGTTCGATTGCAAAATGTTGGCTTTCCGGGCGAAGAGACCGCTCGATCGGGCGCGCTCCAACCGGGCGAGACTGTCCTCGGCTTTCGGTGGCCTGCGCCGATGCGTACCGGTCTCCCTGAGCGGACGAACCCCGTCCAGACCGAGCTGGCGTTTGGCGTGATGAGCCCGGGCTGTATTGGGTGCGCACTCTTCGATACCAGCGGTCAACTCGTTGGGCACGTCGACGGAATCGGCGCCCACGAGGCGCTGCCGGGGCTGGGGACACCATGAAGTGGATTGATCGCCAAGACGACCTGAAGAACCTTATCCACGACGTGCAGCCGGACGCGCTCTGGATCGACACCGAATACGACAACCAGCGGTATTTTTCGCCCCGCCTGGCGCTGGTACAGATCGCTTGGTCGAACGGCGTTGCGGTGCTCGATCCGCTCGAGGTGGACCTCTCGATACTCAATGGTTGGGGGGGCGCCTGGTACAGCCACGATGGGACGCATGACTGGTTGCTGCTGGCGCAAGCGGGCTGGCGTCCGCCGAGTGCGTGCTTGGATACGCAGATCGCCGCCCGGCTGCTTGGTTATGAACGCTTTGGGTTGGCGGCTCTTGTCGAGGATGTGTTGGGTGTTGCGATCGATAAGACGGAGCAGCGTAGCGATTGGCTCCGCAGGCCCTTGACCGATGAGCAGCGGCGTTATGCTGAAGGGGACGTGGTGCATTTGCGCTCGCTGACGGCGGTCTTTGAAGAGGCGTTGCGCGCCAAGGCACTCGAGACGGCTTGGGCCGAGGAGTCAGCGCATGTGCTCGCTCGTGGGGAGCGCCTACTTGAGCGACAGCCCAAGGCTTTTACTAAAATTAAGGACCTTCGGCGCGCTCGCCCCGAGGTGTGGGGGCGCGCTCAAGCGATCCTGGCGTGGCGTTTCGAGCAAGCCAAGGCACAAAACATCCCCGAATTCCGTGTCATGAACGATCACCTTGTTGCGCGGATGGCTTGGGGGAAGATTCGGCCACGAGATCGGAGTTTGGCGCTCGCGCTTAAGGCAGCAGAGCCTTGCCCTTGGCCGGCGCGCCCCGAGACGAAGGAGCGCTCCAAAAAGCTCGAGAAGGCGCTTAAAGCTTGGCGACAGGAGCAAGCAGAGGCGCTGCCGATGGACCTCTCCATGGTTCTGCCGACGCGCTGCATTGAGCGCATCGCTCAAGGTGAGGATTGGCGCAGTCTGGACGAGTTAGCGGGTTGGCGCTCGGAGCGTTTTGCAGACAGCCTGGACCAGGCGGTCAGTTAATCCAGCGGTCGTCCTTGTCCTTGCCGCCCGGCAAGACGCTCAGGTTCGGCTTTCTGGTTCGCTTCATCTGTCGGCGCAGGCGCACCAGGCGGAGCTTGTGACGCCACCGCCGCGGGTTCGCCGAGCCGGTGATCATCGCCCAACCCGTGATCATGCCTCCGAGGTGGGTCGCCGAGCTGCTCGCTCCGCCTGGACTGACGGCGAGGAGGACTTCCAAGCCGACTGATAAGAGCAGCAGCTGTTGCCCGGTCAGGGGCAAGATGCCGAAGAGGCGAATGGTGCGGCGGGCGTGTACGAGACACCAGCACACCAGCAACCCCAGGCCGCCGCCGCTGGCGCCAATGACCGGGTTCCCCGGAGAGATGCCAAGCTTCGCCGAGGTGGCCGCAAGGACGCCGCCACCGATCACGCACGCAGCGGTCAGCCAGAGCAGCCTGCGCGCGCCAAACTGGCGCTCGATGTCGAGACCGAAGAAGTAGAACAGGAGCAGGTTGCCGATGAGGTGACCGACGCCTTCATGTAAGAACGCGTAGCTCAGTAGCCTCCAAATTTGACCTCGAAAGACCGCGTCCGGCTGGAGCTCGAGGTGGGTGATCCAGACCCCGCCGCCTGCCCGCAAGGCGAGCATGGACACGATATAGCTTGCGCACAGCCCGATCAGGATTTTGCGCAGCGTCGGCGAAGGTGGCGGAAAGTGCATAGCTATTTTGACTTGAGGCAGCCTTGAGTCGCTGCGGCGAGCCAAGACGTCGCAGGTGCGTCGAGGGGCGCCTCAACCCAAGCCAGGCAGCGGCCCTCTTGACGCCAAGTCAGGGTGTATCCGTCGCTTGAGACCGACCCTTTTTGCGAGATCTTGGGTGGTTTGGAGTAGCGGTTCTCGAGGCTGATCTCGAGTAAGCGCCGATAGCGCTTGGCGGCGGCTTGATCGTCGGTGGCGACTGCGGCGACGAAGGCTGACGATTTGCCCTTGGTCAAGAAGGCATATCGATCGCCGCCCCAGCCGTTTGCGAGCTCTTTGGCCTCCGCTTCACGTTTGCCCGTCGGTGAGACCAAGAACCGCATCCCCATCTCGCCGAGGCGGTTGCGCAAGGCGACCTTGTAGCCTTTGAGGGCGTTTTTGCTCAGGGTGAAGTCGACGGCGATCGGTTGGTCGGCTGGGTAACGCTCCGGGTGCAGCAGCTGCTCGGTGCTCGCTGGCGGGCTGCGGTGGAGGGCATCCACGCCGCTAAAGCCCGACTTCTCCAGCGCGATCATCAGGAGCTTGAGCCCGCCGACGTAGGGGAACGTGAGCCCTTGGCGCATGTAGTGGGGGACATGGCGGGCGGTCAGGGTCGGTCCATTAGCGATCTGCGACGCCATCGAGTCGACAGCGGTTTTGAGCTCAGGGATGTCGAGCCGCTGCATGAGGTGAACCACCATGGTGATGGTCGCGTCGCCCTCGATCACGGCGCTGCGCGCAATGGTTGCGTCGTCGTTCTCAGGGATGCGCTTGAGCGCCGACTTGAGCCCAAAGTGTTGGTGCTGAAGCGCGTGGGTGAGCTCGTGCGCAATGATCGGGCGCTGCATCAGGCTGCCGAGCCAGGAGGCGAGCACGAAGCGGTCTTTGAAGGGGTCGAAATAGCCCGCCACCTGGGCGGTGACAAAGTCCTTGAGCGTCCCTCGGTAATCGAGCTGCTGCGGGATCAACCCGAGGTGTTTCAGCAGCGCCGCCTCAAGCTCAAGCGCTTGGCCGGGGTACTCTTCGTTGATGCGTTTTCCCACGTAACCGAGGATTTGTTCTCGGCTGTGGCTGACCGCTGGAACCGTGCGGAGCACCTTCAGGTTGCGGAGCTGGCTAACCTCTTCAAGGATGCCGTCAACGAGTTGTTGGTCCGCGTTCGCACCAACTTGAGCTGGTGAGCCGATAACCAGTTGCAGGGCTAGGCTAAGTGTCCCTAAAATGCTCATGTCGCAAAGTACCTTTCCCGGCACGCGCAGTGGTTCGCATGACCGTGAGTTAGGACAAGACGTTGATTGGTTGAAAGGGATTTCAATGCGCGCTGCACTATTTGCTCTGAGTTTGACCACTGCCTGCGCTTCGGCGCCGATCGTGGGTCCCGATCTCAGCGGTCTTCGGATTTACCCGAAGTCGAGTGTCGAGATGGGACGAAGTAGCTTCAAGGGCGGCTCAGGCGTGCTCAAGCTGCAGGTGGATAACCGGACCGACCGAGCTCATTCCGTGGGCGATTTTAAGGTCACCGTGAGCGACTCGGAGGGGAACGCTTTCGCGCCCATCGCCAGTCAGGGGAGCGGTGAAGGTGAGTCGCTTGGGGCGTCTGAGGGGATGGTCGTCTCGATCCCGCTCAAGTGGGATTGGCCGTCGACTCAAGAGGAGATGTTGTCGGTCGTCGAGCGCAAGCTGATCAAGCTACGCGTCGAGGGGTCGGCGTCGATCGGTGGCGAGACCGTCAGCATCGGCGCGCCGACGAGCGTGCCGGCGCCTGTCTTACCCGTGGTTTTGGTGCGGCATGTCGAGGCGACGCGCGAGGGGAACTTATCGAGCGCGGATCTCGGCTTTCGATTTGAGGTGCGCAACGACAACTTCTTCCCGCTCAAGGTCAGCAGCCTCGTGGTGTCGCTGGACGTCGAGGGGGTGGAGATGGCGAAGGATCAGGTTTTGACCAACGGAGAGCGCATCGGTGCCAACCAGAGCGTGGTGCTCGAGCTGCCCTTGACGATGGATTCCGAGACCCACGCAAAGAACCTCAAACAGCTGCTGCGCCGCGGCAACCTGAGCTATACGGTCAAGGGGACGGTGCGCTTTTATGGGGTCGAGCAACCCGTGGACATCGCCGCTGAAATCCAGTTTCCGGAGCTCTAAGTCATTCTCCCGTTCCTCGCGGCTGTCGGTCTAACGCTCATCCCGGATCCACCTCAAGCGGGTCGACCGCTTGAAGTGCGTGTGCCCCTAGGGGTCGGGAACTTTCAGAGCGCGTCGTTGCGGCTCTGTCATGAGGTCGGTGTGCCCATCGCCGAGGTCCTCCTGGTCCGAGGTCAGGGCGGCAACTGGGTGGGCGTCATCGACGGTCGCCTGGTCAAAGGCCCCCGTCTGGGTCTTTGGGTGCGTGTTCGGCAGCGCGGCGCGTATCGCGGGGTCCTCGGGAGTGTCGACGACCCGATCTGGGTTGAGGTGTCCGAGGCGGTCCAGGACATCTCGTCAGCCTCGCAACCGGGAGGCGCCGGGCTGGATCACGTGCGCAAGTCGAACAAGCGTCCTACGCTTGGGTTTCCTGACTTTTCTCCCAGTATGGAGCTGGCGCGCGCCCTCGATCGATGGACCGATCACTTTGCTCGGCGCCGTCACGATGGGCGGATGGTGCTCGTCGATCGGGGGCGGATCGCTGACCGTTATCAACGGATACGCCTCGACGGGATCGACCTCGTGGATCCCTACGACGGCGCGCTGGCTGACTGGTTGTATTTAGCGCCAGGCGTGGCGTTGAGCGCTCGCCCCGGTCGCGTGACCTTCGAGCGGAGCCCATCGCGCGGCACAGGGGGCATGATCGCAGCGGGGTTTCCTGCGCGGACATTGGCTCAGGTCGATGCGCGCTACGGCGCCCACCGAGTAAGCGTCGACGGGTTGGTCGATTGGTCGGCTTCCGGGTTAACGGTCGATGAGGATCACAGCACCGGGCTACCAAGCTTTCACCCCAACCGGCAGATCGATGACCGCGGGCGCGGCGTCTTGCTGCTGTATCGTGGGGATTACCATGAGCGGTTGCGGGTGTCAGCCGGGCTGATGCATCGGTCGCACGCAGGACATTTTGGGGTTTGGGACACCTTGGCTCACGGCGAATGGCGCCAGCGCAACGCCGCCCTCGTCAGCCTGGAGCGCACGCCGCTACCGACCGCCGCAACCCAAGCAACATTGCGTATCCATGCGGGCTTGTGGGGGCATGATGACGCGCGCCAACTCGCCGGGCCGGGGCTGGTGCTGCGGGACGCTGACCTCGACGGCAACCCCGAGGCCTTCACGGAGGGGGTGCTTTTTACCAACAAGCAAACGCTCTGGAACACCGACGTTGAGCTCGAGGTCACGCAGCGCCTGAATCGATTCAGGGTGGGGCTGGCGCTTGATGGATTGGGTGCCGGTCTGATCAGCGGCAGCGTCCACACGAACCGCAGCGACGCAGGCGTGGCGCTGGGGGAGCTGCTTAGCCATCCGTTGCTCGGTGATCGGGCACCCTTCGTCGACGGTTATGGTCGCGCAGGGGTGGTCGCCTCGGCGCGCGATGGCGAGTGGTCGATCAAAGGGTTGTTGGGTGCGGTCGCTGCGCCGCGCGTGGAGCGGCGTTGGTCGGGGCGGTTGGAGCTCGCGCAGCAGCGGCCCGGGCGGCGGATGGCCTTGCGGATTTGGTCGAAGCCTCAGCTCAGGTTGTTAGACCGCCACTTGGCGCCGGAAGGGTACCTTGCGCAGGGGCTCAGCGACTCCATGCCCTACGGTCGCGCGGTCGTCGACAGCGGTGACGGTCTTCCCGCGCCCTTCTCCGAGGGCGTCCGTTTCGATGGCGCCGCGCGTGTGGCGCGCAGCAGCGGGATCTGGCGCTACGGGTTGGACCTCGGGCTCGAGCAGTTGGCGCACAGCGCAGATGGTGTCGACCGATCAGGGACGGCTGCGCCGATGTGGGATGATGGCTCGGTGCGTTCGTGGTGGGTTGGGGGGCGGATGGACTTTGCCGCCTTTAGCGGGCTCCGTTTTCACGGCTCGATTTGGCTGGGTAACAGCTTCGCACAGGCGATCGCCGGGCGCGGCTCGGATCCACCGGATCTGGATCAACCCTGGGTGGCGCTGACGGAGGAGCCCACGTGGCGGTGGAGAAACACGATCGCGCAGGCGATCGGTGGTCACTGGATGACCGGCGGTGGGCTCGAGGCGATGAGCCCGCTACAGAATTCGAGCCGAAGCGCGCTGACGACCTTGCACCGCTTTGAGTTGCCGACTCAGGTTCGGATCGACGCGTGGATTCGCTACCAGCGTGACCAGCTCGGCGTGACCTTGCGAGCGGACAACGCGATGGCGCCCTACCTGCTGGCGCCGCTGCCTCGGCCGGACCGCGTCCCCGGTCTGTTGCCCGTCTCACCGAGGCGGGTCTTGCTCTCGCTGGAGTGGCGCCCTGGTGGGCGCGCAGGGCGAGTGGACCCGTTCTAGCGATCCATTTTTTTGGGTTGTGTGGCCGGCGCACCTACCATGGGTGTGCCAAGGGGTGCTCCCACCCCATAGGAGGTCTCATGACCGATCAACATCGCAAGGTGAAGCAGAGCGTCTACTTACCCGAGGACATGCTGCATCAACTCCGCACGGAGGCTGAGCGCTTGGAGCGACCGCTGAGTTGGGTGCTCAACCGGGCGTGGCGGATCGCCTCGCCCCAGATCGCGGCGATACCCGACGCCTAGCGGCGACTACTGAATCTGCAGCGTCAGCGATCCGGTCTGATTCATCTGGTCGTAGACGTACCAGGACAGACCGCCCGCCAAAGCTGCAGTGCCGACCCCTGCTGCAACCCACGGCCAGACCCGGGTTTGCGGAACTCGGCGCGGGCGATCACTGCTCAGCCGGATCGGCGCTGATCGGCGCGGGCTTGCGCAGGCTAAAGTGCGGTCCGTGCTGACCGCAAAGTCACCGCGCACGCGCAGCCCATCGAGCCTGAGCGCCAGCTCGTTGCGGCCGCTCTTGACCACCACCTCGCCGCCGATCGTTAGGTCGGCGTCGGGCGCGCAGCTTGGCTCTCGAGCGCCTCGCCAGCGCATCGCCGCGTCGCCGGAGTGCAGCAAGTAGCGCCCGGGACGTAAGCCGGGCAGCTCGCTGCAACTCTGCGCGTTGAGTCTCATGCTCTGAATCTCGAGGCGGCGCTCGCCGACCTGCTCAAAGGACATCGTCAGCGAGCAGCCCTCCGCGAGTCGAATTGAAACCTCTGCTTGTCCGATGCAGCCCTCGCTGCCCTCGATGAGGCGGACCTCGGTCGCGAGCCCGTGCAAGTCGACGCTGCGCGGTCGCTCGAGCTCAGCTTGTATGTAGCCTTCAGCGCGGGGAGGCTGGCTGCACATCGGCGCCGGAGGGACCGCGACCAAGGTCGGACTTGGTTGCGGCGGAGGCTCATCCGGTTCGCCATCGGGCATCTCATCGGCGCCATCGGGCATGGGCGGCTCGTCGCTACCCTCCGGCATATCGTCGTCTCCGTCCGGCATCTCATCGTCTCCCTCGGGCATCTCATCGGACGCCAAGATGGGGAGGGATATCCCAGCATAGGCCGGCGGCGCGATCAGGAGCGCCGTGAGCAGCCATAAGGTGGATTCGCTGCGCATCAGTGGTCCTCAGCCGATGAGAAGACGGCCGCTGAGTTGAGCAGCCGCAATCCCGGAGAGCAGTCCGAGCACGCGCTGGCGCCGCCGGCGATCAGGACCTGATTGGTTCCCGCGTGGCTGGCGGTGATACCGCCCGCTAAGCCCGGAAGCTGCGCGGCAAACTGGAACCCATCGGCGTTGTCGTCGAACAAGGTGTAGCCGTGTCGAGGTTCGTTGAATTGGAGGTCGGCGAAACCGCCTCCGAGCCAAGCTCGGCGCCCTCGACTCAGTCGCACCGCCGAGGCGAAGAGCGCAGGGATCCCCTCGGGTAGCATGACGGCGCGCACATGCGTCTCGGTCTCGGCGAGGAAGTAGTAGCTGTTTTCACGGTTTGGTGTCTGAAGCGAGCCGTCCCGGTAGACCGAGCCGCCGGCGATCAGAAAAGTCCCCGTCTGCAGCTCGACGCTGGCCGCAAAGCTGAGGTTCGCTTCGCTGCCCCAGCGCTCGGTATCGGCGAGCCGAAGGCCTGCTCGTGGGGACCAGATCTCAGGGGCGCTTTGATCTGAGTCCGTACAACGCGAGCCGCCCCACAGGACCACCTCGTCGAGGTATCGGAAGGCTTGGTGACCCACGCGTGGGCAGCGCATCGCCTCGGCTGTCTCGACGAGCCGCACGCTGTCTTCGGTCACGCTCAGTCTCAAGACATCGCTGTGGATCCGCCCGCGGTCGGCAAAGCCACCCGCGGTGATCAAGGATCCGTCGTTGAGTAAGGTCAGGGTGTGAAAGGCGCGCTGACCCCACAGGGTCTCGACCTCCGTCCAGCGCTCGGTGGACGGGTCGAACAGGAGGCTCGAATCGCGCAGCCCGGCGTCGCCAAGGTCGACGCTGTGTTCACCGCCTAGGCGGACGCGCTGCGCGCCGCCGACGATCAAAACGCGACCGCTTCCATCAAGGCTGGCGGCGTGACCTACCCGCGCATCGGGCATCGACGCCGTGGCGCTGAAGCTCCCGGTGACCGGGTCATAGAGGACCGCGCGACGGGACGCCTCACCCCAGCGGCAGCCCTCGCAGTCGGCGACGCTGAACGCGTCGATTCCACCCGTGAGTAAGACGCGGCCATCCTTGAGCGTGGTCGCAACGCTGAGCATGTTGGGTTGAGCCATCGGCGCACGCGTGCACTGTAAGGCTTCGACACGCAGCAGTAGGATCCCTGCGCCGGTGCTCTGGTCAGCCGCCACATCGACTCCTGCGCGCCGGCCGAGCCAACTGTAGGTTCCTGCGCTGAAGTTTGCGGCGCTTTGGAAGCCTGTTAGGCGGACGTCCCAGTCTTCGCCGACCGGGATGCTGCCGACTTGGACGCTACGAGCCCCGGGCTCGATGTCGACGCGCTGCTCGAAGGTTGGTCGCTCGGGGTGGGTCAGTTGAAGATGGAGGATGGCCACGTCGGTCGTGCTGACGGGCGTCGGGCCGTCGCCGCAGTCGATATCGCCTTCGGCGAGCGCAAGCCGACTGATGGTCAGGCTCGGCGCAGCGTTCGGCGCGCACGAAACACACGAAAGCCCCAGCATTAGGGCGCTAATTCGGCGGCTCAGGGATGCCCGGTGCGCCATGAGAACCCTCCGTCCTACGCGTGCGGTGTATGCGGGTATCGGTTAGGATGCAAAGACGTTCATCCGACAGCGGACCGAAACCACAAAGGTCTCTATTGCTGGCGGCATACCTCCGTGCTAGCCCACGGCGGCCATAAAGAAAGGGAATCTGGATGCGACGACTCGCCCGTGGATTCGCCATCGTTTGGTGCGTGGCAGCATTAGGTTGCGCACAAACCATCACCGATATTGATCGGACCCGTGATAACAAAACGCCAAAGAGCCTCTTTGAGGGGCAGTGGTTCATGTTGAGCACGGTCGTCGATACGCCTGCGCAGACCCGTCACACCTTCATCGGGTTGCAAGGGTCGCATGAGATGATCGAGTGGGACATTCAAGAGTCCATGCTCATCGCCTACCGAGTCCATGAGCACGTCGAGGGCTCAGAGGCCTATGGCGCCCGACCCGGTACGACGTACCGCGGCGCTGCGGTCGCTGCGTACCCGATCCAGCGCCACTTTGACCTCAAGCGCAGCTACAGCAGCGCAACGGGTGAGCAGAGCAACGTGCTCAGCGAGAACGCGTCGGACCGCCCCTGGAACGAGCGGGAGTACATCCGCGTGGACTGGGCGAACAACCGCATTGCGGACGCGACCTTCGGGCCGGACAACTTCCGCGTGACGTCGGGCGGCGACATCCTACACGAACGTCAAGGTTGTGAAGAGCCGGGCAGCACCGACTGCGAGCCCGGTGCGCTTGACGTCTCTGAGGACCACATTAACATCACGTCCCGTGTGATCGTAGCTCCAATTACGAGCACGGCCTGCTTTATGGACTGGGGGATTGCCTGGGAGAGCGACGACTCCACGCTCGACTGCGAAGCAGCCGAAGTCAAAGTGCGGACCAGCTTCCTTAAGGCAGACCCTGAGCGCGAAGCGAGCTACAAGCCCTTCTACTACGACGATCGCCACTACAACAAGTTCGGTAACTTCCGGACGGACCGATTCGCCTACAACCGCGACTATGGCGTGCGCGAGACCAACCGCAAGGACATGGCTCAGCGCTGGCAGATCTGGCAGGCTGCTTCGGACGAGCAGGGCGAGCTCCCCTACGAAGACCGAGACACGCGCCCGATCGTCTTTTACCTGAACGCTGAGTTCCCAAACGAGACGACGTTGCTCGACGGCAACGACCGGGTCGAGGCGGAGTGGGATCGTGTCTTCCGTACAGCGGTGGCTGCGGCGCGCAACGACGGCTCGACGGCCGATGACATCGACCAGATGTTCTACATCTGCGAGAACCCGGTCCCCGAGGGCGCGCCCGAAGCCTGTGGCGAGCCGGGCACCTCGCCGCTGCTGGGTGATCTGCGTTACGCCATGATCCATTATACGGATCAGCCGCACCTCTCGTCGCCGCTTGGGTATGGTCCCTCATCGGCGAACCCGCTGACCGGCCGAATCTATCACGCCACGGCGAACATCTATGGCGCCTCGCTGACGACGTACGCTCAGTACGCCACCGATATGGTCAAGCTCCTCAACGGGGACCTGAGCATGGAAGATTACCACGGCGACTACTTCGAGGACGCGATCAACAACGACGAACAACGTCTCACCATGCACGCGGCGATGGACACCGAGATGCTTCGTGGGCTGTCGGTTGAGTCTCGGCTCGATCGAGCCCGCGAGAGCCTGGTTCGAGCCATCCATGATGGCGACCTCGAGTCCGACTGGAGCGAGCCGATCCGTCAGCGCATGCGCGGCACCACGCTCGAGACGGCGGGGTTGACCCCGGAGATGATTCACGGGCTTACGGGCGGTCGCCTCGAGCAGACCGACGAGCGCTCGGCGCAGGTCAGCCCACTAAACATGCTCGGCACCGACTGGCGTAAGCAGCAAAAGGCGCGCGAGCGCTTCCGGGAGCGCAACGGCTGCATCCTAGCGCCGGAGTTTGACGACGACGCGGTGCTGATCGTCGCTCAGCGTTTAGCGCGTGACCCGAGCTTGAAGAACCCGGACGGCTCGATGAACTACGAGGCGGTACGCGACAAGGTGAAGCAAGAGATCTACGTCGGGGTTCTGCTCCACGAGCTCGGCCACACGGTCGGCATGGCGCACAACTTCTCGTCGTCGAACGACGCCATCAACTTCCATGACGAGTACTGGGAGATCCGGGCGCGGCAAAACAACGTCGAGCCCTTCTTCACGATGACGCCGGAAGATCGCGCCACGGCGATGAACGCAACGTCGAACACGGGTCACGGACTCAAGGAGTATCAGTACTCCTCCATTATGGAGTACGGTCGCCGCTGGATGAGCGACATCGCGTTGCTCGGTAAGTACGACCAAGCCTTCGTGAAGTTCTCGTATGGGCGCACCGTCGAGGTCTGGGACCACCAAGGCGTCCCGACAACTCGCTACGAGGGCCTCAAAGAGAAGCTTCAACCCTACAACTACCACTACAGCATGTACCCGAAGATCTTCGCCTTTGGCAGCAACATGGGTGATCGAGACGCCGTGCAGCGCTTCAAGCAGCGCAAAGACGTCCCGATGGATCAGGTCGGTGAAGGGGAAGGGTTCCTCTACAGCCCGGACCAAGAGGTGTTCTATCGGTTCTGCGACAACACCCACGACGGCCGCTTCGGTTGGTGCCGTCCCTTCGACGAGGGCGCCGATCAGTGGGAGCAGGTCGCCGCGGTTGTCGACGACTACGAGGGCTACTATCCGCTCTACAACTTCCGCCGCGATCGATTGGGCTTCGGCACCAACATGAACGGTTACCTGAACCAAGTCCTCGGGCGCTTTGACGACATCTCGGCTCAGTACAAGCACTTCGTCAACGAGCAGATGTTCCTGCGCGGCGACCAGGATTGTGTTCACCCGGTGACCGGGCAGCCGGTGCAAGCCAATGGTCGCAACCTGAAGACCTGGGAGAGCCCGATCTGCGGCGGTGACGGGCACGCAGCCAGCCGTCTCGGCTTCGATATGTTCGCTCGGGTGATGCAGCAGCCGGACCTCGGTACCTACATCTGGAACAACGAACTCGGTGTGTACCAAGGCTTTGACCGCCGAATTAACCCCCGCACGACGCTCCCGTTCTCGCAGTTCCCGGACCTCGAAGAGGACCCACAGTACGACCTGGACCGTCGCTTCGAGCTCTACAACTCGCCGGCGCGTGACCACGAGACCAAGTACGACCGGGACCGCTTCGGTTACGGCTTCTACTACAAGCCGCTGTCGATCGGTGTGTGGTGGGATAAGTACATGGCTCTGAACGCCATGATCACACCGGGCGAGAACTTCGCCTACACCGACACCCGCCCGGAGCTGCTGCGCTACAACATCAACTGGTCGTTCATGTTCCCTGGCGAGATGCTGAACATCGCAGGCGCTGCTGCCTCGCAAGCCTACTCCGGTTATGCGCCGCTCTACGACGGCGAGAAGGTGGTCTGGCGACGCTTCGCGACCGCAACCGCCGACGAGCGGGATGCTTACGCCAACATGGAGGTCATCTCTCCGGGTGATAACTACAGCGTACGCTTCCTCTCGGTTATTATGGGGACGGCGTGGATGCCACAGGTGACCATGGATAAGACCTTCAACCAGGCGTTCAAGATCGGCGTGGTCGGTGCGCAGGACCAGTTCGACGTACCGGACGAGATCCGGAACAACCCGGACCTCTACGTCGAGCTCCGAGACCCGGTTACCCACCGAGTCTACTACGCGGTCAACACCGGGCGGATCAGCCAGACGGTGTCGGATTACGGCGGCGCTGCGCCGCTCTCGCCGGGCTACGAGCTGCTCAAGCGGACCCGGGATCAGTTCCTCGATGCGCAAGGGAACCTGCGAGCCGACAAGCTCGAGATCGAGGTCAACCAGCGCGTAGACGACGAGATCGAGGAGCGCACGGACGAGCTCTTGGCTGAAGCAGAGGCTGCGGATGTCTGCATCAACGCAAGCGATTCGGCTCAGAATCGACGTGACTGCAACCGCTTGCGAGCGGACGCTGTCCGAAATGGACAGACCGAAGGGCGCGAGCGCGCCGAGGCGGCGGCTCGCCACCTCCTCAACGCCCAACTGCACAACGCTTTCTACTTCCCTGACCTCATCCGCGGCTTCGTGTACGCGTATGAGAACTACTAGCGGGGAGACAGGAACATGAAAAACATGAAGAAGTTAGCTGTTCTCTTCCTCCTCGCGTCCTGCGCTGGGAGCATCGAAGACATCGACCGCACGCAGCCCAACATCCTCGAGAAGGACTTCTTCTCGGGTGAGTGGTACGCCAGCTGGACGGCGATCGACGTCCCGTACACCACCGGCTTCACCTTTATCGGTGCGGGCGAGGGGATCGAGCGGGTCAAGTGGGATGTCACGAAGTCTGGCCTGATCGCCTATCGCTCGTACGACCTGGTCGAGGGCGTGGATCAGGACAACCCGCGCGAAGGCGCCGACGTGCGCGGTCCGATGATGTATCACTTCCCGATTCGGGGTCATTTTGACGTCGAGCGCGCCTACAACCCGCAGACGGGTGAGCAGAGCAACGTGCTCACCGAGAACATGGCGGACTGTGAGTGGTACGAGTGCAAGCAGTTCCGCGTGGACTGGAGCTCCAACATCCGCTGGCGTGCGGGCAATGGCAGCTACTACATCCAAGAGAACGATGACGACGACCCTGAGGACGCGATCCGTATCGACAAAGAGAACGGTCACCTCGAGGTCACCATCAAGGCGTTCTTTAAGCCGGAGCTCGACGCTGAGCTGACCGCTTACTACGGCTTCCCCATCCCGAAGTGCTGGCTGTACGCCAACCCGTACTGGGATTGCCGCGGTCAGACCGTCCGTGTGCGCATGACGTTTAGTCGCATCCCGCACACGGGCGATGTCCGTGACGAGAACGGCAACCTGACCAAGGTGGGCACGCCGACGACCGATGATTATGAGCCCACGGAGTTCAACGATCACCGCCTCGAGCGCTTTGGCTTCTTCCGCACCACGCGCTTTCACCGCGACCCGCACTACGGCGCGCGCGAGTCGAACCGTGACCACTTCGCCAACCTGCACCCGATCTGGAAGAAGGTGCGCGACGACAACGGTCAGCTGATTCCGGTCGCTCAGCGCGAGCCCAAGCCGATCGTCTACTACCTCAACAAGCAGTTCCCAGGCGCCAACGCGCCCGTGAACTTGGTGCCCGAGGCGCAAGCTGTCGCCGCCGAGTGGAGCGAGGTGCTCAAAGAGGCGGTTGCGGCAGCTCAGGGGAAATCGATGGACGATGTCCCTGAGATGTTCGTGTTGTGTCCCAACAACCCAGTTCAGGCGGGTGACGACGCAGTCTGCGGCCCTGAGGGGCTCGAGGTGCGCATCGGGGATCACCGCTTCAACAAGCTCCTGTGGATTCCTAACCCCGCCTCGGCTGCTCCCGGCGGCTACGGTCCGTCGCACACGGACCCGCTCTCGGGTAAGGTGGTCTCCTCGGACGCTTACATCTACGGCGCCGGCTATGAGCGCGCCGCAGCCTCGATCGTCGACCTGATCCGTCTGCTCTCGGGCGACCTGGACCAGACCTCGTATGAGAACGGCTCCGACCTGGCGATTCAGA
Source organism: Myxococcota bacterium (assembly GCA_036338695.1). Classification (GTDB taxonomy): domain Bacteria; phylum Myxococcota; class UBA4151; order UBA4151; family UBA4151; genus CACGMS01. The sequence continues at coordinate 31,277 of JAYZBQ010000052.1, forward strand.
TCGAAGCCGCCAACCAACGCTACAACGAGCAGCGCAGCGAGCTGACGCTCGAGCAGGTGACGCGCAGCGTCCGCAAGCTCGAGCGCTCGGGCTTGCCGCAGCGGATCGCTGAGCAGGTTCAGACGGGTGAGCTGGAGCACAACCACTTTGACGACATGGTGCGTCCGATGGTTCAAGCCGGCTTGCACAAGCGCTTGAGCACGCCTGAGCTGGTCACGGCGGCTGCCGGTGGGCTCATGGACGGCGAGGAGTCTCAAGAGGAATTCGAGCGCTTCAACGCGCTGACCCTGGCGCGTGACATCGCGCACCGTCATGAGCACCGGCTCCAGCGGGCGGGCGCTCAGGCGATCGACCTCAACCTCTTCTCGGATGACGCCATGCTTCAGCTGGCGCGTCGACTGCGCTCCAAGCCCGAGCTGCAGACCAACGGCCAGCCAGATTACGATAAGATCCGTCCGCTGATCATGAAGATGATGTTCCGCGCGACGGCGCTGCACGAGATCGGGCACAACCTGGGGCTGCGGCACAACTTCGCCGGCAGCGCCGACGCCCTGAACTTCCACGACGGCTACTGGTCGGAGAAGGCACGCCTCGGCATCCTGGATCCTGAGTTCCGCCTCTCCTCGAGCGCGCTTACGGCGCTCGCCGAGCAGACCGACGAGAACGGTGTGTCTCTGCGTGAGTACCAATACTCATCGATCATGGACTACGGCGGCCGCTGGTACGCGGACCTCCAGGGTCTGGGTAAGTATGACCGTGCGGCGATCCTCTATGGCTACGCCAACAAGGTCGAGGTGTGGAACTTTGAGGGGCGTGACCGCCTCGCCAACGTGAACACCCGGGCGCTGTGGTCGCCGAACAACTACCACTACACCGCGTATCCTCGCATTCTCGCCGGCTTGCCGCTGGATGCGCCGACCCGGCAAGGGGCGACGACGACGGTGGGTGGACAGCCGGTGACCGAGGTCATTGGGCTGATCAAGCAGCGGACGCTGGCGGACGTGGACGCCGATGATAAGCTGCTCGACGAGTCGCTCGAAAATCTGCGCGTGCCCTATCGCTTCTGCTCGGATGAGTACGCAGGCGGCTCAAGCTACTGCCACCGCTTTGACGAGGGCGCAGACGTCTACGAGACCGTGCGCAATAAGATCAACCGCGCCGAAGGGTATCGCCCGCTGGCGGCGAACCGGCGTGAGCGCGCCGGCTGGCACACCAGCTGGAGCTACATGGATTGGTCGATGGACACGTTCAACTTCCTGAGCGCGCAGTACAAGCACTTCGTGAACGAAGAGTTTATCGTCCGTCGTGACTGGGACTGCATCGACCCGAGCAACGGTCAGCCGCTGATGCGCAAAGACGAAAATGGCGACCCCATCGAAGACGGTGAGATCGCCCACTACATCGCCGAGCAATGCGGGCTCGAACAGTTCGCTGCCGGCGCGCTGGCTGCTCAGCACTTCGTCAAGGTCTTACAGCAGCCGGACCTTGGGACCTACTGCTGGAATGAGGTGCGTCAGGTCTATGAGCGCTCGGCGTCGGCGAACCCGACCTGCGAGGACTCCATCGTCCTCGACGGCGTCAACGATGACGGCGTCGGCCACCTGTCGAAGTGGGATCCTGAGAACACCGGCTACTACGCCTTCATCAAGCCGGTTTATGCCGGTCACTGGATGGATAAGTGGGGTGCGCTGACCTACCTGACCGAGACGACCACGAACTTTGTCGGGGTCGACTCCTCGTCGGATACGCGCTCGTTCTCGATCAACTTCCTCGGCATCTTCGGTGACAACTTCCACAACATCATCTCGGGCGTCGTCATGGGTGATCCCATGCTGTATGGTCCGGCGTGGCGAATTCCGGACCCGGAAGATGAGACCGACGAGGGTGAGTACGAGCGGCGTGAGGCGATCTCGCTGTTCCTGACGCAGCCCTTTGACTTGACCGAGTACCGCATGATCGATCCAGGCGACCGCTTCTTCACTCGCTACGTCTCACTGATCATGGCGGCAGCGTGGGCGGTTCAGGAGACCAACAACCGTGACCTGAACGCCAACTTCAAAATCGGTATGGTCGGCTCGATCGACGATCAGATGGTTCCGGCTGACATCAAGAACGACCCGGAGCGCTACATCGAGTTTACGAACCCGGTGACGCATCGCACGTACTTTGCGGTCAAGACGGAGACCTACGCCTACAACTTGCCTCGCGAAGACGCCGAGCCGTTCATCAGCCTCGGCTATGACATGCTGCGTAAGATCCGCGACCGCTACTACGAGAACGGTCAGTTCCGTCAGGTCGTGCTGGATCAGGCGCGGGATGAGGCGACTCAGGAAGATCCTTCGCTTGCGGGCGCTGAGCTCGACGCAGCCGTGTTGGAGCTCGCCAACAACAAGGTGCATCAAGAGTTCCTGTGGGTCGACCTGATCCGTTCGATCGTTGATACCTACGAAATGCGCTGAGCCAGGTGATGCGCCTACGTACGGTATGGAGGTCGGCCGCAGCTGCGGTCGGCCTTTGTTTTTTGCTGGCTTGTCCGAGCGAAGAGACCAGCCCAGACGCAGGTCCTGTGAGCACCGAGTGGCCGGTTCATGGTCGCCCGGGTGAGGCGCCGCTTGCGGTCCCTGATACCATCCCGGTCGATCAGTTCTGCGCGTTCATGGAAGAGAGCATCTGCGACTATCAGATCCGCTGTGATCCAACGGCGAACTATCAGCGGATTGAGCCATGCAAGCTGGACGAGCGGCTACCGATCTTTAACTGCCTGACCCGCTGGCAGTATCCCTTCATGGAGCGTCAGGCGATGGGGACGTTGCGCTACGACGGGGCTGCCGTCTCGGCTTGTCTGCGCGCGCTCAACGTCGAGCAGTGCATCCCTTGGGATCAGGTAGAGGCCTGTGATTTTGCGCGCTTTACGCAAGGGCAAGGGATCCTGGGCGCGTGCTGTTTTGACTCGAGCGAGTGCTCAAGCGGCTACTGCGGCGACCGCGGACCCAACCCCGAGCCTTCCACGCGCGGTCGGTGCCGCGCCAAACTCGGAGAGGGCAGCGGGCGCTGCTTCTATGATTCGGAGTGTGAGCCGGGTCTGCGCTGCAGCGGAGGGATCTGCGCCTCGCCGATCGCCGTCGGTGAGCCGTGCCGAAACTCAGGCACCCCTTGTGTCGAGGGGGCCCACTGTGTGGGCGAGCGAGATGATACGCGCTGCGAAGCGGCGGCGCCGCGCGGCATGCGCTGTGACCTGTTCAACAATCGCTTTCCGCCTTGCGCACGCGGGCTGGGCTGCGAGCAAGGCGCCAATGACCGTTACGGCATCTGCATTCCTCAGCTTCAAGAGGGCGAACCCTGCGGTGAAGAGGTCGCCTGTTCGCAAGGGCTTCGGTGCAGCGTCCCCGACCCGACCTCGGGCTCGGCCTGCACGCACCTCGACTACGGTGATGAGGGTGACGATTGCGAGGTCGGCTCGGGCACGAGCCGGTGCAACACGCGCACGACCTGCCAAGTGGCGCCCGGGACCCGCTCGGGTGTCTGTACGGCGTATGCCGACCTTGGCGAGGCCTGCGACGGGCGTCAGCCGTGTCGTCGGGGTTGGTGTCGTCCGCTCGACTGCGATGACCTGAGCCAGCCCTGCTCGCTTGGGCGCGCTGGGACCTGCTCAGCGTTTCAAGACTTGGGTGACCCCTGCACGAGCCAAGGGCAGTGCGGTCCAGAGGATGCGGGTCGGTTTTGCAGCTCGGAGAACGTCTGCTCGGGCCGCTCGGTGAACAGCTGTCAATAGCGCCATGATCGATCTGCACACCCACATCCTTCCAGGGATTGACGACGGACCGGTCGACTGGGCCGAGAGCCTTTCTCTGGCTCAAGCCTTGCAGGACGCTGGCGTCACCGAGGTGGCGGCGACCAGTCACATCAAGCCGCCGATCTGGCCGAATGATCAGGCCGGGCTCAAAGCGCTTCGGGCGGAGCTCGACGAGCGCTTGGATGCGCGCGGGATCCAGCTCACGGTCCACGCAGGCGCCGAGCACTGGTGGTGCGGCGCCGTGCTCGACGATCTGGCGCAGGGGCTGGGGCAGCCCTACGGAGCGGGCAAGGCGTTTTTGATCGAGATCCAGCCCAACGACGACCCGCCCTTGTTTGAAGAGCGGCTCTATCGGCTGCAGCGAGCCGGCTACAAGCCGGTGCTCGCGCATGTCGAGCGCTACCGAATCTTTGACGGGCGGAAAGGGCGCCTGCGCCTGCGCACGCTGGTGGAACGGGGCATCGCCGCTCAGGTCAACCTGGGGTCTTTTGGGCGCGGCCTCGGGTGGGCGCGTGGCGGGAACGCAAAGAAGTTTTTGCTCGACGGGTTGGTCGCCGTCGTCTGCGGCGATTGTCATCGCGCCGACGACGTCCCGGCCGCTTACGGCAAAGGGCTCAGGCAGCTTCGAGCGCTTGGCGGTGACTCGGCGGTTGAGCGGCTGCTGCGACGCAACCCTGCCTCGTTGTTGGCGGGTAAAGAAGTTGATCCATGGGTTCCCGTTTAGCTCGAGGCGTCACCGCGCTCCTGGTCTCGGTGGTGTTTGTCTGGCTGGCGTTTCGGGACCTTGACGTCGACGCCGTCCGAGCCTCGCTCGCTGCGCTGGGCTGGCTCCCGATGGGCGTCTACCTGATCAGCCTCTTCGCTATTCACCTGCTGCGCACCGCCCGATGGCACTTGATGGTCAGGGCGCTGCACCCCGAGCAGCCGGTGTTTCGCTCGTTGCGGATCTCCTTCCTTGGCTTCGCTGCGGTCTTTTTGGTGCCGCTGCGGTTGGGTGAGCTGGCTCGTCCATGGCTCCTGCGTCAGGCGAGCGACGTCCCGATGAGCGCGGGCTTGGGAACCGTGGCGGTTGAGCGTACGGTCGATGGCCTGTTCATGGTGCTGGTGCTGGTCTTATCGGTGCTGTGGTCGGGCGCGTCGGATCCCATCTTGTGGACCATGGGCGGTGTCGCTGGCGCCATTTTTGGCGGCGCCGGAACGGCGTTTGCCTGGATGGCGATTGCGCCACGCAGCGCAGAGCGCTTTTGGCGGTGGGTCTTTGCCCCCTTGGGTGCCTCGTGGGCGGACCGTGTCATCGCGCTGCTCAACGGCTTCGTCGAGGGGCTCTCATCGCTCCCGAGCTGGAGCACGCGCGTCACGTACTTGGGGTGCACTCTGGGTTATTGGGGTCTGAATGCCTGGGGGATGACGTACCTGGCGCAGGCGATGGGCATCGAGCTCTCGCTCGCGCAAGGTTGCCTGATCATGGCGCTCTTGGTCGTCGGGATTATGGTCCCCGCTGGACCCGGGAGCATCGGGACCTTCCACGCACCGATCATCTTCGGGCTGACCTCTTTGTTTGGTTCCGCCACGGCGCCGGCGCAGGCTTATGCGCTGGTGCTGCACCTCCTACAGGTCGCGCATATGGTCGCGGTCGCCTTGCCTTTTGTCTCGGATTTAGCAGCGGCGCGTGCGAAGGACAACGGTGGGTTATCCGGGGGTTGAGGGCGCCCGCTCGAGCGGTCCAATTTCGGTTGCCCTGCGCAATTACTCTTAACTTTGAGCCCGTACTAGCCGACAGGACATACTAGAGGTGTCAGGGGGC
>JAYZBQ010000053.1:0-30998 GCA_036338695.1 Myxococcota bacterium
ACAGCACCAGCGGCACGATTTAGGCCTCACGATTGACCTGAGCGGAGACGCTGGCTCGAGCGTGAACATCTCAGCTGGGGGGATCAGCGTCAGCGGGAATTTCCCGATCGGGGATACCGTCATGGTCACCTTCGCCATCCCTAGCTCCGGCTTGTTGGTGCACACCGAAGGGCTCGTGGTGTGGTCTGAAGAGGGCCGCAGTGGCCTGCGGTTTGACGACTTAGACAGCGAGGTGCGCGCCGCGATCGATGAGGTGTTGCACCGCTCAGCGCCTTGATCACGCGCGCTGAGCTTTTGGCGCGCCTGCACGGCGAGAGCGCCGCAAAAGAACGGTCGGTTCAGCCGGCGCTCGATCTCACAAACTATGCCTCGGCGTACGGTTACGAGCTCGCAGATCTCGCCCGGCGCGTTTTGGGCTTGGTTCGGTTTCGGAGCGGCCCGCTCAGGGTCCTTGAGCTGCACCCCGGGTCGGTGGCGCTTGCATCCGCTTTTGAGGGCGCTCGTGTCTGCGCCGTGGAGCCTCAGCCGGACGCCGCTCGGCGGCTTGAGCGTGATGGGGTCGAGGTCACGCGTGGGCGCTGGCCGGAGCGACGCCCTGAGGGGCGCTTCGACCTGGTCGTCGGGGCCGGTTTATCCAGCGCGTACTCGGAGCATGAGCTGCGTGAGGAGCTCGCACCGGAGATGGCGTCGCTGCTGGCGCCCTTTGGGCAGGTGCTGATCCTCGAATCGGGTCATCGGCAGGGGGGGCGCGCCGTGGTCGCCTGGCGAGAGGGTCTGATGCGGCAACGCGTGCAGCCGATCGCACCTTGCCCGCACCAGCTCCGGTGCCCGCTCGCTCAGCACCGCCGAAAGGGCTGCACCTTCCCATTTGCTCCGAGCGACGAGGAGGCTGAGCTGCCCGTCGATCCGGCAGCGGACGAGCTCGCCTTTTTGTTGGCGGGGCGTGACGCAAGCGTTCGCCGTTCGGAGCCCTTTGTGATCGCACGAGCACAACGAGATCAAGACCGGGTCGTCCTTCCCGTTTGTCATGAGACGCACGCTGCGCTGATTGCGCCGATCGGTGAGCACACGCGTCGAGGCGGGGGGCTCTATCGTCAGCAGCGCGGCTGTTATGTCGAGGTGCCGGCGGAGCGGTTGGACCCGCAGGGTGAGTTGCTCCCAGGTGGTGCGCTCCCTGCGGGTGAGCACGTGCTCGATCAAGTGTGTGCCGATGAGCCCTAGTTTGTGTTGGCTTTTGATCACTGAGTGGCTAGCGCCAAGATTCGGAGGTTCGGATGTCTGAGCAGATCACGATTTATTTGCCCGATGGCGCCACAAAGACCCTCGAATCGGGTCAGACAGCGCATGCTGTCGCCGCTCAAATCTCCGAGGGTTTGGCGCGCCAAGCCGTGGGCGCTAAAGTCAACGGTGAGGTGTGCGATCTGCATCGACCGCTCGCCGACGGCGATCAGGTCCAGTTGTTGACCCCGCGCGACGCAGAGAGCCTGGAAATTCTAAGGCACTCAACGGCGCATATCTTGGCAAGCGCGGTCAAGCGACTCTTTCCCAAGGCGCTGATCTCGATCGGTCCTGTCGTCGATGACGGCGTCAACGGCTTCTACTACGACTTTGAGATGGAGCGCCCGTTTACGCCGGACGACCTGGTTGAGATCGAGGCGGAGATGAAGCGTGTCATCGGCGAGAAGTCGAGCTTTCAGCGCGTCGCCATCAGCCGAGAGGATGCTAAGCAGCGCTTCGAAGCGGAAGGGGAACCCTACAAGCTCGAGCTGCTCGACGCCGCCGACGGTGAGATTACGCTCTACACGCACGGCGAGTTCAACGATCTGTGCCGAGGTCCGCACCTCCCGGACACCGGACGCGTAAAGTGCTTTAAGCTGCTGAGCCAGGCGGGCGCCTACTGGCGAGGTGACTCCAACAACACCATGCTCCAGCGCATCTACGGCACCGCCTTTTTCGACAAAAAAGAGCTCAAAAAGCACCTGCATCGCCTCGAAGAAGCGAAGAAGCGAGATCACCGGCGCCTTGGGCGTGAGCTTGGCCTGTTTACGGTCAGCGAGAAGGGCGACCTCTATCACGATGAGAACGAGGGGCGCTCGTACTTTGAAGAGATCGGTCAGGGGCTCGTGCTGTGGCTGCCGCGTGGCGCCCGGATCCGCACGATCTTGGAGGATTTCTGGCGGCGGACGCACCGCCAAGGTGGCTACGAGCCCGTGTATTCGCCGCATGTGGCGCACTCGGACCTGTGGCGGATCTCAGGGCACCTCGGGTTCTACAACGAGAGCATGTACAAGCCGATCGCGGTCGACGACGAGGAGTACCTCCTCAAGCCGATGAATTGCCCGTTTCATGTGATGATCTACAAGACGACGGCGCATTCCTATCGGGACCTGCCCGTTCGGCTCGCAGAGCTGGGGACGGTCTATCGGTACGAGCTCGCCGGCGCGCTGCACGGCTTGATGCGTGTCCGGGGGTTCACTCAGGACGACGCCCACATCATCTGCGCCGAGGAGAGCTTGGAGGACGAGCTCAACAAGGTCCTGCGGCTGGCGCTCGAGTACTTGCGAGCCTTTGGCTTTGAAGCCTTTGATATCATGCTCTCGACCCGTCCGGAGAAGTTCGTCGGCGAGCCGAGCCTGTGGGCGCGCGCTGAGAAGGCGCTCGAGGGCTCCATCCGGGCGAGCGGGCTCGACTTTGCCGTAGATGAAGGGGGCGGGGCCTTCTACGGTCCCAAGATCGACATCAAGATAAAGGATGCGATTGGGCGCACGTGGCAGTGCAGCACCATCCAGCTCGACTTCAACCTGCCGAAGCGCTTTCAGATGACCTACACGAACCGAGACGGTGAGAAGGTCCCGCCGATCCTGATCCATCGCGCCATTATGGGCTCGCTCGAGCGCTTCTTTGGCATCCTGACGGAGCACTACGCCGGGGACTTCCCAGCCTGGCTCGCCCCGGAGCAGGCTCGAATCCTGACGATCTCGGAGCGCGCCGAGGGGGCGGCGAGTCAGCTGCTGGCTGCCTGCCAAGCGCGTGACCTGCGCGTGGAGGTCGATACGCGCAACGAGAGCCTCGGGAAAAAGATCCGCGACGCGCGCTTGATGCGGGTGCCCTATCTCTTCGTACTCGGCGATCGTGAGGTCGATGAGGGGACCGCCGCGGTTCGGTCGCGTCAAGGCGAACAGTTTGGGACGTTGACCCATGCTGACGCAGTCGATTGGTTGGCTGAAAAGAGCGTGCCGCCTTCACTTGACCTTTGTTAACTTAGCCCGCAGAGAAGTTGCCGTCCTAGGGACGAAAAGGAGAATGCTTGCGCCGTCGCCATTTTGCGCCAACGAAGCCTGAAAACGAACAACGCTTAAACGAAGCGATCACCGTACCCGAGGTGCGGCTTATCTCCCACTTGGGCGAACAGGTTGGTGTCGTGCCGACTCGCCAGGCGCTCGCGATGGCTAAGGACGTCGGACTCGATCTCGTTGAGGTCAGCCCGAGCGCCAAGCCCCCGGTGTGCAAGCTCATGGATGCCGGCAAGCAGAAGTACCTGCGCAAGAAGCGTGAGTCGGAGCAGCGTAAGCGCCAGACCCGCATCACCGTCAAAGAGGTTAAGTTGCGCCCCAAGACGGACGAGCATGACTTCATGACCAAGGCGATGCGCGCCAAACGCTTCCTTGAGGCGGGCGACAAGGTGAAGATCACGATCATGTTCCGCGGGCGTGAGATGGCGCACCCGGAGATTGCGCGCGCCCACCTCGACCGGATGATCGAGGTGATGGGTGAGCTCGCCGTGGTCGAGCAGGTGGCACGGATGGAGGGGCGCAACATGTTTGTGATCCTTGCGCCGAGCCGTGAGGTGCTCAAGGCTGTGGCGGCGGAGAAAGCGCAGAAGCTCAAAGCACGCGCCAAAGCCAAGAGCGAGCGCCGGGCAGCCGCCGGGGACAACACGGGCGAGGTTCCGGCCCTTGACGATGAGCCAGCTGAAGAAGCTGACGCTGAAGAGAGCTAGCGCTCGCTGAGCGTGGTCGGCTCGACGGTTTTTATTGACCTGATCGACAGAGTGGATAAACGACGCCCGACGCCCGCTCGTGTGCGGGGGTGATGGGTCGGTTCCCCAAGTGTTCGACATCGTGTCGGACCACCGTCATCACGAAAAGGAGACATCATGGCTAAAGGGCCAAAGATGAAGACCGTTTCTGGCGCAGCCAAACGGTTCAAGAAAACCAAATCTGGAAAGATCCTGGCGAAGAGCGCGAACACCTCGCACTGCCTGACGCCATGGAGCTCCAAGCGTAAGCGGCAGAACCGTGGCACGCGGACGCTCGCCAAAGTGGATGTACCCGGCATCAGCCGGTGCATTCCTTACAAGTAGGGGGGCGGAACAATGCGTGTCAAAGGTGGTTACGCTACACGTCGTCGACGTAAGAAGATCTTTAACCGGGCCGAGGGCTATCGAGGCAAGCGCAAGAACGTCTGGCGCGTCGCCAAGCAGGCGGTCGACCGGGCTGGGCAGATGGCTTACAAGGGCCGCAAGCTCAAGAAGCGCGACTTTCGCCGTCTGTGGATCGTCCGCATCAACGCCGCAAGTCGTCTGCACGGGCTCAGCTACAGCCGGTTCATGCACGGCTTGAAGAAGGCGGGCATCGAGCTGGATCGGCGCGTGCTTGCGCATCTCGCCGTCAGCGAGCCGGAGACCTTCGCATCGCTCGTCGAGCAAGCGAAAGGCTAAGGCGCCCTCGCACACTGTGCGCTGAGGTTCCCGCAGCGGCGGGCAGACCCGAAGGCTTGACCGAGCCATACGGAGCAACATCTTGGAACAGGATCTCGTTGCGATCGAGAGCGACTGTTCGGCGGCCCTGAAGGGGGTCGCCGATCTGTCGTCGTTAAATGACCTGCGCGTTCAGTTCCTTGGGCGCCAAGGGCGTCTGACCGGCATCATGCGTGGGCTCGGTCAACTGGCGAAAGATGAGCGTAAAGCGGTCGGTCAGGCAGCGAACAAGGTGCGTGATCGGCTCAACGCAGCTTTCGCCGAGGCGGAGACCTCGCTTAAGCGGCGAGCCCTCGACGCCGAGCTCGCCGAGCGGATCGACCTGACGCTCCCAGGGGACTTGGCGCAAGCTCGCGGTCGCTCGCATCCGCTGCGCCGCGTCGAGGCGGAGATCCTCGAGATCTTCAAGCGTCTCGGCTACACCGTAGCTTCGGGGCCGCAAGTCGAGGACGACTGGCACAACTTTGAAGCTCTGAACATGCCGCCGGACCACCCGGCTCGTGACATGCAGGATACATTCTACACGGTGGATGGTCGCCTGCTGAGGACGCACACGAGCCCGGTGCAGGTTCGTACCATGTTAGAGAACAAGCCGCCGCTTCGGATTGTTGTGCCCGGAGCGGTCTACCGCTGCGACGCCGACGTCAGCCACAGCCCCATGTTCCATCAGGTCGAGGGGCTGGTCGTGGACCAGGGCATCACGATGGCGGATCTCAAAGGGACCTTGGCGCACTTTGCGCGTGAGATGTTCGGTGCGGACACCAAGATCCGCCTGCGGTCGAGCTTCTTCCCGTTCACCGAGCCCTCAGCAGAGGTGGATGTCACCTGCATCTTTTGCGGCGGTGAAGGCTGCCGGGTGTGTGGTGACTGCGGCTGGATCGAGATTTTGGGCTGCGGAATGGTGGACCCGGCGGTGTTCTCGGCGGTCGGCCTCGACCCCGAGACTACGCGGGGCTTCGCGTTCGGTATGGGGGTGGAACGCATTGCGATGCTGCGGCACCGAATCCCCGACATCCGGCTGCTCTTCGACTCTCGAATCGATTTTCTCGAGCAGTTTGCTCAACGGAATCGGGAGGTCTAACGCATGCGATACATCAGCGATTGGGTCGCCGAGTGGGTCGAGGGGACGATGCCCTCCGCTCAAGAAGCCGAGGAGACGCTGACCGACCTTGGGCTTGAGGTGGAGCGCGTGCTGCAGGATCAAGACGTCGCAGACCGCGTGGTGATCGGTCAGGTCATTACCAAGGCGCAGCATCCGAACGCCGATCGGCTCACCCTCTGTCAGGTCGATGTCGGTGAAGCCGAGCACGCGCAGATCGTCTGCGGCGCTCCCAACCATCAAGAAGGTGACCGCGTCGTCGTGGCGCGGCCTGGGTGTCGCCTGCCCGGAGATTTCAAGATCAAGCGCTCCAAGATTCGCGGTGAGGTCTCTGAGGGGATGATGTGCTCCGAGACGGAGCTCGGCTTGGGCGAGTCCGACGAGGGGATTTGGATCCTGCCGAGCGATGCGCCGATCGGGCAGACGCTTGGGCAGTACGTGCGCGCAGGCGGACGCCATGTGTTTGAGCTGGGTCTCACGGCGAACCGCGGCGATGCGCTCAGCATGGTAGGGATTGCGCGCGAGCTCTGTCTGCGCAGTGATCAGCGCAGCCCGCGTGCGCTCATCGAGGCCTGCGCTTCTCCAGGCGAACCAGCCGATGTGACGGTCGATCTCAGCGACGCCGGGTGTCCGTTTTACGCTGCGAAGCTGCTGCGGAACGTGCGCGTCGGAGCGTCTCCTTTATGGCTCCAGCAGCGGCTTCAAGCTGCCGGGGTGCGCGCCATCTCCAACGTCGTCGACATCACCAACTATGTCCTCCTCACTTATGGGCAGCCGCTTCATGCGTTTGACTACGCCCTGCTCGGCGGCGGCGCGCGTCGTGTCCAGATGGGCGTTCGTTCGGCTGAGCCGGGTGAGACCCTGGCGACCCTCGATGGGGTCACGCGTAAGCTGGCGAAGGACGATCTGGTCGTGACCGAGTCGGGACGAGCCGTTGCGCTGGCTGGTGTGATGGGGGGCGCCGAGACAGAGGTCTCGAGCGAGACGACTGAGGTGCTGCTCGAGGCAGCATTCTTTGACCCGTCCCGGGTGCGCGTCACCGCTCGGCGGCATGCGCTTCACAGCGAGTCCAGCCATCGGTTTGAGCGGCACGTCGATCCTGCGCGCGTGCTGGCTGCGATGAACTTCGCGGCGCAGCTGATGGTCGAACTGTGCGGCGCCGAGGCCGCCGACGGGTATGCCGAGGCCGGGTCGCTCCCGACCGCAAACGCACCGATTCGTTTTCGCTTCAGCGACGCCGAGGCCCTCATCGGGATGGCGTTCGACCCAGACGAGTCAGCGCAGCTGCTCGAGCGACTCGGCTGTCTTGTCGATCGCACGGCCACCGAACACTGGACGGTTCAGCCGCCGACCTGGCGCCGGGACCTCGAGCGCTCGGTGGATCTGATCGAAGAGCTGGTACGCGGCAAGGGTCTGGATGCAGTCCCTGAGCGACTGCCCGACGCGCCGCCGCCGCCCGCTGGGATCACCACGGCTGATCCCACCGACGCGCTGGGGCGTAGCCTGAGCTTAGACCTGATCGGGCGTGGCTACTTCGAGTCGGTCAGCTTGGCGTTTATGAGCCCAACCTGGGCTGAGCGCTGCGCCCGGTCAGCCATCGAGTTGGACAACCCCTTGGGTGAAGAGACCCGCTACCTCAGGACGGATCTACGTCCTGCGCTGGTCCAGGCCGTCAGCTTGAACCGACGACATGGGCGCGTCGAGGTCCGCCTCGTGGAGTGTGCTCGCCGATTCGAGCGTGAGGTCGAGCACAACACGATCGCTTGGACCGCGCCCTGGGGCGATAACCCGGTGGCGGGTTACGCCGCGTGTCGTGGTGAGCTCGAGGCGTTGCTCGGGGCGCGCGGGGTGGCGCAGTTGTGCTACGAACCCATGGGTGATGCAGATCGGCTGCTTCATCCGCGCAGCGCAGCCCGTGTCCTCGCGGAGGACCAAGTGATTGGGACGCTCGGCGAGGTCCACCCCGAGCTTCGCAACGAGCTCGAGCTGACGCCTGGTCAGTGGCTCGTTCAGCTGGATCTCAGCGCCACGCTCGAGGGCACGGCGGCGCTGTCCGTCTATGAGCCGCTGCCGCGGTTTCCCGCTGTCCACAGGGACCTCGCCTTGGTCGTCGACGAAGCCGTCGGCGCCGGCCACCTGGCCGATCTGGCGCAGCGTGTGGACGCGAGCTTGGCGGTTCAGGCTCGAGTCTTTGACGTCTACCGCGGCAAAGGGCTCTCAGAGGGTAAAAAGTCAGTCGCTGTACGCTTCTCAATTCAGAGCGCAGAAGGTACGCTTAGCGAGAAGGAAGCGAACCGTTGGCTGAAGCGCTATCAGGAGTTAGCGCTTGATCAGTTTGGAGCTCAGCTTCGAGGCTGAAACAGCCGCCGAACGAGCGAGTAAGAGGCGAGCGGGGAGTTCCCGATCCGCCTTGGGAGATGGGATGACGGAGCAACAGGTCGAGACGATGACCAAAGCCGATTTGATCGATGTGGTTCATCGTCGGACCGGTCTGAGTAAGCGCGAGGCGACGCGTTCAGTGGAGACGTTCATTGATTTGATCCGAGAGGCTCTGATCGATGGCCACCATGTAAAGCTCGCAAACTTTGGTACCTTCAAGCTCAGAGACAAGGCGCCGCGCATCGGCCGGAATCCGCGCTCAAGCGGGTCAGAGGTTGTGATCGCCGCCCGTCGTGTCGTAACGTTCAGGCCGAGCCCCAACCTACGATCGGCGATGAACTAGCACATGACCCAGGACCACCGCCTCCCCGTCAATCAGCAGTTCTTTCGCATCGGCGAGGTTGCGACGCTGACAGAGACCTCGAGCTCGCAGTTGCGGTTTTGGGAGACGAAGTTCTCACAGCTTCGCCCCGTGCGCGGCGGCAGGGGGCAGCGTCGGTACAGTCGGGAGGACGTCGTCCTGATCTTCCAGATCAAAGAGATGACGGCGCAGGGGTTAGCGCTCAAGGCGATCAGTCGACGCCTTCAGACCGATCCCAACAGCGGCAACCGGCGCACGATCGATGTCGAGCGTCTGTATGAATTACGTAATCGGCTCGTGGCGCTGGAAGAGCGCCTGGGAAGCTTCTTGAAATAACGGTCCGCGTGACCGCCCTTAGAGGGCTATCTATGAGTTCAGTGGTAATCGTCGGCGCCCAGTGGGGCGACGAAGGCAAGGGTAAGGTCGTCGACCGCTACGCAGCGCGCTCGAAGAACGTCGTCCGTTTTCAAGGTGGGAACAACGCCGGACATACGCTGGTGGTCGAGGGGGAAACGACCGTCCTCCACCTGATGCCGAGCGGGGTGCTGAACCGCGGGGTTCGCTCGGTGATTGGCAACGGCGTCGTGCTCGACCTCGAGGTGTTGGTGCGTGAAGTAAACGACTGCATCCGGCGTGGGTTGATCGACACGGCTCAAGGGACAAAGACCCTGGCGATTAGCGATCGAGCGCACCTGATCCTGCCGTATCTTGGGCGCCTCGATCGGGCGCGCGAATCCGTCGCTGGATCGGGCAAGATTGGTACGACGGGGCGGGGGATCGGACCGACCTATGAAGACAAGGTCGGGCGTCGTGGGTTGCGGGTCTGTGACCTGCTCGATCCGGATCGATTTCGGCAGCTCGCCCGGCAGCGGTTTGAGGCGGTTGATCGGTTGCTCAAGGATCTCGGCGGTGAGCGCTACAGCGATGAAGAGATCGAGGCTGCCATCGAGCACCAGCTGTCGCTCGCTCGGGTCATTCAACCCTTCATCTGCGACACCTCCAAGCTGCTCTTCGAGGCGCGCCAGTCGGGTGAGAACATCCTTTTTGAGGGTGCCCAAGGGACGCTCCTTGACGTGGACCTAGGGACCTATCCTTACGTGACCTCCTCCAACTGCATCGCAGGCGCTGTGTGCACCGGAGCCGGCGTCGGGCCGACGCAGATCGATGGGGTCGTGGGGATCTGTAAAGCGTACACCACCCGTGTGGGCGAGGGGCCGTTCCCGACAGAACTTCACGACGACCTCGGCGAGGCGCTGCGTGCTAAGGGGGGCGAGTTTGGGGCGACGACCGGTCGACCTCGGCGCTGTGGCTGGCTGGACCTCGTCGCGCTCAAGGCGTCCGTCCGGGCGAACGGGTTGACGGGCTTGGCGCTGACGAAGATGGACGTCCTTGACGGACTGGACGAGCTCAAGGTCTGCACGGCGTATCGGCACGGTGACGCGCTGCTCGATGCGCCCCCCGCTCGCGCCGACATGATGGCGGACCTGGTGCCGGTCTATGAGACCGTCGCCGGCTGGGGAGAGGAGACGGTGCGCGGTCACTCAAGCTTTGACCAGATGCCGGCAGCGGCTCAAGAGTACGTCCGCCTGATCGAGGCGTCTATCGGCGTCCCCGTCTGTCTCGTGAGCGTCGGTCCCGATCGAGAAGAGACGATGGAGATCTCCGATCCTTTCGGTGGCGGGAGCGCATGAGCGGCGGCTTACGCTGTCGCTCCTGCGGTCGAGCTTTTCAGCCTCGCTTCGCCTATCAGACGGCTGCAGGTCCCGGTGGGGAAGAGGGCCCCTGGTGCAGCCCAAACTGTGTCCCTGCTTCGCAAGCGCAGCGAACCTGCTCTGTGTGCGGTACCCGCTTTGAGCCCGAGTTTGTGTGGCAGCTTGATGGGCAGCGGGCGTTTTGCTCGAAGCCCTGCGCCGGAATCGACGAGCGCGCAGGGTTATGCCTCGCCGTCATGAATCAAAAGGGCGGGACCGGGAAGACGACCACGGCGATCCACGTAGCCGTCGGGCTCGCAGCGGCGGGGGAGCGGGTCCTTTTGATCGACGCCGACGCCCAAGGGAATGTCGGCACCAGCTTGGACGCGTCGAGCCCTGGAAACCTTTTTCACCTCATGATCGAGGGGCGCACCCTCGGTGATTTGATCGAGTCGGTACGCCCCAACCTTGACCTTTTGGCAGCAGACGCTGGACTGGCGGCGATCGACTTGCGCCTGCCGACCATGAAGGGGCGCTCGCGTATCCTGCGTCAGGCGCTGGAAGCGGGGCGTAACCGCTACGATCGAATTATCATCGATTGCGGCCCGTCGCTGAGCCTCTTGAACCAGAACGCGCTGTGCGCATCGGACGGGATCCTCGTGCCGGTGTCTTGCGATTATTTGAGCTTAGTGGGTGTTCGCCAGGTTCTCAGGACCTTGCGTAATGTCGGCAAGCTGCTCGACCACGAGCTTGAGCTCGTTGGACTGGTTCCGACCATGTACGACGGGCGGCGGCGCATCGACCGGCAGGTTCATCAGGCGCTGGTCGATCGTTTCGGTGAGCGCGTGGCACCTGCGATACGGCAGACGACTCGTATCACCGAGGCGCCGTCACGCGCCAAGACCATCTTTGAGGATGCGCCCACCTCGCGTGGCGCAGAAGACTATCGCCAGCTTGTTCGCTGGGTGAGCAAGCGGTCTTGGAGGGCGCACGATGTCGGATGACCCTAAGCTGTCGCGCAACCCGCTCGCGATGCCCGAGGATCTGCTCTACGGAGCGCGGGACCTCGAGCCGTTACCTGCGAAGAAGGTGAAGCCTGCGCGCGATGTGGTGCTCTCAACCTTTAGCCTCTACCCAGAGGATCTCGAGCACCTCAATGAGTTGGTCACGGCGTTGAAGAAGTCCGGGCAGCGTGGGGTCAACAAGAGCCGCCTGGTGCGTCAGGCGCTCGCTCAGTTCAAGGCGTCGGACTACAAGCCGCCGCGGTGAGTCAGCGCCAGACCGCAGGGACGAGCGCCGCCGGGACGGTCGCGGTCACGCGGTACAGCCCACCCAATAGGACCTGATCCCGGTTCAAGAGCTGTGGCCTGGGGTCGCTGATGAGCGGATGCGTCGCTCGCAACGCGCGGGTCGACCGCGCCGGCAGAATCGCGATCTTGCAGCCGAGCTCTCCCGCGTGGACGCTCGCTTGAGCGGGGCTTGAGGGGGGCGAGCCCACGTTGCCGATGCAGTCGCCTGCCTGCAGTGTCGCAACTTCCGTCTCGAACGACTCGGAGCGGCGCACGATGCGCACGGTCCCGTGGACGATCAGCCCAAGAAAGGGCTCCTTCGCCCCTTGTCCAATGATCTCTTCGCTTGG
Organism: Myxococcota bacterium; assembly: GCA_036338695.1. Classification (GTDB taxonomy): domain Bacteria; phylum Myxococcota; class UBA4151; order UBA4151; family UBA4151; genus CACGMS01. Next base: position 11,929 of record JAYZBQ010000053.1, read on the forward strand.
GTCCGCCATGCGCAGGCGAAATCCCCCCAAGAGCTTCGCCTTCTGGCTATGCTGTAGATCCCGGTACCCGGGGAGCGTACTGAGCAGATTGAGCAGCAGACGGTCGCGACAGAACCGAGCAAGAACCTCTGAAAATCGGGGGTCCTGGGCGCACTCGTAGTCAAGCACCTCGCTCGGGATCTCAAGCGCTGCGAGGTGACTGAGGCTCCGGACGAGCGCCGAGCGAGGTCGCCCGGTGAGGTAGGAGAAGACCCCGATGACGCCGCCGGCGCCGATCCGAGCGGTCTCGACCTCGGTACCATCGGGTTGGGTCTCGAGGACTTGCGCGACCCCTTCGGTGATGAGGAAGATCGAGTTGCCCAATCCGCCCGGCGCAAAGAGCGCGTCGCCCGTCTCAAGTTGGTGGAATCGACTCCCGGACACCAGCCGCTCGAACGCCCCTTCGGGGAAGAGCGACAAGACGGCGAGCTGATCCCTCGGGATCTCGATCCGTGTCGTCGACTCGCCCTCGCCGGGGTTCGCGGGGATCGCTGCGTCCTCGCCGGTCGCCGCAGCCAGCAAGAGGAGGCTCCCCCCTTGCTCCTCGGCGCGAGCGCCTTTGGCGGCGTAGATGCGGCTGATCAACCGCAAGATGCGACGCTCGCCAGGAAAGCTCTCGAGCGCCTCTTTCGCCGTCTGAGCAGCCGCCAGCGCGTCCTTGTTCTCTTGATGCGCTCGGATCGCCTCACAGTAAGCCTCGACCGCCTCGGCTCGGCGCCCCTCTTGAGCTGCCTGGCGCGCCATGCTCTGCGCCTGACGGGCTGCTTGAGCGTTGGCGGAGCGCCGCCGGCTGATCAACGATGTCAGGGTCTTAATGAGAGTCACTGCGTCCCGCCGCTCCTAGCACACCACCCTAGGGTGAGATCAGCGATGGGTTCAAATGAAGTTCACGTCATTACGACGAGTGACCGAGTCGGCGCCTAGAAACGAATGCGCATATCAAAGTTGATGCTGTAGAACGTGCTGTTGATCAACTTGAACTGGTTACCGACGCCGTCAAAGGCGTAGCGGAAGTAGGGGCTGTACTCGTAGGCTTTGTTGATGGTTCCAGCCTCTTCGCCGGCGATCAGCGCACGGTCTCCTGGGTCGCCATCGTCGGCGCGCCCCGTCTTCTCGTCGGTCGTAAAGTGGCTGGTCTCCTGACCGATCGCACCGAGCAGGCGCGCCTCGAGCATCCCCGCTGTCGCAAAGCGCAGCCCGGCGTTCAAGCCGACGCGCGCGAACTGCTCTTCGTACGTGGGGCGGCCGAGCAGATCACTCATGCGGTTGAACTCACGGCCCTCCGAGACGTACTCTCCTCGGACCAAGACGTCGGTCTTGAGGTAGCTTTTCGACCCCGCTCCGCCGCTCTTCCACAGGCTCGTCGACACGCCGAACTCCGTGCCGCCGATATGGCGTGGCTTGATCCCTGCGCCAAAGTCGATGGTCCGCGCCGGGTCGCCGGCGAAGTCCTGGCGCTTGTTGCGGCAGCGCGCAAACCATTGCTCGGTCGTCACGGTGCAGTCGCTCGCCAGGTGGTCCGGAGACAGGTCGAAGTCAGCCTGTTCTTGGTCGGTCGCCCGACCGTAGTTGGTGTCGTAGAGGTTCTGGCTGTCATAAGCCTGGGTCGCCGGGATCCCGAAGCTGTAGTCCACCGCAAAATACGGGCGGAACTTTCCGACCCAGCGAGCCAAGACCGTGCGGGCGGTGATCCGATAGAGGCCTTCACTCACACCGCCGGGTGAGCCGGACGTGGCGTTGACTCCGACCGTGCCGCCTCGCAGCCCCTCTAAGTCCGGACCTGCATACACCAGCTCTCGCTCATCACCGGTCGGGAGCTGCGCGTTGAACTGCCAGTGCCAGGTCGGCTTGGACGGGTCGGCGATCTCGCTGAGCATGTCGAAGGCGAAGCCGACGTTTAGATCGCCGACGCTCGAGCGTCGGTAGGTCGTGTTGGCGCTGGAGTAGCCTTCTTGGAACGAGACGGCTGGGGTGCGCGTGCTGCGCGGGACACCTTTGTTGTAGACGAGTGACTGGTCTTGCGTCGGCTTGGCTTGACCATCGTAGATCAGCCCGGCCGTTCGGTAGGGTGCCGTGGCGGTCCAGGTCTGCTCCCAGTTGAGCACGATGGGGAGGTCGACGTAGAGCATCAGCCGACTGAACAAGCTGATTTTGAGCCGGGGCTCGATCACCTGCATGGAGCTCGTGTAGTTCGCCACCTCGGTGACGTTGTAGATCCCATCTGCGCCCTTGCCCTGTTGACCGAGCGTGGCGTTCTCGCCGCGCGTGTAAAACCCAAACTCAATGCGGCTGTCGAAGGGGTCGTCGCCGTCGCGTGGGTCGAGGTTCGTCGTGCGCTCGAGCGGCGCAACGAAGGTCGGCGCAGCGAGCGCCGGGCCCACGCTCAGCGTGAGCGTGACGACGGTGAGAGCAAGACCCTTTAGCATCGCGTGTCCTTTCCTGACCCCAAGCGTTATCCTGCAGGACACGCGCGGATGCAACCTCCTAACGAAGGCGCTACTCCTCGCGGTCCCGCAAGCCGAGGTCGCGCATTTTCGTCTGCAGGCTCTTACGGCTGATGTTGAGCTGCTTGGCTGCATGGGTGATGTTGTTCTCGTTCTCGTCAAGCGCTCGCTTGATCAGCTCCCGCTCGATCCGGGCGGTCGCTCGGCGGACGATGGACTTCATCCCGGTGTCGTAGTCTCGGATCGGCTGTTCATCATCGGCGCTGAGCGAATCGGGCAGGTGCCCAACCGACAACTCCTCACCGTCGGCGAAGAGCATCGCCCGCTCGATGACGTTCTCGAGCTCGCGGACATTGCCCGGCCAGGAGTAGGCGAGGAGTCGACTGAGCGCCTCGGGCGAGACGTCACGGACCTGTCGACCGAGCCGCGCGTTGAACCGAGCGATGTAGTAGTGAACAAAGGTCAGGAGATCCTCGAGCCGATCGCGCAGCGGAAGCAGTCGATGACTCGCGACGTTGAGCGCGTAGAGTAGGTCTTCGCGGAAGGTCCCCTCGCGTGCGGCCGCCTCGAGGTCGCGCATGCTCCCTGCGATCAGGCGCAGGTCGAGCGGCGTGGCGTGAAACGAGCCAAGGCGGGTGACCGACTTTTCGTCGAGGACTTGGACGATTCGCGACTGCGCCGACTTGGGCAGCTTGTCGATCTCATCGAGGAAAAGCGTCCCTCCATTAGCAAGCTCGAAGCGCCCAGGCCGAGCGCTGACGGCGCCGCTCACGGCGTCGGCTTCATGCCCAAACAGCTCACTCTCGATCCAGTCGCTTGGGATGGCGCCGCAGTTGATTTTGACAAAGGGGCCCTCGCTGCGCTCGGAGGCTTCGTGGACCGCCTGCGCCACCACCTCATGACCGGTGCCTGGCTCCCCGAGGAGGAGGACGCTCGTCGGCAGATCCGCGACACGAAGGATCCACTCGCGCAGCTCGGTCGCCCCCTCAGATTGACCCAGGATTTTGATCTGCGCCGGGTCCGAGCCCGCATGGACGAGGCTCCGCATCGCAGCCGCTTGGTCCAGCGCCTTACGAACGGTCCGAACCAACTGTCCGGAGTCGAAGGGCTTGGTCACGAAGTCGAAGGCGCCCTCCTTCATCGCTTGGACCGCCGTATCGACCGTACCGTGCGCCGTGATCACGATCACCGGCACATCGGGCTGCTCGTTTCGAGACCAGCTCAACAGCTCAAGGCCCGTCATCCCCGGCATCCTGATGTCGGTCATCAGCAGGTCGATGCCGCCGCCACGCAGGACGTCAACCGCCTCCTTCCCGTCTTTGGCGGTCACCACGTCAAAGCCCGACCTTGTGAGCAAAGCTTTGAGCACTTTTCGTAGGTTCGGCTCGTCGTCAACGACGAGTACGCGTTCGACATCGGTCGTCACGAGCGGTCTCCTTCTTGAGCGTGCGGCAAGCGCTCTGGCGGGGTGGACTCTTCAACGCTGAGCGGCAAGCGGGGTAACAGCATGCGCGCCACAGTGCCTCCTCCTTCGCGTGGGCGAAGCTCCAACCGCCCACGATGGTCCTTCACGATGCGCTGCGAGATGGCAAGCCCCAAACCCGTACCGCCCGACTTGTCGGTCACGAAAGGGATAAAAACCTGATCTCCTAGCTCACTTGGAACGCCCGGGCCGCGGTCTCGGATGTCCACGGAGAAGTAGTCGCCCCGGTCGTGTGCGTGGACCTCAATCAGCTCGTCGGGCGCTGCCTCGCGCGCATTGCGCACGAGGTTGCGAAGCACCTGCAGGATGCGGTCGGGGTCAAGCGCTACGGGCGGCAAGTCGGCGTCGACCTCGAGCGTGACGTCATCGCCAAGCAGCTTCACGGCGGCTGTGAGGAACTCGCTGGGCTCCACGCTGGAGCGGCTCAGCTTGCTGGGACGGGCGTAATCGAGGAAGCCTTGGACGGTGTGGTCAAGGTGCGCCACCTCCTTGAGGATGATGTCGAGCATCTCGGCGGCGTCGTCGGGAAGATCCTGCCCGCCGTCAAGCAGCTGTGCGGCGCCTTTGATCGAGCCGAGCGGATTACGGATCTCGTGAGCTAAACCTGCGCTCATCTCGCCAAGGGTTGCGAGGCGGTCACGCAGCCTGAGTTGATCGGCGTGCCGCGTGTTGGAGAGCCCGATCCCAAGGCGCCCCGCCAAGGCCACCAGCGCTGCGCGCTCGACGGGCGTGAAGCCCTCAGGGCGGCGGTCGTCGTTGACGGAGAGCACGCCGATGAGGCGGCTCTCGGAGGCGATGGGCAGCAACAGGTCGGCGCCCAGCGCTTCGAGCCCCGCGATCAAGCTGGCGTAGACCGAGACCTGGGCATCTTCGGACGCCGTCATCTTACCGATCCAGTCGGAACGGCGGCGCCGGTCGCGTTCGATCACCGCTCGGGAGAGCGCTCGAGGCTGGTCTCGGAGACGGGCGAAGAGTTCAGGAGCGTCCCGCACCCACAGCCGCTGCGCTGGGCGTTCACCGCCAAAGGCGCTCAGCCCTAAGTATTGCTCGGAGCTGTCGAGGAGATGGATGGCGACCCCGGTCACGATTCCCTGACCCTGAAGCTCTCGAACCACCGCGTCGAGCATTTGCTCCATCTCGACGGAGCGCCGGATTCCGTCACGCGCTTTGTAGCAAGCTTCGGTCAGGTGGGTGGTGCCGGCCATGAGCAGGCGCATGAGGGTCGCCTCGACCTTGGCTCGCAGCGGCTCAAAGAGGAGCGCAAGAACGGCGCTCGAGATCAGGGTCGCAAAGACGAAGGTGGCGCCTTGTTGCCGAAACGCGACCACCAGCAACAGATACAGCGCCGTCAGCGCCAACGTGACCGTTCCAAAGATCGCGCCGCGTACGATCAACTCTTGGCTGTCGAGGAGGCGCTCGCGCATCAGCGTGGCGCTGAGGTAACCAAAGAAGACCACGGGGGCGATGGTCCCGAGCCCAAAGAGGAAGTTGCCTGCGAGCGCTTCGAGCGCGCTCATGCCGATCGCTAGGCTGCAGCCCATCCACAAAAGACGCAGACGACCTGCCTCGCTGCGGTCCTCGATGTTCTGTGCGGCGAGGCGTAGCTGGTCGCTCACGAGGATCAACAGCCCGTAAAGCCCGATGGTTAGCGCAATCGGGAGGGCCCCGCCTTCCCGCACCCAAGGGGTCAAAGCGAGCAGGATCGTGGCAGCTGCGTACAGGACGCTCGCCCAGCGCAGGGAGGCGAGACTCGAGCTCTGGGCTCCCGACGCGACGTGCCCAACCATCGCCGCCGAGACGCTGGGTAGCAGCCCGGCAGTGACCCAGAAGGCCGCAGGCCACAAGCGCGCCTCCGGGGCGATGGCTGAGGCTGCGCTAAAGAGCTGCAGGAGACCGAACAACCCGGCGAGCATCACCAAGCGGTCGTCTTTAGGCCTTCCCTGTCCGCGTGCGGAGTGGTTCACCGCGATGACAGCGAGCAAGAGCGCAGCGACAAAGCCGGTCTGAGCAGTGAGCAGCATACAGGGCAGATGCCCCCTTTGGGTTCGTTTTGGCAACCGCCTGCGTGCGCAACGCACATTGCGCTTAGGGGGAGAGCGTGAGACACTGCAGCTTGGAGAATCGCTATGTTTCGAGTTGCGTTCGCTGTTGTTGTTTTGACCTCGATCAGCTGCGGCCCTGGCGCCCCAGCGCAGAGTCAGGCGCGCTGCGGGGATGGGCGCGTATCGGGGGGTGAAGGTTGCGATGACGGCAACTCGGTCGATACGGACGCGTGCACCAACGCGTGTCAGCCTGCGGTCTGCGGCGACGGCGTGGTCCGCACGGATTTGGCGGCTGGTGTTGTGGGCGCAGAAGCCTGTGATGATGGCAACGCGTTCGACGGTGACGGGTGCCTGAGTCGCTGCGTCGTGGCTCGCTGCGGTGATGGCGTCCTGCGGACCGACATCCCCGAGGGAGAAGAGGGCTACGAAGCCTGTGATGATGGCAACGAGGAGTCGGACGATGACTGCACCAACGGTTGCGTCTTGCAGGTCTGCGGCGACGGGATCGTCCAGCCCGAGCGGGGTGAGCTGTGTGATGACGGCAACGAAGAGGACACAGACGCTTGCACGAACCGTTGTCGCCCTGCCGGCTGCGGCGACGGCTCGGTGTGGGAGGGCAATGAGGAATGTGACGACGGCAACCGAGACAACTTCGACGCCTGCCTCAACACCTGCACCGCGGCGCGGTGCGGAGATGGTGCGCCCAGAGTAGACTTGAGCGAGGGGGAAGAGGGGTACGAGGAGTGCGATGACGGCAACAGCGACTCCGACGACGGCTGCCTGACGACCTGTGTCGCTGCGCGCTGCGGTGACGGTATCTACCGGCGCGACCTCAACCCCTCGCATCCCGACTATGAGGAGTGCGATGACGGCAACGACTCAGACGATGATGAGTGCTCGAGCGAGTGCGTCTCGCTCGGATGTGGAAACGGGCGCCTGAACGAAGGTGAAGAGTGTGACGACGGCAACATCGAAGACGCTGACGCCTGCCGCAATGACTGCGTCCGCGCCGTCTGCGGGGATGGTATCACGCGGCGAGACCTGCAAAACGGGGAAGAGGGTTATGAGGGCTGCGATGACGGCAACCTCGACAACCTCGACGGCTGCACCAACGCCTGCCGCGTGATGATCTGTGGCGATGGGGTCACGCAAGAAGAGATCGGCGAGACCTGCGACGATGGGAATCAGGTCGACGAAGACGCCTGCCCGAACACATGCCGTACCGCTGTTTGCGGTGACGGTGTCCGCCGGGAAGACCTGCAGCCAGAGGAGGAGGGCTACGAGGCCTGTGATGATGGGAATCAAGCGCAGGATGATGGGTGCCTCAACGACTGCGTCGCTGCGGCTTGCGGCGATGGCTTTCATCGCCAGGATCTGCAGCCCGGCGCAGAGGGCTACGAGGCCTGCGACGACGGCAACGAGGTCGACACCGACGCCTGCCTGAGCAACTGCGCAGCGGCTGCCTGTGGAGATGGTGCGTTGCGAGCGGGCGTTGAAGCCTGCGATGACGGAAACCGCGTCGACACCGACACCTGCCGGAACAACTGCGAGGTGGCGCGCTGCGGCGACGGCGTGGTGAACGTCGGCTTTGAGGCCTGTGATGACGGAAACCAGGTTCAAGACGATGGCTGCAACAACCTGTGCCGCCTCGGCACCTGCGGCAACGGGCGTGTCGATCAGAATGAGGAGTGCGACGACGGCAACGACGTCGACGAGGACGCGTGCCGCAACGCGTGCGTGGCGGCTCGCTGCGGGGACACCGTGGTGCGAACCGACCTTCAAGCCGGCGCGCCGGGCTATGAAGCTTGCGACGATGGCAACCAGGTCGACGACGACGTCTGCAACAACCAGTGCCGATTCAACGACTGCGAGCCGACCGTGCGTACGTTTGAGCACACGGGCGCGGTCCAGAGCTTTGTCGTGCCCGAATGTGCGCGCAGCCTGCGCCTTGAGGTTTGGGGCGCTCAAGGTGGGCCGACTGAGATCTGCGGTGGGCGCACCGACAACGACGGTGGCGCTGGCGGTTACGCGCGCGGTGACCTGGCGGTCGCACCTGGCGATACGCTGTACATTTTCGTGGGGGGTCAGGGCGTTCGCGGTGGCCGTGGTGGATTTAACGGCGGCGGCGACGGCGGGCGCTATGGCGCGGGCGGTGGCGGCGGCAGCGACGTGCGCGCAGGCGGTCAAGGTCTTGGCGATCGCGTCCTCGTCGCAGGCGGCGGCGGTGGGGGGAACACCGGCTGCCCGAATCATGGCACCGGCGGCGCAGGTGGTGGAGAGAACGGAGCTAATGGGATTGTCAACGCCGGGAACCGGCAGGCGCCAACGGGCGGGACGCAAAATGCAGGCGGGCGCGCCGGAACGAGCGGCGTCGCCGGTCGATTAGGCGTCGGCGGCGGGCGCGGGCAGTATCATGACGCCGGCGGCGGCGGCGGTTACTACGGCGGCGGCGGCGGCTATGCGGTCGGCGGCGGTGGCGGGAGTGGCTACATCGGCGGCGTCCGCAACGGCAGCATGAGCTCGGGACAACGTCAGGGGCATGGGCGCGTCGTCATCACCTTCGGGAGGCAGTGATGATGCGTCGTCTCCTCGTCGGGTTCGTGTGCTTCGCGTCTGTTCAGTGTGCGCCGCCGGCTGGGGTGTCGGAGGGGCGCTGCGGTGACGGGCGCGTCTCGGCAGCGGAGGCGTGTGATGATGGTAACGACGTCGACAGCGACGGCTGTACGAATCAGTGCACTGTGGCGGTGTGTGGCGACGGGGTCTTGCGCGAGGACCTCAGCGCGGGAGTCTTGGGCGCTGAGGTCTGCGATGACGGGAACACCTTCGACGGTGATGCCTGTTTGAGCAACTGTCTGCGCGCCTCCTGCGGTGATGGGGTGCTGCGAACCGACCTCGGTGTCGAGGATGAGGGATACGAAGCCTGTGATGACGGCAACGCTGAGAATTGGGACGGCTGCACCAACCGCTGTGAGGTAGTGGGCTGCGGTGATGGAGTCGTTCAGCCCGAGATGGGGGAGACCTGTGATGACGGAAACGAGGTCGACACGGACGCCTGCACCAACCGATGCAGGCCAGCAGGCTGCGGTGACGGCTCCGTCTGGGAGGGTCAGGAAGCCTGCGACGACGGCAACCGAGACAATTTCGACGGCTGCCTCAACAGCTGCGACCTCGCTCGCTGCGGCGATGGCGCCCAAAGGCTCGATGTGGCGGAGGGCGAAGAGGGCTTTGAGGCTTGCGACGATGGCAACAGCGACTCGGACGATGCGTGCCTGACCGACTGCACATTGGCTCGCTGCGGCGATGGTATTCATCGGCGCGACCTCAACCCAAACCACCCGGACTATGAAGAGTGCGACGACGGCAACGACTCAGACGATGATGAGTGCTCGAGCGACTGCGTCTCGCTCGGCTGCGGCAACGGACGCTTGAACGAGGGCGAGGCGTGCGACGACGGGAACATCGAGGACGCAGACGCCTGCCTGAGCGATTGCACTTTGGCGCGTTGCGGTGATGGTGTGGTGCGCCGGGATCTCCAGGCGGGCGAAGACGGCTATGAAGCCTGCGATGACGGCAACGAGGTCGACACCGACGCGTGCACCACCTTGTGCGCAGTCGCTCGGTGTGGAGATGGCGTGGTGCGTCAGGACCTCGCCGAGGGAGCGGAGGGCTATGAGTTCTGCGACGACGGTAACCAAGCCGACGACGACGCCTGCCGGCAAAATTGTGAGCTGGCGCGCTGCGGTGATGGAGTCCAGCGCACCGACCTGGGTGAAGGTGTTGAGGGCTATGAGGCGTGTGATGACGGGAACGAGGTCGACGCCGACGCCTGTCGTAACGGCTGCGTTATGGCGCGCTGCGGTGATGGCGTGGTGCGCACGGATTTGCAGGAGGGCGATAACGGGTTTGAAGCCTGTGATGATGGCAACGCCAACAACGATGACGACTGCTCGAACGAGTGCAGGGTTCCGGGGCAGTGCGGGGGCTGGGAGTGGAACGGCGGATGCTGGTACACCGCGCCGCGCGTGAACATGTCGTGCCAGGAGTTGTGCGCAGCGCACGGTGGATTCGACGCCGCCACGAGTCGCCACACGGGGAACCAGGTGGGGCGGCACTTCTGGCCGAACAAACGTGAGGGTAGGAACTGGGTCGCTATCGAGTGCTCAAGTACGGACAACAACACCAACTGGGGCGCAACCGGGGCTCAGCCCGACCCGACCTGGAGGCACGCCGCCTGTCACGTTAATTGCTCGTGCAACAACTGAGCGCTCGGGTCGAAACAGCGGGGGTGAGTGAGGCGCTTGGCCTCGGCGCCGAAGTCGGATAAGGTGCCGACATGAAGTTGTCTCAAGCGATCGAGCGATGGCTGCGTCACCTGCAGATCGAGCGTGCCTGCTCTGAGCACACGGTGCGCGCCTACGAGGGGGAGCTGCGGCGTCTGATCGAGGCGCTCGATGACCCTGAGCTAAAGCGGGTCACCGGCAGGCGATTGCGTCGCTTTCTGGCGGCTCGGCATCAAGCCGTTGGCGCCTCGAGTCTGGCGCGCTGCGCCAGCGCCGTGCGTTCCTTCTTTGTCTACGCTCAGCGCAGCGGCTGGGTTGAGTCCAACCCGGCTCGGCTGCTGCGTCAGCCCAAGGTCCCCAAGCGGCTCCCGCGCCCACTCGCCGAGGGTGACGCGATCGCGCTGGTGGAGACGCCGGATGGTAGCGCAGCGCCCGATCCTGAGACACAGGTCCAGCTCGACACACGTGACCGCGCTATCCTCGAGCTTTTGTATGGAGCGGGCTTACGTATCGCTGAACTCTGCAGTCTGCGTCCGGTCGACGTGGACTTACGCCAGCGCACCGTCCGCGTGCTCGGCAAAGGGGGCAAGGAGCGGATCGTTCCCTTCCCAAAGCCGACGGCGACGGCGCTCAATGAGTGGATGAGGGCGCGCGAGCAGCGGTTTTTTGGGCCGGAGCCGAAGGTCGATGAAGCCAGCCCGGTGGCGCCCTTGTTTCTCGGGCGCCGAGGGAGCCACCTCAGCCCGCGCAGCGTCCGACGCCGGCTCCGCAAGGTCGTCCAGCGCGCCGGGCTCGCCGGGCGAATTCATCCCCATCGCTTGAGGCACAGCTTTGCCACCCATCTGCTCGAGGGCGGCGCCGACTTGCGCGCCATCCAGGAGTTGCTCGGACATGCCAGCCTGAGCACCACCCAAAAGTATACCGCTGTGAGCTTGAGCCACCTCGAGGGCGTCTACGACCAAGCGCACCCGCGCGCCTGATCGAACACAACTCCCCGTCTGACTGACCGATACTGTACTGTGGCCCGAAGACGCATGGTTGCCCCCTCGCAATGAGCTCAGGCGGCATGGTATCGGGTAATGGCGGAGGGCAGCGCGTGAACACTCGCCTGCGGAGACTGTGGCGCGACGAAGACGGGCAAGCGCTCGTCGAGGGCGCGCTGGTTTTGCCCGCCATGACCTTCCTGGTCATCGGGATTATCCAGTTGGTCATGATCCAACATGCGCGCGTCATGACGGAGTACGCGGCATACCAAGCGGTGCGCGCAGGGATCGTTCACAACGCCGACCGCAAAATGATGCTCAACGGTGCGCTGGTCTCGCTGCTCCCCACGATGGGCGCGACCGATACGATCTTGGGTACCAATGACCCCTTCACCGATCGCCGCCGGCCGGGGATCCTTCAAGTCTGGCTCAAGGCGAAAGGGCTCTTGCTGATCACCAATCAGGTCCAGTGCGGTATCGCCAGTCTCCAAGCGTATCTGCAAAATCTGGCGAGCAACATCCCGGGTTTGACGATCCCGCCGTTCACACCGCGTGTCGGCTTGGTCTCGATCGATATGGTCAACCCGAGACAGCAGGACCTCCCAGAAGAAGAGCTGGACTTTGACTGTATTGAAGGGAACTGTCAGGGGGTCACGGCGGCGCGTGCACGCGACCTGAACCGCATGGCGATTCGGCTGCGCTACAACTACCGGCTCCGGGTCCCCTTTGCGAACAAGTTTCTGCACGACGCCTGGCTGGCAGCGGTCTTCGGTCGCCGGCTCGACAACCGCTTGATCCCGGTGCACGACGAGCGCCTCACGCAGGTGAGCCGCCCCCGTAGGCTGACGTTGCGTGAGCAGCTCGAGATGCGCGTGCTGAGGTTGCTCGCCTCTGGCGGTAACATCCTCGGCTTTCGCTTCGAGCCGATCTATATGCTCCCAATCGAGACGACCTATGCGATGCAGATGCAGAGCAACCTGTACCGAGCCAACCTGAGGAACTGCTTATGAGGGCGCGGCGGGGTCAGAGCCTGGTGCTGGCGGCGGTTGCGTGCCTGGGCTTGGCGTTGGGGGTGCTGGCGACGGTACAGATGGGGCGCGCTGTTCATCAGCGGATTCACGTCCAGAATGTGGCGGACTCGGCCGCCTATTCGGTCGCCGCTGCGCAGGCGAGAGCCTACAATTTCTGGGCGTTTTCGAACCGCGCTCAGATCACGCACTACAACGCGATGATGGGCTTGCAGGCTTACGCCTCCTATCTGCAGTTCATGCCTTACGCCCTCGCGTCGCTCTCGGACACGGTCTATGAGGCGTCGAGCGTCACCGCGGGCTTTAGCTGTTGCTTCCTAATCCACGGGTGGGGCTGCGGCTGCCGGATCACGCTGAGCGGCCCTCGGGATCTGATCCCCTCCCTCTGTCGTATCGCCTTGTCGGCGCGCGACGCTATGCGCAACCAGCGGCAGCTTTTTGAACGGATGCACGACGTGGCGGCGACGCTCGACCCGCTGCTCGCGAACCTGCGACGAACGCTTGAGGTCGCCAACCGGACCTTGGTGCCAGCCGCCAACGCCGCGATGTTCCAGAGCGCACAGGACTACATCCAGCAGGGGCGTCGTCGATTGGTCCGGGAGATGGACGACCGCGTAAACGCTGAGCCCGTGGCGCAAGGCATCGACTTTCTGCTCGACCGGATGAATCAGACAGCCTTCGCCGCAACGGTTGAGCCGACGGCGATGGCGCTGGCGCCGCGGGCAAACAACGGCGAGGCGAGCCGGCGGATCATGGCGGAGCTCGCCAACGCCAGTCGCTATGATGAGCTGGTGACCAACCGGCGCGCGCGGGGGCTCTTCCTCGGCCTGCAGAGCAGCCTCTTGATCGGTGGTGAGACCGCCGGACAGACCAAGCTGATCAGCCAAGGGCGGATCTCGAACAACGCCAGCCATCCGGTGCCTGAGATCACGGGGAACGCCTTTGACGAGTCGATCGCGCCGGTAGGGGACTACCTAGCGAGCGAGGACACCTTCCGATACGGTGTACCGACGTGGAACTTTCTGATGGGGGAGTTTCGCTCGACCGGTGACTTCGGCAGCTACGTGGTCGCAGGTCCAGGGGATCGAAAACTCAAGAAGTGGGATCCTAATCCAAGCTGGCAGACCATCTGCTGGGGGCGCCTCTACGGTATCTCGGCGCGTCGAGGGAACAACTACGACGCCGATGAGTCAGGTCCGTCCTTCGACGGCATCGCGCCTTATATGCGGTTTGCCGCACGTGCGACCGCGGAGCAGGATTTTGGGCAGCCGTCGGTCTACACCTTCGCCAACAAGGCGGCGCGCCATATCGATCGAGACGGCCGGAGCGGACCTGCGCTGGATTTTCGGTTGGACACCGCAGATCGGCAGAACGTTCGCTTCAACAGCCGGATCGGCGCCGAGGGGGGGCTGCTCGGGCAGCTGACGGGGGTCAACGCAGTCGCCCGAGCGCTGACCTACTACCATCGACCGGGTAACTGGGCCGAGCACCCAAATTTCTTCAACCCGTTCTGGCGTGCTAAGCTGGCGCCGATCGGGCAGCGCTTTCTCGGTAACCCGCTGTCCGGGCTGCTCGGTGGACAGATCGGGACCTTTATGTCCAACAACTTCATGACGCATTGACGGACGATCCATTGCCCGCCTCCTCAAGGATACAACATCGGCTCAAGCGACGGCGCGGACAGGCGCTCGGCGAGTTCGTCGTGGCTGTACCGATCTTCATCGTGATGCTGTTTTTTGCATGGTATTTCTCAGACCTTGTGCAGGTTCGATTGGACACGCAGGAGATGGCGCGGCTCGTCGCTTGGGAGCCCACGAATCGCGCCATGAGCGATTTCAACAACGGCGATCACCGCTCAGCCCAGCGAAACGCAACGCAGGACGGTGCGCGCATCGTGCGCGCACTGTACCGAGACATGGACCCGACGCGCGAGGACAACCAGATGCCGCGTAAGCTGACCATCGATCGCGCGATCGATGAGGTGCGACTCGACCTGAGCGCAGGTCCTGCGGGTAACGATCCGATGATCGGCTCGAGTTTTGAGCAGCAGGGGGTCGTCGAGGGGACGGTCACCAACACGGCCGTGGGGATCGATGAGTTCTTTCCTCATAACTTGCTGCTCGGGAGTCATTTCCGGGAGAACCCATTCGCCAAGATGAGGCAGACTTTGCGCTTTACCGACCGCTACCGTCTCTTGGCTGACTCGTGGCGCCTCCACGACGGTCAAGATGTTGTCCCGGGTGATCGCGATAAGGCGTTCACCAAGCAGGTCGACCGGCTCGCCTGGGGCGTGGCGGGCTTCGGCGATGTCGTGCAGGCTTGGCCGGCATTAGGCGCCCAATTGAGCTTGCTGACCGGCTACGATCACGACCCTTTCGAGACCGTCGTTGCGAGTAAAAACTATTCGGACGGTCCTGACTCCGGCCGGCACGTCGTTGACGTGAGCGGCGGTCAAGACCGTTTCGACACAGCGCCGATGCGCGTCGACGACGCCGACGGCAGCGGCTCGGCTTACGGCCAGACGCTGAGCGGCCGGTCCAACCACTACCTCGGCTGTCGCACGCTCAAACCGGAGGCTGAGTGTTTTCGTTGAGGGTCTTTAGCTGGGCGGCGCTGGCAGGCGCCGTGATCGCAGCGCCCCTCGTGTGGGCGACGTGGTCGGGCTCTGCGGCGGCGCCGGCGGTTGCGGCGCATGTTCAAGCGCCGTCGCTCCCTGAGGGGCTCTTTGGCGCATGGGTCGATGCGGGCGTCTCGAGCGATCCGATGGGGCGTCCGCTCCACCACGGCTTTCGATGGCTCCCGAAAGGGGAGCTTAGGGCAGCCGCTTTTGAGGTCGCGCAGCGTTGGCGTGACCGCTCGCTGCGCCCGACCTATCAGAACACCGAGGATGGGGGTTTGTTCTTATCCGCTGTGGATCTCGCCTCTGGTCGACAGGAGAGCTACCTGCTGCAACCTGGGGCGGGTGGCTTGTCGGTGTGGGTGACCGTCGCCGGCTTGGAGCTTGGCGCCGATCAAGGTGTGCGCGGTCCTGCGACGGGTGGTCAGGGCGAAGCGACCGAGCGCTGGGTGGATCGTCCGCTCAAACCGGCCGCTCAGGCGAACGCGTCGGCGCTGCTCAAGCAAGGCTGGTCGATGCAGCCGTTGAGCGATGAGCTGCGAGAGCAGATGGAGTCGAACGGCGCGCTGGTGCGCTATTGGGTGCGCGGGGACAGGACCCTTCAAGAACTGGTCCATGAGGTAGAGGGGCGTACGCAGCTCAAGATGACGACGTTGCCACGCCAGAGCGAGCTCCAGCCGTGAGACGGTTTTGGCGTGACGAGAGCGGTCAGGCGCTCAGCGAATATGCGATCATCGTCGCCGCGTTTCTCATCGGTTGTTTCGCCGTCGGGGGGTTTATGCTGCCTCGTTTTGTGTACGCCTGGGATGTCTACCACGACTCATTTTATACGATCCTAAACCTGCCCTTCCCTTAGGCGAATCAGAGCGACTCGAGGTAGGCGATTAGGTCGTCCTTTTGGTCCTCGGAGAGATCGTCACATCCAAAACGGTGACCGGTCGAGCTTTGGCCTGCGCCGCGCCGTTCGGGCCGCTCCTCGAGGCAAAGCAGCTGACGTAGATTATCGAGGGACCCGTTGTGAAGCAGCCGTGTCCGATAGCGTTGCCCCGCAAGGCGCGGCGATTTGATGGCGCGCGTCGCCTGATCGCCCGCCGCGTCGAGCCCGCAGCATAGGTTGCCTTGTGGGTCGGGGTTGTAGATGGCGCGCAGGGCGGAGTCGGTGCCGATCTCCTCAAAGTCAAACAGCCGCCGACCTTCACCGCTTGGACCGTCGTGACAGCCCAGGCAACCAGTTTCACGAAACAGTGTTTCGCCACGCGCTGCCTGAGCGCGATCGATCGGGACCAGCGGGGCGGGTGCGCGCAAGCTGTAGAGGTATTGCTCAAGCGGCATCAGCTGCTCGTCGGTCCAGGTCCGGTTTGAGCCGCTGATCGCCACGAAGCCGTGCAAAAATCCCATGACCGAGCGGCCGATACCGGTCCAGCTCAGCTGCCCATGAGGCATCTCAGCCTGCTCGAGCTGCGCGGGCGTGGGGAGATTCCATAGATTGAGGATCCTGCTGACCGTCCAGACGCCGTCATCAGCCATGGGCTTCGTTAGGAAATCCATGGTCCCCGTACGCAGCGACCAGAAGCGGAGCTGCTCTTGTGGGCTCAAGTCCATGACGCCGCTGCTCATCGCGTCGCCAGCTCGGGTCGCCATGTTCAGGCCGAGGCTGCCGAGCGCGATCATGAAGCCGTCGAGTGAGCGCGCCTGCGCCACATCCTCGGCGAGCTCGAGTCGAATGAGTTCTGGGACCGCCGGATCGTTCGGATTCATGCTCAGCTTGATAAGCGCGATCATGGTGCCGAAGAAGCGCCCGTAGTCGAGCTCAAGGTTGGGGTAGCCGACCGCATAGCGACCGTCAGGCATCTGTCCGAAATGGCAGCTTGCGCATGTGAACGCGTGCGTCTTGATCGAGCCCATGCGCTGGGTGCTCTCGACCAGTCCGATGGGCATCGGCGGCTCGGACCCGGGCGACGGGACGAAGCCCAAACCTGCAAAGCCCACACCGTAATAGGGCTGAAACCAGCGCTGAAGGAACTCTAGGAGGTGCGTGGGGATCCCGACCGTGCCGAAGCTCTCGTAGAAGAACATCCACTTGCCACACTGTCTGACGGTGGTCTCGCTGCGGTCACCGCTGCGGTAGCGTTGGCAGGCCGACTCGAGCTGACTGCGCTCGAGGACACGGCTTAGGTCAAAGTCGACGTCATGGGTGACCGGGTCTCGGAGCGGAGGCCACGGAGCGGGCGCCAACTGCTCGATTGGCTCATCGGTCTCTGGGGTTGAAGCTTGTGGATCGTCGAGCGGGGTTGAAGCTTGTGGATCGTCGAGCGGAGCGCAGGCACACAGCGCGATCGAAAAAGTGGTTCGGAGTAGTGTGTTCATCATGAGTAGGAAGTACTAAACTACCTACGAGTAGATTATAGGTGGATTGACGTAGCCTGATGCGTCAGGCACAGCCAAAATCACGCAATTTGAACGGTTTTTGCTGATTAATCCGACTGATTCGAGGATATACTGGCTAGGAGAGACGGCGCAGCAAGGCGCCGAAAAATCCATCGGCGCCGTGAAGGTGCGGCATGGTCCGCAGATAGCCTTCGCTGTCGAGCGCATCCGCTTGTTCAGCCGTGAGCGTCGCGCCGATCGGCGAGCGCTCAAAGTCCGGATGACGGCTTAAGAAATCAGCCACTTGAGCATCGTTCTCCTGCGGTAGAATTGAGCAGGTGGCGTACACTAGATAACCGCCAGGGCGCACGGCGCGGCTGTACTGCTCGAGAAGAGACCGCTGCAGCGTCACGTACTCCTCCAGCTGCGCGCCCGTGAGGCGCCAGGGCAGGTCGGGCGCCCGCCGTGCGGTGCCGGTCCCCGAACACGGTGCGTCGATCAGTACGCGGTCAAATGAGCCGATGGCGTGCGCTTGGGATGTCTCCGGCGTCGACCGGATCGTGAGCCGCTCTGCGTGGACAAGGACGCGGCGTTTGAGCCGAGCGAGCCGCTTTGGGTCGATATCGCTGGCGGTGACGTGCGCGCCGTAATCGAGCAGCGCGAGGGTCTTACCGCCGGCTCCTGCGCAGGCATCAAGGACCCGGTCGCCCGGCTGCGCCCCCACCAACTCGGCGAGCAGCTGCGAGCCTTCATCTTGGATTTCAAACGCCGCACGAAGCTTTGACGGCACGGCGCTCAGCTTAGCCTGCGGGGCACAGATCAAGCCGTGACGTGCGTAGGGGGTTGGCTGGGTCTCGACCTCATATCGGCGCAGTTGCTTTGCGACGACGTCACGGGTTTGCGTCGCGCAGCGCAGGGTGGTGGGGGCGCGGCGCCGGAGGGCTTGCCCGAGCGTGAGTGGATCCACCAGGCCGTCACGCAGGCACTCGTAGACGAGCGGCGGTAGATTACCCTCTTGGAGGGGGTCTCTCTTCTCGACAAATGGCAGCGCAGCCGGTCCATCGGGCCAATCCTGCTCAAGCGCCGTTGCGAGCCAGAGGCGAGCCGACTCGGGATCGTGGGCACGGTCTGCGAGCAGCGCATCCACAGAGCCGCGGCGGCGAAGTGCGGTAAAGGTAGCCTCAGCGAGCCGCCGGCGGTCGCGCGAGCCGAGGCGCTCGACGCGCGCGATGGAGGCGACGCAACGGTCGGCAACCTCTCCATCAAATCGAATCCGCAGCCACGCCTCGAGCAGCCTCGGCGCCAAGAACCGATTGATTCGAAAAGACAGCGGTTGAGAACTGGCGTCTTGGTTCAAATCAGATAAACCCCTCTACGCATCTTTTGTTGTTCGGTGTTGGTATACTTTGTATACCCCGCCGCCTAGAACCCTAACCAGCGCCAAGACGTGTCATTAAACAAGCGAAAAACCTCAGGGATTACCCCGCAGCGCATTTGTTACACGCAGCACCGCCGGTCGAGTTCGCGAACTTCTGATTTATGGGTGATCACCGTATGACCACAGCGAAGAAGAGCGGCGGAGCCAAGCCCGCTGAAAAAAAATCCAAAGAAAACAAGGCCACGAAGGCCGCCAAACCGGCTGCGAAGAAGGCTGCCGCCAAGCCGGCTGCGAAGAAGGCTGCCGCCAAGCCGGCTGCGAAGAAGGCTGCCGCCAAGCCGGCTGCGAAGAAGGCTGCCGCCAAGCCGACTGCGAAGAAGGCTGCCGCCAAGCCGGCTGCGAAGAAGGC
>JAYZBQ010000054.1:0-9843 GCA_036338695.1 Myxococcota bacterium
AAGTGGGCCAAGGGCAAAGGCTTCGCCGTCGTGCTGGGTAAAAAGGGTACGATCGAGTCGGTGATGCAGCGCTGCGAGGCGATGGACCCCAAGGGGGACTTCTACCACGGCGGTGTCTTGCGTTACTGGGGCACCTTTTACGCCGTCGCGCCGGGTTTTGCGGGCGGAGACTTGACCAAGTCGCGCAGCTACTTTGAGCGAGCCATCGCTAAGGCGCCGTACAACATGGCGACCAAGGTGCTCTGGGCGGAGAACCTGAGCGTCAAAGAGGACAACGCAGACGAGTTTAAGAAGCTTTTGAAGGAAGTGATCGACTTTGACGTTCAAGCCTGGGCGGCCGAGAACGCAGAGGCGGGCGCCGATTTGGCTGCTGAGTTGGTGCGCGAGAAGGAGAAGGCGCGCCGGATCTTAGCGAAGGCTGACGAACTCTTCTGATGGAAGGAGGCGCCATGTTCCGCGCCCTGACGATTCTGACTCTCGCCATCTCCATGAGCGCCCAAGCGGGCGACGGCACCTTGGTGATCAAAGGCGCCTCGGTAGCGCCTGAGGGTACGCCGTGGGCAAAGTGGACCAAACGCGTCTCGAAGCGCGTGGTCAAGCAGGCGAAAGCTGCCGGGCTAAAGGTCAAGTACAAGTTCTACCTCTCCGGGCGCCTCGGCGGCGAGAAAGAGACGGTCGAGGAGTGCCGGCTAGGGCGTCTCGCTACCACGGGCGTGTCGATGGGCGCGATCGCCACCGCCGTGCCGGCATTTAACGTCTTTGAGCTGCCCTTCTTGTTCCGCAGCGACGCGGAAGCCGACTACATTTTGGACGAGGTCGTCTTTGATGAGATGGCGCGTATGCTCGAGAAAGCAGGGTTTGTCTTGCTGTCGGTCACCGAGAACGGCTGGCACGGCATGGGCACCCAAGGAACCCCGATCCTCAAAGCCTCTGACTTCAGCGGTCGCAAGCTCCGGGTTCAGCAGAGCCGAGTGCACCTTGAGACCTTCAAGGCGCTGGGCGCCTCTCCGGTCGAGATGGGTGTGCCGGAGGTTCTCTCGGCCTTGCAGAACAAGGTGGTGGATGGCTTCACCAACACCCCGCTGTTTACCTTCGCGACCAACTGGTACCGTGCGATCCAGCACTACTCGGTGACGCGGCACATCTATCAGCCCGCCGTGTTGATCGCGTCGAAGAAGTGGTACGATAAGCTGCCTAAGAAGCTGCAGCAGATCTTGGTGGATCCCAAGCATCGTATGAAAGAGACCAAGCTGAGCAGGAAGTGGATTCGCGCCATGAACGAGCCGCTGCTTGCACAGTTCGGCGCGAATCAGATCAAGGTGCACACGCCGAGCAAGGCAGAGCTCGCCAAGATGGCTCAAAACGCCAAGGCGGTGCACGCCAAGTTCCGCCAGTTTGGCGGTAAAGACGGCGCGAAGCTTCTCGACATGATCGAGAAGGGCTTGAAGAAGTATCGCAGCAGGTGATCGTGCTGGCGCCCTTTGCTCGGTTGCTCCTCTTGGTCGTCGTCTGCGCGGCGATCTGGTGGGAGCCGACAACGAACACCTTGCGGGAAGACCTCCTGACGATCGCTCAGTGGGGTCTGCTGCTCGCCTTGGTGCTCGGGTTCCTCCTGGTGCCGCGCAAGGCGCTGCAGGTGGTGCTGCGGGGCGTCGCCCTGACCTTTTTGGATGTCCGCCGGCTGTTCGCACGCTTAGACCAGCCTTGGCGTCATGTGGAGCGTGGCGTCGTCGTGTTGGCAGCGGTCGCCATGACCTCGCTGACGTTTTTGTCGGTCGTTCACCGTAACTTCAACGGACGGGTGGGCGACACGGGCGTCACGTGGCTTGGCGTGGTGGTGGACCCATCGCTCGACAACGGGGCGGCGGTCGCTAAGGCGGTGACGCTCTGGCTGGTGCTCTCGGTCCTGATCGTGATGGCGACGGAGCGCTCCCTGCGCGGCCGGCGCCCCACGGCAGTTCGGATCGGGCTTGGGGTTGGCTTCTCGGTCGCGTTTTACGTGTTTTGTCGCGTCTTCGTGGCGCTCCTGCCGACCAACATCCCGGGCGCGCTCACCATGAGCCTTGGCGCGCTGCTGTATTTGGCGTTCTTTGGCGCTGCCATCGCAGCCGCCGAGCGCAAACACCTGAGCGTCGACGCGGTACGCAAGGCGGTTCCTGATCGTCTGCAGCCGCTGTTTGCCTTCCTTGGGTTGGGGGCAGGCGCGCTCTTTTGTGGCTTCCTGGCTTGGCTCGGCGCGCTGCAGGTCTGGAGCGACTACTCGCTCTGGGCGAGCGACCACGCCCTCAAGGTCTACGAGTCCGTTCCCGTACCGTACTGGACCGTTCGCTTGGCGATCCCCATTGGTTTGGCGGTAGCCGCGCTGCGGCTCGCAGGGCACGCCTGCGACGACCTCTGGTACGGGCCGCCCGAGGAAGATGAGAACGCTGCGATTGCGAATTCGGGCGTCAAGCTCGATCAGGAAGCGCTGGATGAGGCGCTCGCGCAGATTAAGGCAGAGCCTAAGCGGGAGGCGACGGTATGAGCTTCTTGCGCAAGGCAGCCCCGAGCTGGGATACGAGCGGCTACGTCGGCGGCGCAAAGGTGCCGGTTGAGGAGCCTCAGCCAAAGGCGTCGCCGGTGGCTCTGGTCGCCGCCTTCGTCGTATTGTTGGTCGCCAACTTGTACGGTCTTGCGGATGGTCGAGGCGTGGCGGGGACCATGGCGGCGCATGTGGAGCTGGCGCTGCTGGTTGTGACGGCGCTGGCGTTTTCGCGCAAGCCGGCGGCGGCGGTGATCGTGGCGCTGCTGAGTCTGTGGATGTATCTGAGCCTCGACCCCGGCGTCTTTGTCGTCTTGGGCGCCGCGCTGACCGGCGTTCTGCTCGGCTTGCCGCTTTTTGCGATCATCGGTGTCGTGACGGTTGGATGCCTGACCTATTTGTCCGAGGGCGATAAGTCCTATGAGACGATGGTCGACTTCACCGAGCTGATCCGTCACATCACGGCGCTGACGGACAAAGAGGTGCTGCTGGCGATCCCGTTCTTCGTGATCTCGGGCGCGATCATGACAGGCGGCGTGATCGCACAGCGCCTGATCGAGCTCGCCAAGGCGCTGGTCGGCTGGATGCCCGGCGGTTTGGCGATCGCAACGGTCGGCGCCTGCATCTTTTTCGCTGCGATCAGCGGCTCTTCGCCGGTGACGGTCATCGCCATCGGTTCGATGATGTACCCTGCGCTGGTGAAGGCGGGCTACCGTGAGCCGTTCAGCCTCGGGCTGGTGACCTCGGCGGGGAGCCTTGGGATCCTGATCCCGCCTTCAATCCCGATGATCGTGTACTCGATCATGGTCAGCGGCAGCGCAGCCGTGGACCCGCGGGACCTCTTTATCGCCGGTGTCGGTCCTGGTTTCTTGATCGGTGGCTTGCTGTCGCTCTACGGGATCAAAGAGGGGCTCCGCAGCGAGCGTGGGCTGGCGCCCGAGGTGCGGCGCGGGATGCTCGCCTTGGGTGCGGGCTTAATCGCCGCCTCGGCGGTGATGGTGCTCGGCGGGATGAGCGGGCTGTCGCTGGGGGTCATGCTCTCGGGCGTGGGGCTTGTGGGCGCCGTGGTGCTGGCCTTCTTGCCGATCGATTGGCGTGAGCTCGGTCAGGTGGCGCTTGAGGGGCTGTGGGCGCTGCTCCTGCCTGTGGTGATTCTGGGCGGGATCTACTCTGGTTTGTTCAACGCCACCGAGGCGGCGGCGGTCGCCGTGGTCTATGCGGTCTTTGTCGAGCGCTTCATCTACAGCTCGATGAACTGGCGCGAGATGATGGACCCGCTGATGGACTCCGTGGTGATGATGGGCGCGTTGCTGATCATCATCGGGATGGCGCTCGGGTTTAACGCCTACCTCGTGGATGCGCAGATCCCCGACCGAGCTGTCGCGTGGCTGGTCGAACTCAACCTCGGCAAGATCGGCTTCTTGCTCCTTCTCAACCTCTTCTTGCTGGTCGTCGGTGCGCTCATGGACATCCTGAGCGCCATCTTGATCATCGCTCCCTTGCTCGCCCCGATGGCGATCAAGCTTGGGATCGATCCGGTCCACCTCGGCGTCATCTTCATCGTGAACCTTGAGATCGGCTATTTGACGCCGCCCATGGGGCTTAACCTCTTCGTGTCCTCCGGGCTCTTTAACCGCCCGGTGGGCGACGTGATCAAGTCGACCTTCCCGTTCACCAGGCTCATGCTGCTCGGTCTGCTGCTCGTGACCTATGTGCCGGCGATCAGCCTCGCCCCGGTCGAGTGGCTCGCCGAGAAGCCGCCGGAGCTGGCAGCCGCTGACTCAGCGACGGGTTCGGCTGGCGCAGCGGGCGGGGGTGGCTCCTCTAAGACGACCATGGCTGACCTCATGGCGGCGGCGGGGATCGACGACGACGAGGATGATCTCGACGACGAAGATTTCGACGATGAGGACGTCGGTGATGACGATGTTTCGTCGAGCAGTGATGAGGCGGCAGCAGCCACGCCCGAGCAGCTCGACGCGCTGCGTCGCCGGATCGACGCGCTCGAGCGAGCGCTCGAGGCGATCCAGGCGCAGACCTCGGATGAGGGCTTGGCTGTGGAGCCGAGCGAGTAGCCCGTTTGACCGATCGCCAAGCCGCTTGATCTGTGGTCAGCCTGTCCCGATGGGGAGGGTGCCGTATGCGCGTGATCGGGGTCTTGTTGTTTTTGGCGAGCGCCTGCTCGAACCCTCCGCCGACCGGCGGAAACACAGGGCCGTGCACGACGGGCTCCACGCGCTGCAACGCCGCAGGCGAGGTGGGCACCTGCTCCGGCGGTGAGTATGCCTACGAGGCTTGTCCTGACCAGCTCGTCTGCTTCTCCGGTAACTGCGTCGATCCGTCGACGGTGTGCACGCCTGAGGCGATCCGTTGTGACCTGACAGGGCGTCGCGAGCGCTGCAACGCTCAGGGTAACTGGGAGCTTGATCGCTGCCCGCAAGGCTCCGCTTGCCTTGAGGGTGGCACCTGCGCCGACCGCATCTGTGATCCGGGTCAGCGCCGATGCGTTGAGCCGGGACAGGGTGAGGATCCACAACGGCAGCGCTGCGCTGACGACGGCCTCGCTTGGCAGGCGGACGCATGTCGCCGGGGCGAGCGTTGCATCGGCGATGGGATCTGCCAGCGCATGCGTTGCCAGCCACGCAATCGCGGCTGTGCCGACGAGCGCACACCTGCGACCTGCTCGGACGACGGGATGGAGTGGGTCGCAGATGAAGCCTGTCCGCCTGCTCACCGCTGCACCGGCTCGGGGCGTTGTGTCTCGGCCTGCGAGGAGGCGCGCGCTCGGCAGAGCTACGACGGATGCGAGTTCTTCGCAGTCGACTTACCGCAGATCGGGGAAGCCAACCGGCGGCAAGATCAGCACCCTTACGCCGTGGTGATCGCCAACCCGCACGACGAGCCCGTGCACGTCAGCGGTACCCGCTCGGGGGACCAAGCCGTCGAGCTGGTCGCCTCTCAAGATGTCGGCGGCATCACCGTCTACTCGGACGTCCGCAACGTACGCGGCGAGGTCCAGCGCGTCAGCGGCACCTTCGAGCGCATCGAGGTGCCGCCACAGGGCGTGGGGACCTTTATCTTACCCAGCGATTCGGCGGGCACCGTGGTCTCGGGGAACACCGTGAGCTACGTCTCCGAGAAGGCTGCTCGAGCGTATCGTATTCGTACGGACCTACCGGTCACTGCGTACCAGTTTCAGCCGCTGTGCTGTAACATCAGCTACACGAACGATGCCAGCATCCTGATCCCCGTGGGCTCCCAAGGGAGACAGTTCTTGGGGGTCTCAGCGCCGCACAACGTCCGCCCCGGTTTCTTGGCGGTCGTCGGGAGCGAGAACCCAGCTGAGGTCACGATCGACCTGTCGGATCGTCAGGTCAGCCTGCCGCAAGGGATGAGCCTGAACAACGGTCAACTCCAGGTGAACCTTGCACCCTACGAGGTGTTGACCTTGATGACGAGTGGAGGGCGAGGTACCGCTGCGGACCTGACGGGCGTGCGTATTGATTCGTCAGCGGAGATCGGCGTGTTTGGCGGGCATGTGTGCACGCAGATACCCGACGGCACCAGCGCTTGTGACCACCTTGAGACCTCGGTGATGGCGGTGGAGACCTGGCGGAACGAGGCGGTCGCAGCGCACACCTTTCGGCGCTCGGATTCCCCCAATGAGATGAACTACTACCGAATTATCGCTGCGAACGACGGCACGCAGATCTACTTCGAAGATGACTTCGCGAGTATCCGCTCCGGCGATGACGTGATGCGCTCGCTGCCCGCGTGTTCGAATCAGATCGAGGGCGACGCGCTCGTGCTCGATGCGGGCGAGTGGTGCGGCTTCGCAAGCCAGGTGGATTTTGTGGTGCGCTCCAACCGGGCCTTTCAGCTCGTTCAGATGATCAGCGGTCAGTCGAGCACCGAGAGCGGTGGCTTGTTTGGTGGCGGTCCGGACCACGCAGGCGACCCTGCGATGACGACCGTGCCGCCAACGGATCAGTATCGCTCAGAGTACACGTTCTTGACGCCTCAGAGTTACCACGCTCAGTACGTGAACGTGGTGCACCCGCCCGGCGCCATCATCGAGCTCGATGGCATCACGATGAACAGCGCTGCGATGGGCGGCGACCGTTTGCCGCAGCTGGTCGTAGACGATCAGCCGGTCGGTCGAGGCGACGCATGGCGCTTGAGCACCATCAAGGTCAGCGCAGGGAACCATCAGATCATGAGCATGACCGGTGACACCTTTGGCCTCATGGTCTACGCGTACGATGACTACGTCAGCTACGCTTACCCGGGTGGGATGAACCTCGAGAAGCGGTAGACGCAACCAGGCTCGGCGGGCGCAGCCTGTTGCGCAGAAGAGCAGGGGTGGTGCATAGCTGTTCCGTTGATGGGGGCTTGAAGATGCAGCGTTTTCTGATGATCGGTTTTGCGTTGGCCTTGGGCTGTTCACCGCCGGTGCCGGGTGGTGAGGGACAAGGCGGGGGCTCGGGGTCGTGCAGTGACGGCGCCCTTCGTTGCCTCGGCGGCGAGCTCGTGCAGGTCTGCATCGCCGGCTCATGGCAGCAAGAGACGCTCTGCGGAGACAGCGAGAGCTGCGTCGACGGCATCTGCGTCGAGGGTGCGTGCGCTCCGGGGAGCCAGCGCTGTGAGCTCGGGCGACGGCAGCGGTGCGCTGACGACGAGACCAGCTGGGAGCCGGACCCATGCCCTGAGGGCACCGTCTGCCAGACGGGCGGGACGTGTGGGCGGGCGGACTGTGATCCGGGCACGTACCGCTGCGCAACCATCGAGGGAGAGCGCTGGCCGCAGCGCGAGCGCTGCGCAGATGATGGCTCGGCGTGGGAGAACGCGGCCTGTCGGCGCGGTCAAGTCTGCGTTGACGACGGCGCCTGCCAAGCCATGGAGTGTGTCCCCAATTCGACAGGCTGTGTTGACGATCGAACGATCGGCCGATGCAACGACGACGGCACCGCTTTAGAGCCGACGGAGACGTGCCCGGACGGGACGGCCTGTTCGGGGGGCTCATGCACCGATCTGTGCAGCCAAGCCCGCAGCCGCCAGAGCTACGATGGCTGCGTTTTCTTCGCCGTCGATCTGCCGAACTCCAAGGAAGCCGAGATTTACACCGACCCCTACGCCGTGAGCTTGGCGAACCCGCACGAGTTTGAGGTCACCGTGCGCGTCACCGCCTCGGGCGGCCGCGTGGTACCCGCCGCCAGCAACGTGCAGGTGCCAGGGGCGACGGGCATCATCGGCGGTCAGCGTCGTGGTTACACCACCGTGAACTCCTACGTTGCCGATGCTCAAGGGAGCCGGGACGTCGTGAGCGGTCCGATCGACGGGATCGCGATTCCTGCGGGCGGGGTGGGTGTGTTCATCCTGCCCAACAACACCGCCGGGTTGAACGTGCAGGCGGGTACGGTCACGTACCAGAGCGAGCTGATGGACCGAGCCTATAAGGTCGAGGCCAGTGCGCCGGTCACGGCCTATCAGTTCTCACCGTTGTGCTGCAGCCATAGCTACTCGAACGATGCCTCGATCCTCTTTCCGGCAGGTTCTCAAGGTCGCTCTTATGTCGGCGTCTCTCTGCCGCACATGACGCGCATGCAGGGGCGCCCGACCGACGTCCCGTCGTTCCTCGCGATCGTGGGGTCTGACCAAGCCGCTGAGGTCGAGGTCAACCTGGGCAATCGGCAGATCCAACCCGTCGCGGGTGTGCGCATCGACCAAGGGGTGCTGCGCACCGAGCTCGAGCCGTACGAGGTGCTGACGCTGTTGTCTGCGAACAGCTCGCCAGCGCGCTCGGATCTGACCGGCGTGTCGGTGCGCGCAAGCGCTGAGGTCGCCATGTTTGGCGGGCATGTGTGCACGGAGATGCCGCACGGCAGCCCGGCCTGTGATCACGTCGAGTCCTCGCTCATGCCGACAGAGACCTGGCGCAACGAATACATCGGGACTCATACGCATTATCGGAGCAGCAGCCGCTCGGAGGTAAACTACTACCGAGTGACCGCCGCCGAGCAAGGGGCGCGGCTGCGCTTTGATCCGCCGATCGGTCAGCTGGCTTCGCATGGAGCGGTCGCCAATGGACTCCCTGACTGTCGCTCGATGATTCAGGGCGACAACGTGGAGCTGCGCGCAAACGGTTGGTGTGAGTTCGGCACGCGTCAGAACTTTGTGGTGCGCAGCGACAGCCCGATGCAGATGGTTCAGTTCATCACCAGCCAAGACACAACCGGTCTGCGCGGCGAAGGGCGCCATGCGGGCGACCCTGCGATGAGCGCGGTGCCGCCGAGCGAGCAATACCGCAACCAATACACCTTCCTGACACCGGACACGTATCACGCCAACTACCTCAGCGTGATCCATCCGGTCGGTGCGCTGCTGGAGCTTGACGGCGTCTCGATGACCCCTGGCGCCATGGGCACCCGCGGGCGGACGCCCTACATCGAGGTCGACAGTGAGCCCGTCGGTCGAGAAAACCGTTGGGCGCTGACCATCATCAAGGTGGGCGAGGGCGCGCACAGCATCCAGTCGCTCACGGGCGATCGGTTTGGGATTATGGCCTACGCGTACGACGACTACGTGAGCTATGCCTTTCCGGGCGGCTTGGACCTCGCCAAGCGCTAGAGCAACGCAATCCCGCAGTCGGGGCACTCGGTGTCGTCTGCGGTGATGCTGGCGCCGCAGCAGACGCAGGTGAGATCGGGCTCGTGGCGAAGCGTCATGCCTTGCTCGGCGGCGTAGCTCTCGAAGGCTGCTTGATAGCGCTCGGTCAGCGTCTGGATTTGGTCGGCGGGCACGACCACCGTAAAGTTGGTCGCACACCCCGTGGGGTCGCAACCTCCTGTTGCGGGGATCAGCCCCGCCAGGATCCGCTGGTTGAGCAGGGTGTCGCGCATGCGGATCGCCTCATTCATCGGCAGCGTCGTGAATTCAGCGACGGGCATGGTCGCAAGCTGGGCTTGGGCGACGTCCGGCTTAAAGCTGAAGTCGCTCTTGGGCGCTGATCCGGAGACCAGTGAGACCGCACATTCAGGGCAAGACACGAAACCGAGACGGTACTCGTGCCGACAATCAGGACAGTGCATCACCTGCATCGATCACATCCTCTTGAAAGTTCCTCAACTTTGAGGGCAAAGACCAAACCGATCAAGGACCCGTGCAATGACTGATACCCCACGACAGCACCAGCGGCACGATTTAGGCCTCACGATTGACCTGAGCGGAGACGCTGGCTCGAGCGTGAACATCTCAGCTGGGGGGATCAGCGTCAGCGGGAATTTCCCGATCGGGGATACCGTCATGGTCACCTTCGCCATCCC
>JAYZBQ010000055.1:0-5868 GCA_036338695.1 Myxococcota bacterium
TTCCGGGGATCGTCCGCCCTATAAACTTGTAGAGCACGTCAATCGTCCAACATCCCGTCCTGCGCATCAACTTACTCGCCGATATCCCTCCTTATTCTTAAGTACTCGCAGCGGGCGTACAGACTTATACTTCTGGCCCTATGCCTATTTTCCTAGCGGAATTGAACTACTTACTAAGGTCGATGCCTACTTCCAGGCAAAGTCGGAAATAGGTCGCTTTCGATCAAGAAAGATGCGGGGTTTTTGGCAATACGGACATGCTGATGATCGCGCCGGGTGCTGGATTAATGAAGACTTCAAGTTGCATTGCATGCGTCGAGGCGAATGCCGAAGCACACCTTCACTGCGCGATCGAAGCAACTATTTTGGGGTCAACTTAGGGCGTTTGGGCAAGATGACCGATCTCTCCTTGTCGAGCGCGGCGGCGTGCGCCACCCAGCTTGGCAGTGGTCAAGTCTTATGTTGGGGCGATACGCAAGGATGGGGGCTGCCGGATACCAGCCGCTGCGCCCAACAAAGCGGCGAGCGAATTGGGCGCCGAGCTGATGAAGCGCGCGACGCCGAAGCGCTTCCCGGCGTCGACTATGTCGTGCAGCTCAGCGCCGGTGAACACCATCACCTCGGTCTCACCGATCAAGGTGACGTTTTTGAATGGGGATGGGATTGGCAACTCGAGGAAATCATGGAGCCCAAGCTGCACCAATTTGACGAACTCGCCATCGCCGTCGCTGGGGCACACCAAACACGATGCGTTCTTTTTCTGGGTGGACAGGTCGGCTGTTGGGGGCGCTTTCGAGGTAGCCCAGACGGACCGGGTGGTGATCTCCATATCGTCGAAGGCCTACCACCGGTCGTTGAGCTACTCGATGGCTGGCAAAACAAGCATATGTGCGTCCTTACTGAGGATGAGCGAGTCTTTTGTTGGGGCAAAAATAATCTCGGGCAGCTTGGCGACTTCACTGGCATCGATGAGGATTTACCCATCGAAATTGATTTGAGCCTCGCTGACTAAAACTCGTCGAAGGGCGCGCTTAGGTTACGCAAAGACACCACCCGCCCCGCCGCCTGACGCAGCCAGCGTGGAAGGAGCCCGCGCCGCCCCCCGTTCAGCGGGTAAGGCTTGCGCCAATGCTCGGTCAGGCTTTGGATGCGTGCCCCTTCGCTGATCACGTGCAGCGTGGAGCGGAAAACCACCGGTTTTGCGCCCACCCGGCGGGCATAGCGCACCGTGACCGACCACCGGCTCCAGCCGTCGCCGAGCTCATCAAGCTCGGTCAACGCCACCTGCGTGGCAGGGAACAGCGCGCTCAGCCGACGAAACATGCGCAGGACGCGCGCCCTGCCCTGCACGCGCACCAACGGGTCCGAGAACTCGAGCGCGTCGCCGAGCGTCGCCTCGTCGGCGCCTGCCCCGCCCTCATAGAGCCCCCGCACCAGCTGCGGCACCACTGCGCGATGATCCACTGATCACCCCCCATGCCCACCAGGCATCCAAGGATGCTCTAGCCGAGCAGGGTGCGCAACAGCCGCTAGGCCGCGCCGAGCAGCAACAGCTGGATCACGCCCGCCACGCCGCCCAAGACCGCGCCGACCGCGATCAAGGTCGCCTCATCCTCTTGAAACACAGGGCGCAGCACCTGCTCAAACTCCTCGCTCGGCAGCTCCTTGAGGTTGCGCTCGAGCTCACCTTGGAGGTCGAGCACCTCGCCGGCGTACTCCTGCACACGGTCCAGTTCGGCGGGTACGACCAGCGCCAACCGCTGCGCCACGGCGCTGCGCAGCTCAACCCACGCTCGATCTCCCACCGCCAAGGTCACCACCGGCTTCGCCAAGCTCGCTGCGGAGTCCACCGCCCCGCCAGCGTACGCTTGCAGCAGCCGAACCAGCCGATCCGCTGCCTGCCCCTCGAGCACGGCGTGCATCAGCGCCTGGGGGTGCAAAATACGCTCCGCAAAGAATTCGGCGTAGGCTTGGCTGACCTCCGCCTGACGCTTGAGAAACAGCCCCTGCCATCGAAACGGACCGATCTGCTTGGCTTGGCGGGGCTCAAAGATCATCTTGAGCGCAAGCCAGTTGGTCACCCACCCCACCAACAAGCCCGTGATCGGCAGCAACCAACCCGGCTGCGCCAGCACCCACAGGGTCGCCACCGGCACCCCCAGGAGCGCCCCAAAGTACAGCCCGCTGACGCCGATAAAGCGGAACTCTTGAGCGCCGCAGCGCCAGAAGAATTCGTTGAGCAGGGCGCGGTCGCGCACAAAGGCGCCGACGACCAGCGCCCGCACGTCAAGGAAGCTGTCGAGGTCCTTGTTTAAGTCGTCCATCAACTGCTCGATCACAGCCGGGATCTGCGCCTGCATCCGAGCACGCGCCTTGGTCTTGAGCGCCTCGGGCATCACCCGCCACAGCCGCGGGAAGCGCTCGGTAAGCACCGCCTCGACGATGCTCTGCGCGTGCTCCTCGAGCGCAGGGGTCAAAAGCTGCGCCACACGCTGCGGATCGATCTTTTGGAACACGGCGCGCGGGTCGATCAGCTTGGAGGTCATCAGGTCCACGCAGATCGTCGCCATGCGCTGCGCGTTGGCTGGCATGATCCCCTGCCAGCTCAAGAACCCCAGACCTCGGCGGCTCAGCGGCGCAAAGAGCATCTTGATGGCGAGCGCGTTGGTGCCCCAGCCGATCAAGCCGCTCACGAGCGGTATGGCGATCCAATCCCAGACCATGATGCACCCTACGCTTAGAACCTCGATGTGCGCACCTCTCGGAACCGTTGGCAAGGTGTCGGTCTGGAACGGACATCGACAAAAGGGTAACCTGGCGTGCGGCAAGCACCAAGGAGGGAGCGGCTGTGGTTCACAAAATCGGCGCCTTTGGTGCCCACAACATCGCAACCAAGCCGCCGTCTTTTGCGCGTCCTCCTGCGATCACCATTGAGTACGTCGACTTAGAGTCGTCCATCAAACTCTCGGCGCTGCGTGAGCGTGCGCAGCGCAACCAATTTGAACGCAGCGCCCAGAGCCAGATGCAGTCGGCGCTGAGTGAGCACCTCAAACGGCATGAGATCCCCTCGTTGATGGAGCGCACCAAGGCGCGCCTGAACAAACAGGTCGAAGAGCTCAAAAATACCCTGGTCAATCGCTACGACGCCACCAACCCACCCAAGGTAAACGACGACTCACCGCAAGCTCGTGGCAAGCGCTTAGCGGGCGTCGCCATCGCCATGTTTGATTCGTTTCTCAAGGCACAAACGCAACCCAGTGACGTCAAAGGCTCGGGGTCCAAACGCTCCGAGTTTGCCGAGTTGATGCGCCAAGCCATGGACAAAGGCTGTGAAGAAGCGAGCGGTCTTTATGGCGGGCTTGAAATGCTCGACCCCAAGCTCGCACAGGACGTCAAAGAGACCTTCGCCGAGGCGCGCAGACGCCTCGACTCATTTGTGGCCGACCGCGACCCAAAGTCGCCTAGCGACGGCGACGCCTAAGCGCCCACAAGCCGAGCACACTGAGCAAGCCCGTGCTCAAACCGCGGCACGAACAGCCTTCGGCCGGGGGGTCCGGCAAGGGCAAAGCCTTGGTGCGAAAGGTCACGTCAATCGGCGCCTCAAGGCGCGTGCCGTCGTAGGCTTCAAGCCCCTCAGGCAGGCGGTAATGCACCCGCTCGGATTCAGGCCACTCGGCGGCGGGCTCGGCGACCACCATGTGGCTGTGGTCGCGATAAAAGAACCAGCTGGTGTGCTCGATATCGCCCCCCTCATGGTCGGCCAAGGTGCCCAGCTCGTTGAGCTGATCCGATTCCCCCACCGCCCGGCTGAGCATCAGCGCGATGCGGCTCGCCGGGTCCTCCTGAGCGCGCGCCGCCAAGGGCTCACCAGGGCGAGGCCACTGATACGCTAAAGGCGAGTCATCCAGTTGCCCGGGCTCAAGCACCCGCTTCTCTAAACCCTTCCAGTACGAAGCGACCGCCTCGGCGATCACCGGCGGGCTGCCGCTGACGGAGCGGTCGTTGATGTGCTGAGCCGCCCAAGGGTATTGGCGCTCGGAGTCGACCACCTCCGAGGGCGTATCCGCCGAGGCAGCGACGATCCAAGCCGCTGTGCGCAGGAGGTTCTGCCCGCGATCGATCTGCTCAGCGCTCACCTGCAAGCTCAGCACCTCGCTAAAGACGTGCAGGATCGCGTCCATCGGCAGGTCTGCGTCGGGGGCGATGCGCTGCCCTGAGGCGGCGGCAAAAAGGACGTCCGAGGCGGTGTCAAAGTTGTCGTGATGATCCGGCTCACCCTCGACCGCGTCGTGGACCCGAGAGGCGGCGAAGAAGGTGGCGTCGTAGAACTCATCAGCCAGCCCGTGCGAGACCACCCCCATCAAAAACGCCAGGTGTTTACGCCCCTCCTGCGTGGCGTAAGGGTCAGGGTGGTTCGTGCGCACCCAGTCCGCGTACCCGACATGAAAGGGCGCCCAATGCGCCGCTTCGCCGTATGGGTGGCTGATCGCATAGCCGCCATCGGGGAACATGCTCCCGTTCACGAGGTAGCGCTGACCTTCCTCACTGCTCAGCAGCGCCTTGAGCCGCCCCTCGGGCAGCTGCCGCGCCGCCTCCATGCTGATCCAGGTGTGCGTTTGTTGCCCGCAAGCCTGAGCGCGCTCAGCTAAGCCGATGGTGAGCACGAGCCATAGAGTCAAAGCAACGAAGCGCAGCATAACGATCTGTAGCGGTTATCTCGGATGCGAACCTACCACAGCGCCAGAAGCGATGCACAGGCGATACCGGCTCCAGCACCAGCCAGCGTCACGCCACCGCCCACATAGGCAGCAACGCCAATCGAAATTGCGGTTTTGGCGTCGGCTTTACCCATAGTACCCCACCACGTTCGCGCGCTGACATCTGGATCGGGACGACCATCAGCTTGCGCGGCCCAAAACTTAAACGACGACGATAAAATGGAACGCAAAATACGCCCCTGATCGCCGCCTTTGTGAGCACCCTGCCCGCTGCCAATCGAGGCGATCTGAACCATAATATCATCGAGACTCTTCTCCTCATTGAACACCGATTCAAACACGGCATTCATTTGCTCGACCGCCCATGCGGGAATCTCGCCGTCACGCACTTGCTGCTCGAGGCGCTCGCTGAGAAAGGCATCGAGCGTAGCCGCATCACGAACCTGTCCCTCAACGGCTGCTGCGCGAATAGGCGCAAGCACTGCGTTAACTTTCGCACGAGCTTCAGCACAGTCGCCCAGGTGAGCGCCACAAACCATACCTCCAGCAGCAGTCGCTAAGACATCAATGCTGCCTTCGTAGGTGTCTTGCGGTCTCAGCTTCTGTGTATCGACTTGCTGCTTGAGAAAGGCCAGCACCAAATTGTGCGCCATACCCACCTCGTGCTCACCAATTTGAGGGGCAGGCTCGACCGGTGCAGGTGTTCCAGCATCAGCGGGGAATAAATCTTGGCATAAGGTCTCCAAATTCCCTGCATCATGAGCTGGAGCCGGCGGACATTCATGGTCATGCTCCTGCTCGGCGCACGGTGCACCCATCAGTAACAATCCAGCTAAAACGATAAGATAACGCGGGTTCATTGCAGTTCTCCGTTTTCGGTGATTAAGCGCTACTATGCTTACAATCCCAGCTTGGAACAAGTTATCCAAGCGCAGACTAGAGACCACCCTCAGCGACTAGCATTTCTCTTGAGAAGGATTTAATTCCGATCAACCCTCGACCCAATCAAAGACCTGGGCGTAGGTGAATGCGCACCTATTGCTCATAAAGAAGAACCTCCCACCCGATGCTCAGCGCAGCGATCCAACCGATTCTTGGAGGCGTCCTCTTCGCCGGAGCGGTCACAGCCGTGATCGCAGCGACCGCCTCA
>JAYZBQ010000056.1:0-46418 GCA_036338695.1 Myxococcota bacterium
CGCGCGAGGCGAGCTGCATGAGGTGGGTCTTGAGACTAAATATCGCTTCGTAGTTTTCTGGAAGGTTCCCGTTAATGCGCTGGGTGTTCGTGACCGAGCGCAGGCTTGCGAGGACCTCATCGAGCTCTCCAGGCGCTGAGGCGGCCAGCACGGCGCCGCGCTCCTCACGGCTCATCTGAAACTCGTACTCGACCGCGCGCACCGCCAGGTAGACCGTCCGCTTGGCGCGCCGCATGGCGTTGAGGAAGTCGTCGACGTCCTCGTCAAGCCAGCGATCGTGCGCGACCGGCGGGCGCTGCCAACCCTCGGCGCGGGTAATCGCCACGCGCCCCTCCTCTCGCAGCGCATCCAGACGGCTCGCCATGGTCCGAGCACGCTGCACGGAACGCTCCGTACCCAACACCGCCGCCTCCATGTTGATCTGGGCGGTCTTGAGGCCAACGAGGTGCAGCTTGGCGTCGTTGAAACAGATCATGTCCGAGAAATAGTTTTGATACTGCGTCATCAGCAGCTCGTGCTGCTCCTGCGCCATCTCCATCGCATCGCTCATCACCTGAACGGTGACCTTGGCGCCGGTGTTGGCGACGGTGCCGCCAAAACTGATCAGGTGGTCCGTCCATTTATGCGACGTGGCCTCAGCGACGACCGTGGCGGCGAGCCGCAGCGCGCGCATACCCGCTAAGGCGATGTTTCGGCGCCGAGTCAGCTCGTTCTCAATGTCACCCAAGCGTTGCCCATACTCGCAGCTTTTAACCGCGATCCCGTAGGCTTCGGTGCGCTCTGCCACGCTGGCGCGCGCCGCCTCGAGCGCTTTAGCGGTCTGCATTGTCTCGAGTAAGGCTTCGCCCATGGCGCCCATGTAACAGCTGGTTTTTTGGAGCGGACCGTCCTCTAAGGTGGCGTAGCTCGGCATGCTCGGCAGCGCGTTCGGCAGCGCATTGATGCATGCGTCATGGGTCTCGTTACGGTGCTCTAAGGACACCACCTCGACCCCTTCAAACCCCTTAAAGAAGCCGCGGCGGGCTTCTGCGGAGGCGCCAGCGATCCCGGCAAAGAGGATCTCAATGGCGCGCTCACGGGTGAGCGTGTCGGCTTCGTAGAGCTCGAGCCACTCATCGAGCGTCGCCGTCGCGAGCGCATGGCTCTGCGGGTCCGCAAAGCGCACGGCGTCACCATAGTGGTAACGGTACACCGCCGCCTTGCAGAGCTGATACTCGAGCTGCTCGGGCTGGACCGCCTCATCGAGCAGCTGCTGGGACAGCCGACACTCGGGCTTGGAGGTGTCCAAGAAACACGAGCCATAGTCGGGGATGTCGTCCAGCCACTCTACCGCCTCTGCGCTCGTCACCGGCGCCCTGTTGCCGGGATCGTTCGGGCGCTCCCAGCCACGATGTGCCCCGCAGATCTCGAGGATGGGGTCACCGTAACGCTGCGCCGTTGCGGTCTGACGTGCGTTCGCCTCGACCACATGGTTGCGATCTTGCAAGACGCCATCACGAAGCTGCAGCCAGGCCCCACGAGCCGACTGCAGAGCGCTCTCGGCCGATCCCACCGCTTGGGAAGCCAGCCCGCCATCGTCAACCAAGAAATAGGTCGAGATCACCGAGGCTCGGCCGATCTGCCCGCCCTGATCCACGCGAAAGTACAGCGGCAGGTCGTCGTCTTCGATACCGAGCGGGTTGCCGCGCCCGAGCAGGTTGATGGAGGCTCGAAGCACCCGCGCACGCAGCCCCTTGAGCTGAGTACGCGCCTGCAGGTAGCGCGGCCCCCAACCCGACTCGCCCACACCGGCACGCTGCGCCACGCGCTCGGCGAGCGCCTCCATGAGCAAGCTCTGACGCACGGCGGTCGCCATCAAGGCGCGGTGCGCCGTCAGGTTCTGCCCAGAGGACCACACCTCTTCGGCTTCGGCTT
This sequence comes from Myxococcota bacterium, assembly GCA_036338695.1. Lineage (GTDB taxonomy): Bacteria > Myxococcota > UBA4151 > UBA4151 > UBA4151 > CACGMS01. The sequence goes on from JAYZBQ010000056.1 coordinate 1,915, forward strand.
CAAGCACCTCCATGTAGCTGTTCATCGCCTCGACCAAGAACACCGGTAACCCCACGCCTTGCTCGTGAAAGCTCTGAGCGCCAGCGTTCAGGTTCGGGTAGATCACACGACGATAGTCCGCCTCGAGAAGCTGCTCGGGCGTGACGCCCATGAGCCCCGTGACCAAGCGAGGGCGCAGGAACACCTCCCAGGCGCCTCCGAGCACCTGCCGCAGCCGGCCGAGCGATGGCACCTCGGTCGGGGTGATCTGATCCTCACCCTGCCGAAGCACCTTGGCGAGCCGGTGCGCCTGCAAGCCCTCGAGCGCCAGGAACTGATGCAGCTGAAGCCACTGGCTCATGAGCCTTAGGTACAAGCCGTTCGCCTTGCTCTGATCACCCACGGCGTCGCTCTCACGCGTCTGCGGGTCCATCGCCTGGAGCATAGCTGGCGCAGAGGCCCAGCGCAGACTGGACCAGAACCGCGCCAGGTCGATGCAGCCCTCGGTCTGAAAGACTCGGCGCAGATCCGCGCCGTCCCAGATCGGTCCACGCCCCTGCAGGTCAGGGACCGGGCGTGACAAATCCGCAAAGCAAGCCTCGAGCATGGCGCCTGCGCTGAGCGCCTCTTGCTCGGCCTCGCTTGCGTCGGCGTTGGTGAACAAGCCGATCGCCGTTGGGATCTGATCCTGCAGGTCGTTGTTGGTGCGGGTGCAGGTCAGGTCGCCCGAGATCGGCAGCGCCCGGCGGTGCAAGCGGCTCGACTCTGTGCTGAAGGTCTCGTCGGCGGGCGGCTCATAGCAGAAGTAGCGCTCTGCGCAGAGCGAGGCGCGCGCAAGCTCCATGTTGATGCGTTGAAAGCTGCGCGGCGTGAGCGGCTCCGGCCCGTCACCACCAAAGTCGATCTGATAGCACTCGTGAACGCAGGCGTCGTCGCCCTGACCGCTGCAGTGCCGACGAACGTATCGACCGCAACGATCTGGCATCGCAGCTGCCTCACCGGGCGCACAGACCGGGTTGTTCTGGGCCGGTCCGCCCCGGTAATTGGCGCCCTTGCAGATGTAATAGTTGGGCGCGACCTGATCGGTCTCGCAGCGCAGCAGGCTGCGGCTGTCATCGGCGAGGGTCGCCCAGGTGCGCAGCCGGCTATCGAGCAGCGGGTTGGCTTCTTCGAGCCGAAACAGCTCCTGCACCACCTGGTCCCAAGAGCTCCGAGACGCTTCCGACCAGATTCGATCCCGTATGTTGGTAAAGTCCGATTCGCTGTCGGCGGCGAGCTCGTCAAAGCGACGCACTTGCGCGTCCTCATCCAGGCCGCTGCGCCGAAACAACGTCAGGTCGGCGCGCGCCATGGTCACCGCTTGCGCCTTGATGTCGGTCGAGCCGCGCGTCCGGCCGCAGCACGGCGAGCTGTCCCCGCCTTGACCGCCACAGAACGCCTGTCCCCCAAAACATCCCAGGTTCTCCTCGTCCGAAAACCAACCGGCGACGGCGACGTCAAAGCGCCCCCCGAGCCAGCGCCCGGCGCCGACCGAGAGCGCCTCTTGCGAGCGCAGCCCCAGGTGAACCTCGACGTCACCCAGCCCTTGCGCTCGCTCACCGAGGTAGCGAGTCCAATGAAAGGTGAAGCCGCCGTCGACAGGCCTGCCCCAGAGCGAGCCTGTGGGCGACAAGATCCGCAACTCATCGATCAGCCGCATCTTCATCGCGTCGCCCTGCCCGAGGACCTCGGCCCTAACCGGCAGGTTCATCATCGCCCTGCCGGCGGGGTCGATAAACTGCACCGACCCCTCATAGGTGCCGGTCACCTCAGCCTCATCCGAGATCAAGGCTCGGGGCTCGACCAGGCGCACGCTGACCCGCTCACTCTGGCGATCGGTGAAGACCCCTACGCTCCATTCTTGAGCCTCGCCGTCCGGGTCGCCCGGACGCAGATAGATCGTGTACGTTGAGCCTTGCGCCAGGTCCTCAAGCAGGCAGCCATCGCTGAACCCCGCCTCGTCGCTGTCGACACAGTTAACCAGCGGCTTCTCCGCAGGCAACAGGTTCACCTCACCGTCGACAATCTGAGCCGCCAGCCCATCCCCGACACGCAGCGCGCCCACGTCGGCGTCTCGCACCGAGAAGGTGAGCGCCAAGAGCTGATCACGCGTCACCACCTCAAAGGCCATCCGATCCAGCGTCACCGCCCCTTGGGGCGCGGGGCTCGGCGGCGCGATCTCCTCTTCAAGCCCGGGGTTCTCTTGCTCAGGCTCGGCCTCAATGCAGCGACCAAAGAGGCTGCAGCGCTGCCCATCGGCGCAGTCCTCGACCCCCTCAAGGCACTCGTAAATGCAGCGCCCGAGCGCGCAATGTGCGCCGCAGGGACACTGCTCATCGACCTGACAGGCGAGCACCCCGTTGAGGCGCTCGGGGTCGACCACACAGACCGGCTCGCCGGCGTCGACCGCCGCACCTGCATCCAGTACAGCGCCCGCGTCCAGCACGACGCCTGCGTCGGCGTCCGTTGCGATGGGCGCGTCCAGAAGGGAACAGCCGCTGAAGAGGCTGAACAAGCACAAGGTGGGGATCAACAGATGGCGCATCGCATCCTCTCAACGGGGGTCGGAGCGGTGTGCTAGCGCGCCGCCTGCGCTTTGGCAACCAAGCGGCTCATCAAACCCTCAAGCCAACGCCCTCTCGCGACACCACAAAGGGGGTTGCGGTTTGACCGAGAGTAGTCTCCACTGTTGCCCGCTATTTTCTGCTCGGGAGCTACCGTGAGCGAGACCCCTCAACGACGCTCAATTCGCTTCGGTGCCTTCATGCGAGAGATTGGGATGCAGCAGCGCTCCCTCCCCTTCGCAGAGGTGACGCAGCATGGACGTCAACACGAAGGTAAGAAGGTCGGCGTCTCGGCACGCGACATCTACCGCATCGTCGGACCGTACTTCTCAGTGCGAACCGTCGAGCAGATCAAGGCGGTGGTGCCGCTTGCGATCTACCTCGGCTTGTTCCAGGTGTTCGTGCTCCACCAAGAGCTCGCCGACGCCGGCATCGTCAGCGCCGGGCTCACCGCCGTGATCATCGGGCTGATGCTCTTTATGGAGGGGCTGAAGGTCGGCCTGATGCCCTTTGGCGAGACCATCGGGTCCGAGCTGCCCAAAAAATCGAAGCTACCGGTGGTGCTCGGGGTGGTGTTCCTGCTCGGCATCGGCGTGACCTTCGCCGAGCCAGCGATCGGCGCGCTGCAGGCGGCCGGTGCGCTGGTGAGCGTCGAGAAGGCGCCCTACCTCAAAGCCCTCCTCACCACCTGGGCGCTGCCGCTGGTGCTGATCGTCGGGGTCGGCGTCGGGATCGCTGCGGTCCTTGGGACGATGCGGTTCGTGCGCGGCTGGAGCCTTAAGCCGATGATCTACATGACGCTCATCCCGACCGTCTGTTTGAGCATCTACATCAGCTTTCAACCCAACCTGAGATCGATCCTCGGGCTCGCTTGGGACTGCGGCGCCGTCACCACGGGGCCGGTGACCGTCCCGCTCGTTCTGGCGCTCGGGATCGGCATCGCCAACGCGGTCGGCAAAGGGCGCAGCTCGCTCTCGGGCTTTGGGATCGTCACGCTCGCTTCGCTGTTTCCGATCCTCGGCGTACAACTCCTTGGTCTTTATGTCCAAGCCACGGTACCCGTTGAGACCATCTTGGCGTCGGCGCAGGCGGCGGCAGCGGCGGGAAGCACCGCCTGGCATGAGCAGACGCCTTGGGTCGAGATCATCGGCGGCGTGCGTGCCATCGTGCCGCTGGTTCTGTTTCTGCTGGTCGTGCTGATGGTGCTGCTGCGCTCACGGGTCAAAGATCCAATGAGCATCGCCTACGGGATCAGCCTGTGCGTGATCGGCATGATCGTGTTCAACCTCGGGCTCACCTACGGGCTCGCTAAGCTCGGCGCACAAGCCGGCTCCTTGGTCCCCGCTGCGTTTACCAACATCGACGCAGCGGCGGGCTCGCCCTACTACCCCAAGGTGGTCGGCTTGGCGATCGCCATCGCCTTTGCTTGGATTCTAGGGCTCGGCGCAACGCTGGCTGAGCCGGCGCTCAATGCGCTGGGTCAGACGGTCGAGAACTTGACCAACGGGACCTTCCCGAAGTCCTCGCTGATGAACGCCGTCGCCTGGGGCGTCGGCGCCGGGATTGGCGTTGGAGTCGCCAAGATCATCTTCTCGATCAACCTCGTGTACCTGCTAGTGCCGCTCTATGTGCTGGCGATGGTCCTGACCTTCTTCTCCACCGAAGAGTTCGTGAACATCGCCTGGGACAGCGCCGGCGTGACAACGGGCCCGGTGACGGTCCCGCTGGTGCTCGCCATGGGGCTTGGGCTCGGTGAAGCGGTCAACGTGATCGAAGGGTTCGGGATCCTCTCGATGGCCTCGATCGGGCCAATTTTGGCGGTACTGAGTACCGGATTATGGATTAAGGTTCGTGTCGCCCTGCGCGACTGGCGCGACGCAAAGGAAGCAAGCTGATGAGTAAAGAGAAGAAGAACGAGATCATTGTCCTCACCGACGTCTCGATGATCACCACCGTCGTCCAGCGAGGCATGGGCGACGAGATCGTCCGCGCCGCCAGCGAAGCGGGCGCACGCGGCGCAACCATCTACTACGGACGCGGCACCGGCGTGCGCGACCGGCTCGGGATCCTCGGCCTCGCCGTCGAGGTGGAGAAGGAGATCGTCAACATCCTCGTGAGCAACGATCAGATCGACGAGATCCTTGAGCGGATCTACAAAGCCGGCAAGCTCGATACCCCCGGGATGGGGATCGCTTACGTGCTACCGGTTGAGAAGGCGGCGACGCACGTCCCGCGCGATCTGCTTGAGAAGCTCGGAGCGTAGTCATGTTTACCGAGCAAAAGATGATCCAGGCGATCATCCCGATGGGCACGGCGCTGCCGGTGGTCAAAGCGCTCCGTGAGGAGAAGGGCTTGGACGCCGCGAACATCAACTTCGCTCGCGGTGTCGGCCGGTTCGTGCGCGCCAGCGAGCGCCGGCTCGGCGATGACCAAGAGAAAGAGATCCTAAGCATCATCGTGCCCAATGACCGCGCCGATGAGATCTTTGAGTGGGTCTTTGAGACCGCCGATATGGACCGACCGCACGGCGGGATCGTGTACATGATCCCCTTATCGCATGCCTCGCTCTTTCAGATCCCCTCGGAGATCGAATTCGCGACCTTCGTGGATGAAGCCTGATGACCCAGCAGCTGCCCCTTATCCTCTCGTTGATTGCGCTCAGCCTCGGCGGTTACTCCGTGGTCTCCCAACCATCGACAGGCGCTGTCGAGACCGATGACGTCCGAGTCAAAGCGCTGCAAGAGGAGATGGAGGCGCTACGCAAAGACCTCTACGCCATGAAGGATTCCAGCGGCGGCGCGCCGCCCCCCCCGCCGCCAGAGCTGGCTCGTGGCGAGATGAAAGATGAGGGTTTTGGCGGTGACAGCGCGAGCGGCGGACCGGACCCGTCGATGATGCCTCCGCCCGAGCCCGACCCCATGGGCGAGATGCCGGGGATGATCCCTGATGACGCCGTCCCAGTGGATCCGATGTTGGCAGCGCAGGTCCGAAAGATCATCCGTGAGGAGCGCGAACAATACCGCGACAAGCGCTCAGGGCGCCACCTAGAGCGCTTCGCTGAGCGGCTCGCTGAGCGCATGGCGGAGAGCGAGGTTGTGCGCGACATGAGCGAAGAGGACCGCTCGGCGCTGACCGAGATCTTGCGCAAGGAGCGCAAGAGCATGAGCAAGCTCTATCGAGGGATCCGCAGCGGCTCGATGTCCATGAAGGACGCCCGCCAGGAGCTCAACGACCTCCGCCAGGACACGCTGTCGATTGTGCGCGAGAGCATGGGCGATGACCTCGCCAACCTCATCCCAGAGCTCTCGCCGCTGCCGAGTCGTGGACCGCTCGCGCCGACGCGCCCTTCTACGTCGCGTTAGCGGCGGGACTTCCCGGTTTTGATGGCGGACACGGGGTCGGTGATCAGCTGGCGCCCGGCGTTTGAGATCAGCGTGTAAGCAGGCGCCAAGAGGTCCGGCAGGTCCGAGAGCCCCAGCTTGCGTGGCGGCGGCCCAAGCCGACGCAACAGCTCGTCCGGTCGACCAGACTGCTCAGGATCAAAGAAGGCGCCCACCTCCGCTGTGCCCACATCCCACCAGGCGTCCTGCTCGTCCGAGCTCATGACCTGAGGTCCCATGTTGTCGTCCGCCGAGATCCCCATCCAGACCTGGAACGCGTCGGCGTCGGCTTCGATCCGGCGACCGAGCGAGAACACCGACGCTGCGATGTGCTTGCACAGAGAATTAGGGTCCGGGCAGGTGCACGCCGCCACGAAGCCGGTGTTGCGCCAGGCCTCTTGCCCCTTGGTGGCGCGCTTGATGATCACATCGTAGTAACGCCCCATATTGTTCAACACTTTGGTCCGAGCCAAACCCGGGGTCAGCTCGATGGACTGAACGCGACCAATCCGCTCATACTCGTGCCCTTGCCCCACCTTGTGGTGCGACGACACGGCGCCAAAGATTTGAGCTAATCGATAGACAGGGACGCTCATTCGCTCACCGCATCTTGTGAAAGTTTGAAAAGCTCGGCGAGCTGATCGGTGTCGAGTTCGGTCAGCCACCCCTCGCCCGTGCCAATGATCGCGTTGGCGAGCGCTTTTTTCTGTTCGATCATCTTATCGATCCGCTCCTCGAGCGTCCCGACGCAGACGAACTTGCGCACCTGGACCGTGCGCTTTTGACCGATGCGATACGCTCGATCCGAGGCTTGGTCTTCAACGGCAGGGTTCCACCAGCGATCGTAGTGGATGATCTGGTTCGCCTTGGTCAGGTTCAAGCCGACCCCGCCCGCCTTGAGGCTGAGCACAAAGATGCGCGGTCCGTCCTCACTCTGGAAGTGCTGGACCATCTTGTCTCGCTCTTTTTTGGGCGTCCCACCGTGTAAGAACGCCACCGGCGTATCGAAGGTCTTCTCGAGGTGCTTGGCGAGCATCCCGCCCCAGCTCGAGAACTGGGTAAAGATCAAGCAGGCGTCGTCCCCCTCCATCATCACCTCGAGCAGGTCATCAAGACGCGCCAGCTTACCGCTGCGCCGCCCCAGCGCCTTCTTGTCTTTGGTGAGCAGCGTCGGGTGATTGCAGACCTGCTTGAGCTTCATGAGCGTCGTCAGGATCAAGCCTTTACGCGCAATGCCAGCGGCCGAGTTGATCTGCTTCATCATGTCGTCCACGACGGCTTGATAGAGGCTCGCCTGATCCTTGGTCAGGTTGCAGTAGAGGTTCGCCTCCATCTTCTCAGGGAGCTCTTTGATGATGCTCCGATCGCTCTTTAGACGCCTCAGAATAAACGGACCCGTGAGCTGACGCAGCATCTCCGAGGCGTCACGGTCACCGTGCCGCTCGATGGGCGTTGCGAAGCGCCCCTTGTAGTCGCGCTGCGAGCCGAGCAGGCCTGGATTGAGGAAGTGCATAATCGACCACAGCTCGGTGAGGTGGTTCTCAACGGGCGTACCGGTCAGCGCCACGCGCTGGTCGCTCTCAATGCTACGGACCGCTTGTGTCTGGCGAGCGCTCGGATTCTTGATGTTCTGCGCCTCGTCCAACACGATCCGGCGCCACTCGACGTCCGCCAAGGTGTCACGGTCCCTGAGCGCAAGCCCGTAGGTCGTCAGCACCAGGTCGTAGTCGCCCATCGACTCGATAAAATCTTGCCCCTGCATCCGCTCGCTGCCGTGATGAACCAGCACGCGAATGTCCGGCGTAAAGCGCTCAGCCTCACGCTGCCAGTTGCCCACCAGCGACATGGGGCAGATCAACAACGTCGGCGCCGGCCGCTCGACTCCCTCGTCGAGGTGCGCCTGAATGTCCATGGCAGCCAGCGCCAGGAGCTGAACCGTCTTCCCAAGCCCCATATCATCAGCCAGGCACGCGCCCACGCCGAGCCGCCCTAAAAAGTGCAACCAGCTCAAGCCGCGCTTTTGATAGTCGCGCAGCTGCCCCACAAAGTTCGGGGGCTCGTCGACCTCCTCGAAGGAGGCGGAGTCGCCAGCGAGCTTGCTGAGCATGCCCTCAAGGTTGAATTCGACCAACGGCAGCGGAACCTTCTCCTGAAGCAACCCCTTGCGCAGGACGTCGGTGACCCCGAGCTCGCCCTCGGCACCCTTCTTTTTGAAGAAGGCTACCGCCTCTTGAACTTCGTCTTGCTTGAGCTCGATCCACTTGCCGCCGACGTTGACGAGCGGCTGCTTCTCCTGCGCCATGCGGAACAGATCTTTGGGGTTCAAGCGCACGTCACCGAGCGCCACCTGCCACTGAAAGCGAACCAAGGAATCCTTGTCGAGCGCGCCGCCGAGCCCCCCTCGAAACGACTTCCCCTTCGCCTTAGCGGCTCCGGGTGTAGGCTGCGCACCGCCCGCTTCGCCGGGGTTATCGTTTGCGACCAAAGCGAGCCCCACGCTCTCCTGGCGCTGCGCCCACCACGGCGGCAGATGCACCATCATGCCCAGCTCGCTGAGTCGGGGCGCTGTCTCCTTCATGAACCGGTGCGCCTGGCGGGTCGTGAGGTCAAGCTGCGTGACGCGAGCACGCTTCATCGCCACCGCGAGCTCCGGACAGACCTCCACCGCTCGATCAAGCCCCAACCGAAGAACCCCCGCCGGATCATCGATGCCAAGGTCTCGGGCGAAGGCTTTGTTCTTTCGATTGTTCCAGATCCGGGTCGCCGCCACCAGCTCCTCAGGGTCGTCGTCGGCCTGCAGCGCCAGCTCCACGCGCCAGGTGCTCTCCTTGGCGCTGTTGCGATCGACCTCGTGCCCTTCATCGTCCTCAAAAGCCATGGCGTACTCGGGCGGCTGAACCACGAAGGCAACCCGGAAGAGACGACCTGGATTCGCCGCCAAGCGGTACCAGTCATCGAGCTCCGAGCGAAACTGGAGCGCCTCCTCGGGCACGGACGGCATCGGACGGCTTGCGCCGCTCAACGAGGTCATCCAGGCGGGGAAACACGCGTTGGCGCCTTTGGGGACGCCGGTACGCGGCAGGAGGTCCATCTTGGCGAGCGCCAACCGAACGGCGCCGTGAACGGTCGTGTTGAGAAAGTCCATGGCGCTCGCCAGCGCGGAAGGGCGCTCTCCGCCAGCATCTCGCTCGGCGAACGCCACCGCCGGCAGATGAGAGGCGACGGTCTTTAGGCGCCCCTCAAAATCGTTCGATGCGCCCAGGAAGGGGCGCCACTCGCCGCGCAGCGGGGTGTCGCCCTGCCCCTCCTGAGCGGTCGGTAAAACCGTCCCGCGCGCGAGCGCCTCGGCACCCAGCCGAGCTAAGGCAACCAGCGCAAGAAAACTCGCACCGTGCCGCAGGTTGGGCGGGAGCTCGACGTCGGCTAGGCACAGGAGCTGAGCGAGCGCAGAGTCCGCCTCGATCACCTGCACGGGGACCCGCCAAGGCTGGAGTCGGGCCGAAGCGCCGTTGACCGGTGCGCCGAAGTCTTGGTCCTTCAAACCCGGGCTCGCCAAAGGGGCACCCGGGACGCTGGGCAGCTCCATCACCACGGCGCCGGGGTCGAAGCGGTAGCCTTTACCCCCGAACAGACGCGAAGGAAACTTGAGGCCCTTGGGCGCCAGGGCGAACGGGTGCACAGCCACCTGTCCCGGGGTACCGGATTGCTCGAGCGCACTGGGCAGGTCGGTGTCTTCGCACCAAAGCGCCAACTGCTTCTCCTTGCTCCACAGCGCGTGCAGAACGAGCACGGGACCTCCTACGGTGGCGGTTTGACGAACACCACCCTAGACAGTTCTTAGCATAGCTCGTTGGCTTTCAAAGGCTTAACTCGTATTTTCTCGAGCGCGCCCGATGATGAGACCTTGCAGCCGCATTTCTTCGCCACTACTGTCCTGTCATGAACACTCCACGCTACCTCCTCATTGCGCTCACTTTGGTCCTGCCGGCGGGTGCGCTCGCCGCCGATGCGGTGGACGCAGGTGCCGCCGCCAAAGAGGCGCCAGTATCCCTTGAGCTCGCCGCCATGCCGCTGCGGTCGAGCTCCGACAAGGTGGACGCCAAGCTGGTGAGCGTGCTCAGCGAGCTGGTGCTTGCGCAGATCTCAGAAGACGGTCGCTTTACTCGGTTGATCAGCGGCAGCGACCTCGCCGAGCTCATCAACCTTGAGCAGCAGAAGCAGGCGCTCGGCTGCGAAGAGTCCTCATGCATGACCGAGCTCGCCAAAGCGCTCGAGGTCCCCTACTTACTCGTCGGCGAGATCGGCTTGATCGGTCAGCAGACCGTGTTCAACCTCAAGATCCTCGACGTCAAAAACGCCAAAGTCGTCGCTCGAGAAGGCGGCGTCGCTGAGACGACGGATCAGGCGCCCAAGCTCGCTAAGGACATCACCGCGAAGACTCTGGCGACCTTCTTCGCCTCGGTCAGCCCGGACGCCGTCAAACGCGCTCAAGAGCGCGCCGCGGACGCTCAGGACATCGCCGTCCTCGACCTCGAGGCGGTCCACGGTGTGAAACCATCCATGGCGGAGGTGCTCTCGGATATCCTGCTGTCTCGGCTCACCGAGTCACGACGCTTCAAGTCCATCGTCACAGGCGAAGACCTGCGTGACATGATCAGCCTCGAGGAGCAGAAGCAAGCGATCGGATGCGACGATGAGAGCTGCATGACGGCGCTCGGCGGTGCGCTGGGCGTCCCGCTGATGGCGGTCCCGAGCATCGGGCGAATCGGTGATCAGTTCATCCTCAACTTCAAAGTCATCAACGTCGACGACGCCAAGGTCTTAGTCCGAAAAACGGTGTCGGTGCGCAAAGAGGTCGACCTGCCGCGTGGGGTCCTGACGCTCACGGAGGATGCGCTCAAGGCGCTGTTTGGCGAGGACGCCACGATGACGGCGCAGCAGCTTGAGCGCCGCTTCACGCGCCGCATCATGCGCCGCTCAGCTCTTGTACTTGGCGTCAGCGCCATCGGCTCCTTTAGCTGGTCGCTTGTGGACCTCGGTGGCGCGCAGGCGGCTCATGATGACCCGATCAGCGGGCTGACCACGACCACCTACGACAACCACAAAGCGGCGCAAGGCGTGGCGGTGGTGACGCGCTGGTCAGCGATCGGCGGTGCGGCGCTTGCCACCGCTTTGTGGGCTTTGGCGCCCGCGATCGATGCGCCGTAGGCTCAGAAGACGAGGTCGATCACCGGCATGAAGTCGTTCGAACGACGCCCCCGGAGTGCGTGGCTAAATGAGTTGAGCCAAGCGACGCCGAGGTGAATTCGGTTACTGCGACCGTCAGCGCCTCGCCAGAGCCCGACATCAAACACCTGTCGGCCGAGGATCATCATCGGGTTCTCGGCGTTCCCTGTGGCGTAGAGATCGAGGCTGCTGCGCGACCTCAAAACGCGCAGGAGCGCCCGGTCGTAGGTGATCCCGAGGCGCGCTCTGTAGCCGTCGGTGGCGGGCGAGAACAAGAGGTCGAGCCAGCCCTCACCCGGGCTCTCGACCGATCGCTCCGGCTGATTAAACGCCACCCCCAGCGTCACGTCGGTGCGCAGCGTGACCAGCTGCTCCTCGCCGCCGCGCGACCACACCATGCCGGCACGCGGGACGACCATCCACGGGATCGTCACGTCGGTCGGAAAGAGCGTCCCAGCGGCATCGCCTTGCACCATCCTTAGCGCATAGGTCGGCACGCTCGCACCCCACTCCACACTCAGCGCACCCCCCGCCATCTCTCCGTGCGCAAAACGCAAAGCAAAGTTCGGGCTCACCAGCGCAGTGACTGGATGCAATCGCAGCTCAAGATCCTCGCGCAGGCCGATTCGGGTCGGCCCGATCAGCCCGGTCTCCCACTGCCCCACTTTGAGCAACGTGGCGGTACCGACGGGGTTGATCAGCTGCGGGTCGCTCGCTTGCGCGTCAGTGGTTAAGGCGAGCGACGCCAGGATCGTCCAGGCGCGCGCGCTCATGGCAGGCTCCACTTGACCATCACCGGCGCGTGGTCGCTCAAGAGCATCGGGTCCGCCTCAATGCCCTGCCCTGACGCCGTGAACGCAGCCCCATGCCCAGGACGCTGCAGCACCTCACCGGCCTCTCCGACAAAGCCGGTGTTCGTAAACAGGTAGTCGAGGGTTCGGTTCCAAAAATGGCTGCGGCCTTGGGCATCGACCGGGGGCGCCACGGTGTGCGTGTACCACCTCGACTGCCCCTCTTCATCGGCGGCCTCATAGGTCTCAAGCGGCATGTGCGCAGCGTACCGATCAAAGAAGGGCTGCATGGCGTCGAGTTTATACGGTGCGCCCTGGAAATCGGTGTCATCGGGGACCGGCTCCTCGTCGTCAAACCCCTCGGAACGAATCGTTCCCGGCGGAATCGCGTTAAAGTCACCGCCCACCAGCAGCTCTCGCCCCTCGTCATCGAGACGGTCAACCAGCTGCTTTATCTGCTCGAGGTGGCGCCCGTTGGTGCCGTCGTTGTCGTAGGCGGCGGTGTGGACGTTGACGACATCGACCAGGCGCTCTGCCCCGAGATCGAGCCGCGCATGGACGATCCCTCGATGCAGATAAAAGGCTTTGGTCAACGCGTCCTGGTCGGTTCGATCCGCCTGCGCGATCCGCACGGCTTCAGCGATCGGATATTTACTCAAGACCGCGAGCCCACTGTCCACGCGACCGAGCCCCTGTGTTGCGACAAAGCGAGCCTGCCATGCGGGGATGTAGGCGGCGTAGTTGAGCGGGGTCTCGTCGAGGACCATCTGCACCATGTTTCGATAGGCTGTGCGCTTCGAGTTGCGCTCGATCTCTTGAGCGAGCAGGACGTCCGGATCGACCTCGTTGATCAGATCGATCAGCCCTCGGATGTTGGCGTCCGCCTCAGCCTCCGTCATGAGGGCGCGATCCCCCCAATAGTCGAACCAGAAGTTGATTCGCCCCCCACCATATTTGAGGTTCCAGCTCATCACCTCGAGCGTCGAGGGAGACGCTTGGGGTGTCTCGATGACCGCCGCCGCCATCAGGAAGGCGGGGTCCTCGCCTTCCCAGCTTGTGTAGAGCGGCTCACAAGCGGTGCTCATCAGCGCCAGAGCGCATAGCGCCAGCCGATGCATAGCGTACTCCCTTGCCGCGTCACGCGACATAGGCGAACATCGAACGAACGCAGGCGCACTGTAAAGGGGGTGAGCGTATTGAGCGAAGCATCCGCCAGGCAGCTCAACCTGATCGCCCGCCCTCGGATCCTCGTGACGGGATTCGACGTCTTTCCTGGGGTGCCCGACAACCCGAGCGCGCGCTTGGCGCGGTCTCTGCCTCGCCGGATCATGGGGCTCAAGGTGCACCGGCGCGTCCTGCCGGTCAGCTGGGCTCGGTCGACACCGATGCTCGCTCGCGCCGTGGATCGCGTCGTGCCGCACTTTGTGTTGATGCTCGGGGTTGCGCAGCAAGAGGCGACGGGGCGCCTCGAGACCCAAGCGCTCAATCGCCTGGACGGTCGCCCTGACGGTGACGGCGAGCTCTTATTACCCGGACCGATTGCGCCGACACGCGGGATGGACCACGCCCTGCGATGCCATTGGCCGATCGATCAGATCGTGCGCACCCTGCACGTCAAAGGGCACCACATCGAGCGCTCAGATGACGCCGGGCGCTACCTCTGTAACCACACGTACTACAACGCCTTCGACGTCCCTGCGAGCGCTGGCGTCGGGTTTCTTCACATTCGCTCCGGCGCGTATCAGGGGGTCAACGACCCCCGTCGGCGCCTGTTGCTGGACGTGATCCGTGCGCTGGATCTGTGGCTTCGGACTTGAGCAAGCGCGCCGCCAGTCTTGAGCCGCCGACGACGATCCCTGGGTACGAGCCAGGGATGATAATCCAGAGGCTCGCCAGGGCTCCGAACGCCACGACAGGCGGCAGGTGCCGGCGCACCAGCCCGAGCCGAGCACCCAAGCCGTAACCCGCTCGAGTTAGGCTGGGGTCGAGCGCGTCCAGCGCCACGCACAGCGCACTCCAGAGCCACCCCATCGCCACGAAGAAGACGCCGACGCCCGGCAACAAGCCGAGCACCATAAAGACCAGCGAGCCCACCAGCCATAAGGCCATCACCACGCTCACGCAGAAGGCGGAATTCCCCAACCCCAGGCTACGCCCCTCCACCGTCCAGCCGTCGTGACGCTCGACGGCGAGCGCCAGACGGTCAAGCAGCGGCAAACTCAGCAGAAATCCGACCTGGTAACCCACCGCGACGCTCAGCGTAAGCCCCACGGGCCATGCGATCAGCGCCACCGCGGCGCGACGCCACCACCCCTCGCTCATGAAGAGTCCGAAGGCGGGGTCGACGAGCCCAGCCACCGCGTCTACCCCGTAGACGAACCCGATCGTCAGCCCGCCGATCACCATCACAACAGAGATCAAAAAGGGGAGCACGGAGCGCACCGCAATGGCTCGGCTCATGGTGAAGGCAAGCACTGGAGCAGCAGCCCCCGAAGTGACTCCGATCGCCCACGGTGACAGTTGCTCAATGCGGCGGCCGCTGGCAGTTTCAGGCGCAGGCGGGGATGAGTTCATGGTCAGTTGGTCCAGCCAAGAGGCAGTGCAAGCGTATGGTGTCCCTTACTGGGGCGCTCCCTATTTTTCAATCAGCGCAGAGGGGCAGGTGAGCGTCCACCCATCGGGCGACGACGCCTGCGTCGGTTTAGCTGACCTCGTTCATGATCTGATCGCGCAGGGTGCGCGCGCGCCGATCATCCTTCGCTTCCCGCAGATCATTCGTCACCGGCTGCACGCGTTGCGCGCAGCCTTTGCCCGAGCGATCGAGGCGGCGCGCTATCAAGGCGGTTACCACGGCGCCTACCCGATCAAGGTCAATCAGCAGCGCCGCGTGGTGCGTGCGGTGCTAGACGGTGGGGCACCGCACGGCGTCGGCCTCGAGGCTGGCTCCAAGCCCGAGCTCATGATCGCCATGGGGATGCAAAAGGCGGGCGGATTAATCCTGTGCAATGGCTTCAAGGATGCAGAGTACCTCAGGACCGCGCTCCACGCGCAAGCGCTCGGACTCGACGTGATCATCGTGATCGAGCGGCTCGACGAGCTCAAGCTGCTGCTCGAGCTCTGCGCATCGAGCCGTCAGAGACCGCAGATCGGTCTGCGTGCTCGCCTCCGAGGCGCCGGCTCGGGCAAGTGGGCTGCCTCGAGCGGTGACCGCAGCAAGTTTGGGCTCACCTCCGCCGAGATGCTCTCGGCGATCGAGCACCTCCGGCGCGCCGAAGCGCTCGAGGACCTCCGCCTCCTCCACTTCCACGCTGGCTCTCAGATGAGCGAGCTTGAGCCCATGCGCCGAGCGCTGCGCGAGGCGACTCGCCTACTGCTTGAGCTGCGCCGACTCGGCGCGGCACACCTCAACAAGCTCGACATCGGCGGTGGCTTGGCGGTGGACTACGACGGCAGCCAATCCAGTGGACCGCTCTCGATGGCCTATTCGCTCGACGACTACGCACAGACAGCGGTCCGTGAGGTCGCCGAGCTCTGCGATCAGGCAGGACAGCCGCATCCCGATCTCCTCACCGAGTCCGGGCGCGCCACGGTGGCACACCACAGCCTGATGGTCGTCGAGGTCATCGGCGAGGACGGCACGCTTCATGAGCCGCTTCGTCCCATGGCGCCGGCGCCTCCGCCCGCTGAGCTCGCCGCAGCGCTTGAGGCGGTCGAACGCAGCGCCGGGAACCTGCTCGAGGACCAGCGCGCCCTCGAGCAGCTCAATGCGCGCACCCGCGCCCTGTTCGAGTCTGGCGCCATCACTCTTGAGCAACGAGCGCACGCTGAAGCCATCGAGCGTCACGGTCTCGCTGCCCTGCGTCTGCGCTCACGCCAGGGCGAGCCACCGATGGGCTTGCGCGAGCTGGACAACCACCTCGCCGAGACCTGGTACGTTAACTTCTCGCTCTTTCAGTCACTCCCGGATCACTGGGCTATCGATCATGACTTTCCCATCGTGCCGCTGCAGCGGCTCAACGAACGCCCCGACCATCGCGTCCACCTCGGCGACATGACCTGCGACTCAGATGGCGAGATCCGCCGGTTCGTCGGCGCCCAGCGGATCAACGGCTACCTACCGGTGCACTCACTCCATGACGCGCCCTACTACCTGGGTATTTTCCTCGTCGGCGCCTACCAAGAAATCCTCGGGGACCTGCACAACCTCTTCGGCGACCCCGACACGCTCGAGGTCGAGCTGACAGCCGACGGTCCGGTGATCCGTCACCAATCACAAGGCAACACCATCGATGACGTGATCAACCAGGTAGGGTACCGCTCCGAGGACCTGATCCAACACATTCAAACGCAAGGGCAGGAGCGGCTTCGCCTCGGTCAGTTGTCCCTAGCCAAAATGCGCGCCATCACCCAGCAATACCGGCGCGATCTGATGGGCTACACCTACCTCGAGCCCACCGACCCCCTCTAGGAGCCGTCCTGATGCGACCCTTTTGCCTGTGCCTAGCGCTGACCATCTCGTGTGCGACGCCACCATCGCCTCCCGCTGTCACGACGCCGGCACCGACGATCCAACGAGCGGGCGCTGCCGAATCGATCACCCCCCCGGCTGACGACCGTCTACCGGGCAACGTCCGCCCCAGCGCTTATCACGTGCGACTTGATCTCGACCCGCGTCGCGCCGACTACGGCGGGCAGGTGCGCATTGAGCTGCAGCTGACCGAGGCGACCGACACCATCTGGCTGCACAGCGAAAACCACGAGGTCTACGCCCACGGTCTCTCGGTCGAGCACCAAGGGCGCACGCAGCGCGTCGCCGGCACAACGCTCCGGCGCGGCGCGCCCGACTGGCTTGCGGTCAAGACGCCTCGACCGATCGGTCCCGGCTCAGCGCAGCTGCTGCTGCAGTTTCGTGGCGAGATGACCACGCCCTTATTTGGTATGTACCGAGTCCAGCACGCCGGCGACTGGTACATCTACACTCAGTTCGAAGCCCTCGGTGCCCGCAAGGCCTTCCCGTGCTTTGACGAGCCCAACTACAAGGCGCCCTTCACCTTCCAGATTCGCAGCCCCAAAGCGGACCGCTCGTTCGCCAACGCACCCTTAGCTCGCCCCGTGTCCGCTCAGGGCGACTGGCTCCGGCATGAGTTCAAAACCACGCCCCCGCTTCCTACGTATCTCATTGCGCTGGCGGTTGGCCCGATCGATGTCGCCCATGCGCCGGAGCACGACCTCAAGCGTGCGGATGGCTCCAGCCTGCGAATTCGTGTGCTGACGCCCAAGGGGAAGGCGGCGCAAGCGATGCTGGCTCTCAGGGAGACTCAGAAAATCCTGACGATCCAAGAGGACTACTTCGGCTCGCCCTACCCCTTCGCCAAGCTCGACCTCGTGGCGGTTCCTGACTTTGCGGCTGGCGCCATGGAGAACCCGGGGCTGATCACCTACCGGGACCGGCTCTTACTCATGGATGAAGAGACGGTCACTCAGTCCGAGCTCATGAGCTATGCGTACACTCACGCCCACGAGCTCGCCCACATCTGGTTCGGTGATCTGGTGACCATGAAGTGGTGGGACGACCTGTGGCTCAACGAGGCTTTCGCCACCTGGTTTGGCTGGAAAACGGTGGAGCTGTACCGCCCCGAGTGGAAGTACCTGATGCAGCGGATCGGCTCGAAGACTTGGGTCATGGACGTGGACTCGACGGCCTCGGCACGCCGGGTTCGCGAGCCCATCCGGACGCGCGGCGACATCGAGAACGCCTTTGACGGCATCACCTACACCAAAGGCGCCGCGGTCTTACAGATGTTCGAGCGCTACATCGGCGAGGTGCCGTTTCGAGACGGCGTGCGTGCGTACCTCAAGGCGCATGAGTGGGGTAACGCCACCTTCGGCGACTTGGCAAAAGCGCTCGCTAAGAGCGCAAACAAACCTAAACTCCCCCAAGCCTTCAGCAGCTTCATCGATCAAGCGGGCGTGCCGCTCGTTCGCGTCCAAAGCGCCAAGCAAGGGGCGGTCTCCCTGAGCCAGAGCCGGTGGGCGCCGCTAGGAAAACATCAGCTCAAGGATGCGTCCTGGTCGCTGCCGTTTTGCCTCGAAGACGCCGAGCGTACGCGCCACTGCACGCTGCTGACCGAGGACGCTGAGCTGTCGGTCGGCGCCGGCAACCCCCTGCCGAACCCCGCCATGGAGAGCTACGCGGTGTGGCAGCTCGAACCGCACGCACTACGCAAGCTGCTCGGTCGGCTCGCAGGGATGAGCGAGATGCAGCAAGTGGCGCTGACCAACAATCTGCGGAAGCTGTATCGCAGCGGGCAGCTCGATCCCCAAACGCTCCGATCCGTCACGCCGCAACTGCTCAAAAGTCAGCATCACAGCGTGATCCACTCGGCGCTGGTCCTACACGGCGAGCTCGGACGACTCGTGGCAGCGGACCAAGTGCCCGCCTTTCGCCGTTTGCATGATGGCGTCCTCGGCGATTTGGTCGAGCGCTATGGTTGGGGCGAGCCAGGTGACACCGACGCCGCAGCGCTCAAGACACGCCGGTTGGTGCTCGCCATCGCCGGGATCTCAGGCGCTCGACCTGCCGTGATCGCTGAGGCGCAACGACGCACAGAGCTGTTTTTGAGCGGTCAAAGCGTACCGCGCGAGACCCTGGCGACGGCCCTTCGGATCAGCGCAGAACATGGTGACGCCGAACTGTTTGAGCGTGTGCTCAAAGCCTTCTTGGCAGCCGACGACATCCAGCGCCGAATCCCGCTTCGGACCGCCTTGACGAGCTTTCGCTTCAAAGGCGTCGTCAAGCGCTTGTTCGACCTGGTCGATCACCCAAACCTTCGCAGCAATGAGAAAGGGAGCATGATCTGGGCGGTCGCTGGAGATCACCGGACACGAGACGAGGCGTGGGCGCTTGTCAAAAACACGCTGCCGCAGCTTGTCGATAAGCTGCCGCGACGCGGCGCTCGCTATCTCCCCTATTACCCCCGAGCGCTGTGCGCCGAGCCGCTGATCGCCGAGCTCGATCAGATCTTCGAGCCATGGCTCGAGCGATTCGATGGGATGAAACGCCACCTCGAGACGTCCAAAGAACAACTCGGCCAATGTCTTGCATTGCGATCCGCCTACGGCGATGCTCTGTCCGAGATCCTGAACGCCCAGGGGACCAAGGAGTAAGCTCACCATGGCCGCAATCGGTGCCCTCCCCCACGTTCAAGAGGCTTTCCAAGAGCTCGAACGGCTGCTCAACCTACATCGAAACAGCCCACACAACGCACCGGCGATCCGATCGACGGAGAACGCCGTCTTTCGTGGGCTCTCGAACGCGCTCGACGTCAGCGGCTCGCTTGCGCTCGATGTTGAGTCCGACACCACGCGCATGGGCGGCGCCGCCTTGCACCCAAAGTCGACGGCAACGGGTCAGGTTTTCGGCGCGCTGTTTCACCACGGATTACGCCGGATTCGGGTGGTTCAAGGGCTCACGGCGGAGGAGTGGCACCGCTTCGTCGAGCTGGTCAGCCAATCGTCGGAGTCCCAAGCCGAAGTGCCGGGTGGCATCGCCACGACCCTCTGGAAAGAGAAGCTCAGCCACATGCACTTTGACTTTGCGCGCAGGCGGCGGCTGCTGATCGAGGATGACCCAGACGAGGTCGAGCGCGATCAGCGGCGCGTGGCGCGTATCGTCACCGAGCTGGTCGCCAAGCAAGGTGAAGGTCACGCACGGCTCGCCGCAGGCGGGCTGTCAGCCTCAGAGCTCGGCGGGACCTCGGGCGGCGCAGAGCCGGCCGTGCGCACCCTGAACCGCTTCGTCGAGATCGTCGTGCAGATGGTTGAAGACGATCACGAGGGAAACGACACCGAGATTCTACAACGCGCCACGCTCAACGTGGCGCGTGAAGCGTTCAAGGCCGGTCACCTCGATCCGCTGCTCAAGTTCTTTAAGCTGCTCGAGGCTCCGGCTGAGGACGGCAAGCGAGCTCAGGCGATCCGCCGAGAACGCCTCGCCAAATTGCTCGGCGGCGCCTGCTGTGACCCGAACTCGGTCAGCCGCTTCAGCGGTCGTGAAACCCAGTACCCCCTGTTGATCACATTGCTCGGTAAGCTCGGCTTTGACGCCGTCACACCCTACCTCAACCTCCTAGAGGTCCGTCCAGAGCCTAAGCTCGCTGAGGCGGTGGCGACCGGCCTTGGCGAGCGGCTCAACAGCGCAGCCGGTGATCTTCGTCAATTTCTCACGAGCCCCAAAACGACGGCGGTGCTTGCGCCCTTCTTACAGGCGCTCTCCGAGCTCGAGCCCTCCCCGCAGATGATCACCGTCTTGGAGGGGCTGCGCACGCATAAAGACCTGAACGTGGTCGAGGCGGTCGCTGAGCTGCTCAGCCGCGCCGTCAGCGTCAACAACCTCAAAGACGCGCGGCGGCTGCTCGACTCGCGTGACTCGACGGAGCAGCGCGCCGGGTTGCGCTTCTTCCGGCTCGCCGGTGACGAGACGGCGGCGCAGGTGCTCGTCGACTTCCTCGGTCAGATGAATGAGACCAACTGGGACCGCCTAGCGCAGCGGCGCGCCTACGCCTGCCTAGGCGCCATGCGGTCGCACCACGGACACGACTATCTCAAGAAAATCCTGACCGCCAAAGGGCTCACGGGCAAACTCAAATCAAGCCCGGAGCAACAGATTCTAGCCGTTCGAGGGCTCGTCGAGGCGAACGACCGCTTCGCCGAGGCGCTCTTGAACGCCGTGATGACCGAGAAGCACTACAGCGGGAAGGTGCGCCTGGCGCTGACGCGGATGCGGGGAGCGAGCGCGTGACCAATCTACAGAGCAAACAGATCGCCTCCTTCATGCGCGCCTTCTTATCGACCGGCGGACGGGCTCTGTCCGGCGACTTAACCTCCGAAGGTTACGAACAGGCGCTCACCGAGCTCTACAACAACCTGATCGAGGTCTTTACGGTCGACGGCTTCATCGAGCTCAAGTTCGGTGACCAAGTCGTCTACCTTAACGACCAAAAGTTGCGCCTGTCCGGGGCTGCTGGCGAACGCCTCAATCAGCTGTTGGCTGCAGCAACCCAGTCGGCGTGGGCGGGGTTTCGCTGCGATGAGGTCCCGAACGAGGATCAACTCGCCGCAGTCATGAGCCGCTTTGCGCAGCCCGAACTCTCAGATCAGGACCAGGGGCTTCAGCGCCGGCGCGGTCCGTTTCGGTGGATTGGCGAGGAGCTCGTCGATGACGCCTTTGACAACCTACCGACGCCGCTTGAGGCGCTCAGCGCCGACGCGCTCGAGCACAGCTCCATGCGTAAGGTGCAGATCGAGGAGATCCAAAACGCGCTCGGCACGCAAGCCGGCGCTGCGCTCGAGGAGGTGACGTTCATCTACGCACGCGCCGTCTACTTCATCGACCGCTTTATGGCGACGATGGAGCCGGCGGGACCACGCGTCCCGCTCGACGAGAGCTCCCGGATCATCTGTGACCTGATCGACGTCTTTGAGCGCGACCCCAAGGCCTTCATGGCGGTCTCGATGGCGCGCCCTCAAGTGGGTAACTACGACGCCTTTCACCAAGCCAACACGGCGCTGCTCGCCATCGCTATGGGGGCCAGCGTCGGGCTCGGGCGCGAGCTGCTCTTCGAGCTTGGGATGGCTGCTTTGCTTCACCAAATCGGCATCGTCGATATGCCCGACCGGATCCGCTCAAGCCGCGTGCTCCAGCGAGAAGAGCGCGAGATCCTATCGCAGCTTCCGTATCGCACGGTGCGACGCTTGCTCCAGGCGAAGGGGCCGGACCTCCATGGGATGGCGAGGATCAACGCCATCTTGGCGATGAAAGACCGCATCGCCACGAAAACCGTCGGTGGGGACGGCAAGACGCGCTGGGTCGCAGCGAAACCTGCGCCGCCACTTTTAGCGCGTATTTTGGCGGTCGCAGCGCGCTATGATGCCTTAACGAGTGACCGCGAGTTTCGCCCGGCGATGTCGCCTGAGAAGACCATCCAGCTCATGCTCAGGCAACCTGCCAGTCTGGACGGGCGCCTCGTGCGCCTGGTGGCTAAGCTCAAAAATGTCGGGACGACACCGGCGGGCTCGGCGGCTGGCTAGGCTCTCCCCGAAGCAGCTCGTCGACCAAGCCCCGGACCAATGCGTCGGGGTCCCCTAGCCCCTTGGTGACCTCGAGCCCTTGTCGGTGCGCAGCCCAGTACGCCGTGGCGCGCACGACCGGGCTTGCGTCCTGATCACAAAAGCGCCGAATCGCAGCGCGAGCGGCGTCGCTGTCGAGCGAGGCGAGGCCAATCAAGACGTTTCGACACAGCCCCGCTGCGCCAGCTCGCAGAACCGGGCTGCCGGCAAAGCGCCGCTGAAAGGCATCCTCGTCACGGTACGCCAAGAGCTCGAGCAGCCTGGGCTGAAGGTTCTCAGTCCGTGGCTCCAAGCCCTCGAGTACCGGCGCAGTCGCTTTGCTGTTCCAGGGGCAGATGACGGTGCAGTCGTCGCAGCCGAACACGCGGCGCCCCATCCGCTCCATGATCCAGCGAGGGATCAGCCCGTTCCACTCGATCGTCCAATAGCTGATGCAGCGGCGAGAGTCGACGCGGTAGCCCTCCGGGGCGATCGCCTCGGTGGGACACACCTGCACACAGGCACGGCACGAACCGCAGCGGTCCGGGTGAGGCGCCTTGTGCTCAAGCTCAAGATCTTGATCAACGACCAGCTCGGCGATCAGCGATGCGGCGCCAAAGTCGGGATGAATAATCGAGCTCTGCCGCCCAAACCAGCCACCGCCCTGCGTCCAGGCGAGATGCCGCTCGTGGACAGGCGCGGAGTCGGTGACGGCGCGAAACCTAAGGCTCGAGCCATGTTGCCGCCGGAGGGATTCACCGAAGGCTTGCATCGCCACCTTGAGCTGGGTGTGGTAGTCGTCCCCACGTGCATAGCGAGCGATGATCCCGACCTCAGGTCGCTCCGGCTCCGGCTCACAACGGTAGCGAAAGAGCTGGGTGACCAAGCGCTGTCCGTTGCGCAAAAGGCGCTGGGGTTGCCCCCGCCAAGCGATGCTCCGTCCCAAGTAATGCTGGTCTGCTAGGTCGCCGCTCGCAAGCGCATGTGCGAGCGCTCGCTTGGGATCTGGCGGACGCTGGACGTCGCTCATGCGCATGCCCGAGTCACGATGGCGGACAGGTTACGCCCCGACGCGCCGGCGTCCCGACGATAAGAGTGCCAGCGCGTCGCCCCAAAGGTATCGATCGAGAGGTCGACGACCTGCGCATCGTGGACACCACAGGCTCGCAGCTGGCTCTGAATCAATCGCCCCAGCGCGCAGCAATAACGTGCGCTTTGGTCGCGATGCCTCGCCACCTCGGGCAGCGTCTTGTAGAGCGCCTCACCCACCTCGTACCGCTCAGCGTGAATGTACGGCCCAAGCGCCACACGCAACGAGCTAGCCGAGGCACCGCGACGAGCTAAAGCGCTCAGCGTGGCGGGGACGATCTCGTCGAGCGCGCCGCGCCGGCCGGCATGGATCGCCGCCACCCAACCGACGTCAGGTGCGTCAACCAGCACCGGGACACAATCGGCCGTGAGCACGCCGATGGCGCGATCAGGCCGGTTGCAGATGAGCGCGTCGGCCTCGACCGTGACCAACTCGCTCAGCGCGCCCTCGCTCACATCGACGACCCGCGCCGAATGAACCTGCCGCACCAACGCAAGCTCGCTCAAGCGACCGCCGAGCTCGCTCAAGGCGCGCCGGCGGTCAGCCTCGCCGGACGCGGAACCGTGCGCAAAGTCCATGGGGCGCCCAAAGAACCCATGCCGTACAGACCACCCCTCGGCGCGGACGATCACGGCGAACCCCCGCAGGCTTGAAGCGACTGAATCAACTGCTCTAGGTCAGGCGCAAGCGGTGCCTCGAACCGCATCAACTCACCGCTGACGGGGTGCTCGAACGAGAGGCTGTGCGCGTGCAGGGCTTGGCGCGCCATGGACTTCATCGCCTGCCGTGCGTCTTGATGCGCCACCCCCTTCCAGCGCTTTGCTCCTCCATAGAGCTCGTCCCCTACCAAGGGTGTGCCCGCCTCGCTCATGTGCACCCGGATCTGGTGCGTGCGCCCAGTCAAGAGCTCGATCTCGAGGAGCGCACAGGGCCCCAGACGCTCGAGCACACGGTAGCGAGTCCGCATCCTGCGCTCCGCCTCCACCGTACCTGTAAAGCGGAGCCGATGCTTCGGGTGGCGCGCGTGAGGCGTATCGATCAACCCCTCATCCGATTTTGGCTTACCGGCGGTCACGCACAGATAGCGCTTATCGACTTTGCGTGCGGCGAAGGCGAGGCTAAGCGCTCGATGCGCCTGATCGGTGCCTGCGACGACCATCACGCCCGAGGTGTCTTTGTCCAGGCGATGGACAATCCCGGGGCGCTGGACCCCGCCGATACCCGAAAGCCCCACGCCCTCATAGAGCAAGCCGTTGACCAAGGTCTGATCATAACAACCGGGCGCGGGGTGGACCGCCATACCCGGCCTCTTGTTCACCACGACCAGGTGCTCATCCCGATACAGGAACTCAAGGTCCAAGTCCTGCGCCTCAGGCTCAGCGGGGCGCGGATCAGGGAGGCGGACGACCACCCGCTGCCCCGGGCGCAGTTTGAGTCGGGGCTTCGCCGCCGATTTATCGACGGTGACCTCACCATCGCTGATCAAACGCTGCGCAGCCGAGCGGCTCAACACCTCGACCTGAGCGGTGATGTAGCGATCCAACCGCTCGCCGGCGTCGGCTTTGGTGACCTCAAGCTCAAACCACTCTGGCATGCACAGCTCTCAAAAACGCAGATGGACCCCGTCGCCGGGGCCCATCAACTGCTCGCAACAAAGGCGACGACGCTCTACTTTTTCGCTTGCGGGATGCGCTCAGCGATTCGAGCTTTACGACCACGCAGCTTACGCATGTAGTAGAGTTTCGCCCGACGAACCTTACCCAAGCGCTTGACCTCAATCTTCTCGAGGCGGGGCGAATGCAGCGGGAAGACACGCTCGACGCCAACACCGTCCGATGCGACCTTGCGGACCGTGAAGGTTGAGCCCGTGCCGTTGTTGCTACGGGCGATGCAGACGCCCTCAAAGACCTGAACGCGCTCTTTCGAGCCTTCGCGGATCTTGGCGTGGACCGTCAGGGTGTCCCCGGCGCGGAAGGCGGGGATCTCTTCTTTGAGATACTCTTTCTCAAGCTGATCGATGATGTTCATGACCGGCTCCTCTTCTCATCACAAATTGACCCGCCAGCGGCGGAAGCGGAGCGCCCCTTAGCCAGGTGCCCGGCGGCAAGCAAGCAAAAAGCCCTCAAGCGAGGCGCCGCACCTTGCGTGGCCACGGCATACATACCCAACGCCGCCCCCGCCTGCCGGTGAGCAGATGCCGCTCACTGAATCGCTGCTCACTGCAACGGATCGGCGACGCCCTCGGCACCGCCCGTCGCTGAACCGCTGTTCACCGGCGCGCCGATCGGCTACCCGCTCCGCCTTTCGTTGGCTCTCGACGCTTGTTGAACGCAGCTCGAAGCCCCGAAAACGTGCTGAATTTAAGCAGCCCGAGCGCAACTGCGCACAAGCTTTCCACCTACCCCCAACAAAAGCGAAAATAGTTTCCCAGCAGAGCTTGACAGGTGAAATATCTACACCACAATCATGTTAGACTGAATGACCATTCATTAGAGCGGAGCGGAGCACCATGAGCAACCCATTCGATACCGGCGGCGGTTTCCTTCCAGTAGACGGTCTGGAGTTCTCCATCGTCACGCCTGAGCAGTTCAGCGAGGAGCAACAAGCCTTCGCCCAAGCGACGGTCGAGTTCATGGAGCGGGAGATCCTCCCCCACCGCGACGCCCTCGAGGCTAAAGACTTTGATCTCATGCGAGAGATGATGGCGAAGGCAGGCGAGATGGGGCTCCTCGCTATTGAGATCCCAGAGAAAGACGGCGGTTTAGGGCTTGACCTGACGACGGCGTGCATCGTCGCAGAGAAGATCGCCACCGACTCGAACTTTGCGACGACGCACCTTGCGCATACCGGGATCGGCACGCTCCCGATCGTCTACTTCGCGAACGAGCACACCAAGGCGATGGTGCTCCCCAAAGCCGCCTCAGGTGAGTGGGTGGGCGCATACTGTCTTACCGAACCAGGGTCTGGCTCCGACGCGCTGGCAGCGCGTACCCAAGCGATCAGCGTCGACGGCGGATTCTCGGTTACCGGGAATAAGCAGTTCATCACCAACGGCGGCTTCGCCGACTATTACACGGTCTTCGCACAGGTGAACCCGTCGTCCGCAGAGGGCGGGCGGAATTTTACGGGGTTTCTCGCCCTGCGCTCTGAAGGCGGTATCGAGCCTCAAGCCGAGGAGCACAAGATGGGTGTGCGCGGCAGCTCGACCACGCCGGTCCGGTTTGAGGAGTGCTTCATCCCAGCGAATCAGCAGCTCGGCGAGGAGGGCAAAGGGCACCGGATCGCCTTTGGCATCCTCAACATCGGGCGGCTCAAGCTGGGCGCCGCGTCGGTCGGCGGAGCGAAGATCGCCCTCGGTGATGCCATCACCTACACCAAAGAGCGCAAACAGTTCGGTCGCTCGATCGCTGACTTCCGCCTCACTAAGCACAAGATTGGGACGATGGCGGCGGACATCTACGCGGCCGAATCGATCCTCTATCGCTGCTCGGGTGATATCGACCGGAACATCCACAACCTCGACGCCGCAGCCGACGACTTCGCCGAAAAGAAGATCAAGGCGATCGAAGAGTTTGCGCTCGAGTGCGCCGTCAACAAGGTCTACGGCTCCGAGGTCTTGAGCCGTGTGGTCGACGAGTGCGTCCAGCTGCACGGCGGCTACGGGTTCATCTCGGAGTACCCGATCGAGCGAGCCTATCGCGACTCACGCATCAACCGAATCTGGGAAGGTACGAACGAGGTTAACCGCATGTTGATCCCGGGGACGCTGATGCGCCGCGTGATGCGAGGCAAGCTGATGAGCGTGATGCAGTTCCAGCAGCAGATCAGCCAGGCGCTCGCTTCGGGCGATCTCGGTCTTCCCGACTACGAGGGAGCGGCCGCTCCTGCGCTCAAAATCGCCGCTCAGCTCCGGCGCTTGAGCATCTTCGTGTCCGGCTTGGCAGCCGCCAAGTTCGACCGTAAAATCGTGCGAGAGCAGGTCGCCCTAGTCGCCTGCGCCGACCTGATGATCCAAGCCTATACGGTCGATTCGGCGGCGCGCCGGGCAGCGCAAAGCGGCAGTGAGCTGCAGTGCCAGCTCGCCAACCTCCACGCGGCGATGACCGTCGACCAGGCGCGCAGCTTGGCGAACCGAACGCTCAAGGACATTGACGCCCGAGAGGCGATGGGGCTGATCAGTCCCCTCCTCGATGATGGTGACCTCAACCTGACAGAGCTGGCCTACAATGTGTCGGTGCCGCTTCTGGATGCGGGCGCCTACGCGGTGTAGCGGCTTGCCGCCGAGCCCGGGCTGGTCCAAAGGACCTGCATGAGCGTATCCCTTCTCACGGCGTTGCTGCTGTCACCTCCCCTCGACGGGGTGACGGTCTTTGTGGGCGACAAGCCCGAGCCATTTCAAGCGGTCGTCTTGGACACGTTGCCGCACGCTTTAGGGCCCCGCGCACCGCTTATCCTGGCGCGCTTGAAGGGCGCCAAGATCGAACACACCGGCGTCATCGCTGGCATGAGCGGCTCACCCGTCTATCGAGACGGACAGCTGATCGGCGCCGTGGGCTACCGCTTCGGCTCGTTCAGCAAAGAACCGATCGCTGGGATCACGCCCATCGACATGATGCGCGACACGCTCAAGGGCTTACCCCAAGCAACGCAGCGCGCTGCCAACCTCGAGACCGTTCAGGTGCCGCTCGTCGTCGCAGGTCTCGACGCTGACATCAGCCAGACGCTCCTTCGCCGGCTCAGGGCAGTGACCGCTGCGCCGCTGCGCGCCGTGGCGGGCGGCGGCTTCTCGAGCGGTGCGACGCCGAGCCACCTCGTCAACGGAGGCGCCATCGCTGTGGTGATGGCGAAGGGTGATATCAACCTGTTCGGGCTCGGGACAGTCACCGAGGTCCGCAACGACACGTTTATCGGCTTTGGTCACCCGATGTTCGGCTGGGGCGCTGTGAACATACCGGTTGCGACGGCGACGGTCTCAACGACCATCGCGTCGCCCGAGAACGCCTTTAAGATCGGTCGCCTCGGCCGGGTCGTCGGCGCCATGACCCAAGACCGGCTGCCTGCGATCGCTGGCAGGCTGGGTCCGCCCCCTGCCATGATCCCCGTGCGCGTGGACGTCGGTGAGGCGAAGCCGATCGAGGTGGACGTCGCGATTCACCGCCGGCTGACCCCTTCATTGCTCGCCTCGGTGACCCAACAGGCGTTACGACGTCGGCTCGGCTTTGAAGCCGGCGGAACCCTAGGGTTGACCGGCACCCTCGAGACAGACGCAGGAAACGTGCGGATTGACGAGTGGGTGGCTCACCCCCACCACCCAGGGACGTCGGGTGCTGTGGCCCAGACGCTGTATTGGATGTCCGAGCTCTTGCTCGACAACCCTCTCGGCGGCGTCGCCATCCGTAAGGTCGAGCTCAAGCTTCATCGCGCCGCAACCACGCACGTCGAGTCACTGCGCAGCCTTGAGGTGCTGAACCCGACCCCACGTAGCGGCGACCCACTCGATCTTCGCTTACGCTGGCGGCGATACCAACAACCTGACCGGATGCAGTCGGTCTCGCTCCCCCTAGACACCAGCCTCAGCCCGGGCACGCTGCAGGTGATCGTCGCGGCGGGATCAGCTGTCGACGCCGTCGAGCGCCACTGCGGCGACGGCGCACCACCTCGAACGTTGAACCAGCTCATCCCGTGGCTGAACGCCCGAGCGTCGGCTCGGCAGCGAGCCATCTATGTGGTCCGCTCGATGGCGACGCAGTCCTTCGGGACCGGGCGCATGGTGCGGGCACGCTGGGACGACCGCCTGCCGAAGGTCGACCTCGACGCCGAACCCGGCAACTGCCTTATCGTTGCCCGCCACCGCCTTGACGAGGCTGCCGGGCCGGTGGTCGCCAACGAGGTCTACTCGATCGAACTCCAAGGAGCGCCCTAATCATGATCTTCGCATGGCTACTCGTGGCGGCGACTCAGGTTATTCATCTGGAAGGACCTGATGACTTTGACCAAGGCACCTTCGACGGCACCGCCCTGACCCGCCAAGGCAAACTCGTCGCAGCTGAGGCCTACGAGCGGGCGCGCTCGCTCGACGGGGTTGTGCTGACCGCGCTCGGTGACGGTCGGCTGCTTCTAGGCTCTCCTTTACGTCTGATCAAACCGGGTGGAGAGGTCGAGCTTAGCGACGCGGAACGCAGCGCCGGCAACGCCTGCACGGGGCGCGCAGGCACCTACGTCTCGGCGATGCCTGGGGGCTTACTTCGCTTCCGAGCGCGCAGCGCCAAGACCTGGCAAGTGGTTGCGCTGCCCTCGAGTCACCGTTCGATCTGGGGCGTTGCCTGCACTCGCCGCGGGGCGCTGATCGCCACGGGGCAGCCTGCCGCGCTGTATCGTCTGAGCGGTGCCAAGGTCGTAGCCAAGGTCAAGGTCCCGAGCGAGGGCTTACGCAGCGTGACCTCTGTCGGCGACGATGTCTTTGCCGGCGGCCTCACCGACGGGCGCGTGTGGCGCTGGCGAGGTCAGGCGCTCACGGTGGTTCACGTCGCCCCTCACCCCGAGGTCAAAGAGCTGCTCGCCGCCCCAACGGGTCGACTCATCGTCTTGAGCATCGGCGACGCTGCCGATGACGCAGCGGACCTGCCCGAACCACGCCCCGGCTCGGCAGGGAGCGGAGCGGTCGAGAGTCTTAAGCTTGAATCGCTCATGGCTGAGACGCTCTGGCGCGGCTCAGGTTCTACCCCCACCGATGCGCTGCTCACCACCAACGACCTATGGGTGGTGACGGACGCAGGCCGGCTCCATCGTATCGACGTCAGCGACGACGCGGTCGGCGTACGGCGGCGCCACCGGCGCTCATCCATCGCCGACGGGCGCCCGATTGAGGCGATCTGGCAGCACAAGAAGCAGCTGGTGCTCTACGGCGGGGGCTGGGAGCTCAGACCCGGGCGCGCGCGCCACCGCTATCGCTCGCCCGTTCTCGATGCGGGTGGGCGCCTCGCCCACTGGGGAGCCCTGCGCGCAGACGACCAGGCGATCCGATCGGTCCGCTGGCGATTTGGTCAAGACCCAAGCCTCAAGGGCTGGACTGGCTGGCAGGAGACGCCTGGCGCCGTCGCGCGCTACGCCCAATTCGAGCTTGAGCTCAACGCAACCGCCGAGGTGGCGCATCTCGAGCAGTTTGTGCGCGCCGTCAACGGGGCGCCCGACATGATCTCGGTCTCTGCCTTGGCGCCCAGCACCCGGCTTGAGCCTAAGCCGGTCGATCTGCAGCACGAGAAGGGCGTCACGCTACCCGACGACGATCTGGAGGATTACCAAGTGGGCGCTGCTCGTGAGCGCCCCGCGGCGCGTGCGCGCATGACTCGGGTTCACGGCTATCGCTCGGTCACCTGGAAGGCAGAGGATCCAGAGGACGACCCCCTGGTCTTCGAGGTCCGTCTCCATGAGCTCACAGCCAAGGGGCCACGGCTGATACGCGCCTGGCAGCAGACGCTCCACTACACGACACTTGCGACCTCGGCACTGCGGCATGGCGTCTATCAGGTCGAGGTCCGCGTCCGCGACGGTCAGAGCGAATGGTCTCGCCCGGCGACGACGCGCTCCTTCTTGAACGATCTGCGCGCTCCGACGCTCCAGCTGGTCCGAGATGGCCGCGCCCAAGGGCGCCTGCGCCTCAAAGTCTCGGACGACGACTTTACCGTGGCCGTTGTCTGCGGCGACCAAGAGCGCCGAGTGGAGCTCTTGCCGTCGGATGGCGTCGCCGACAGCCGAACCGAACACTTTGTTTTACCAACAAAGAGCTGGGTCAAAGAGCTCAACCTTGAGCGATGTGAGGCGATCGACGCCTCCGGAAATCGGCGCGGCATCGATCTGCCCGCAGCGGGTGCGCGCTAAAGCGCCCTTGTCTCGGGGCCAGCAAAGCCCTAAGGCTTCTGCGCTCTTGGATAAGGTGCAAAGCGTATGAAGAAGGTCTTTATCGTCTTTTTGGCGTTCGCTGGTATCGGCGGTGTTGCGGTCTGGCAGTGGTATGATTCGGGGATCAATGAGCGCCAGGTGCGATACGAGCGAGACATCGCTAAGCTGCGGCAGAAGCTCCTACGGAACCTCCCCCAGGTTGTGAGCATCGACGAAAACTACAGCGACGAGATCCGCAGCTGGCTGTCCATCTACTTCCGCGAGGTCGCTGCGCTGCAGGCGCGCCGGGAATACAAAGAATATCCGGCATTCTTCACCCAAGATGCCAAGCTCAAGCAGCTCGATGAGCAGATCGCCAAAGGCATGATCGCTCAGAAGAAATACGACAGCGACAAAGAAGCCTACGAGTTCACGAAGGGCGTCTTCGATAAGATGCGTATGGGCGACTACAACCCTGAAGTGACCATGCGCAAAGACAGCTTCCGGCTGGATCTCTTCAACATCCGCAAGGATGAGGTCGGCGGCAACCAAACGCTGCTTGCGGACTTTGCCATCTGGAACAATCCAGGTGAGCTCGGGTACGGCCCTTGGTCGTCGACGATCTGCTTGGGACCGAACACGGTCTCGGAGGGTCAAAAGGCGCTTGAAGACTTTGAGGCGTGGAAAAAGGAAGCACTTGAGATCGTCAAGAGTCACATCGACGAAGCGGAAGAGTTCGCCAAGAGCGAGGCGAAAGTGCGCCGTGAGCCCTTCAAGCCGCTTGAGAGCATCCGCATGGACGCCTTCGGCGGTGAGCTCAAGCTCCCGCTGGACGAAGAGGCGTTCTACAAAGACCTGTGCATCAAAGGCGGTCGGCGCGTGATCGACTCAGACAGCTCGGAACCTTACTTCCCCCTTGAGAACCCGTCGAATTTGGTCCCGGACTTCCCGCCGGGCGTCTTCATCGGTCAGTTCATGCTGCCGCTCGTTCCGGCACATACGAAGTATATGACCATGGAGATGAACTTCAGCATGCGCACCCCCAACGGCACCACCGTCGAGCTCCCCTTGTCGGTCGAGCGCTGGGAGCTGGATGACAGCTGGAAGATGGAAGCCGGTCGCGACTGGCAAGATGCGAAGGTCGCCGACTAAGCGCTCCTGCCCCCGAAAACGGCACGATTCGCCCGCATTTGTGGACGCCCCTATCCGTTTCGCCGATAATAGGTTGAACGGGAGGCTCCATGGCTGTTGATCTTACCTCTGTATGGTACATCGCTCGAGACGGCGCGATTGTCTGGCAGGGCACCGCCGAGCAACTGCTCGCGTGGATCGACGCCGGCGAGATCCAAGGGAGCGAGGCGGCTTGGACCGAAGGGTTCGACGCCTGGCTTCCTGTCAGCACGTCGGAGCAGACGGCCTGGATTCGAGATGCCGTCGCGCTGCATGACGACATGACGGGTGAGCTTACCGAGTACTCCAACCCGGAGGGCACGGCCGCGCTGCGCATCCCACGGCTCATTGACGAGGGCGACAGCCCCTTCGCCGGCGAGCAACCGAGACGAAGCCGTCAGCGGGCTCAGCGTGCGCGCCCGAGCGTCTCGATCGGGCTGATCATCGGCATCGGCATCGGCGTTGCAGTCGCCTCAACCTGGAGTCTTTGGCAAGGCAGCGCCCCATCACCCTCAGCGCCCTCAGCGCCCTCGGCAGCGCCCAAGCATACCAGCGCACCACCGCAAGCTCAGAAGGCTGACGCAGGGGCAGTCACTCAAGAGTCCGCAGCATCGGATGCAGGGAAACAGGCTCGCGCGCAGCGCCCTGAACGTGACAGCGGCTCACTGCGTCCGTCAGCGAGTCGAGCTGCAGCAGCGCCAAGCACAGCGCCACGAGCATCAGCTAAGACGGTACGCGACACAGGCGCCCGAGCCGACGCCGGCGAGCCAGAGGCGGTGAAGGCGTCGACGGCAGACGCGGGCACGCCATCCCCTGCACCTGCCGCAAAGGCTCCGGCTACCCCTCCTGCCCAACCTGCGAAACAAGTGATCCGAATCATTCAAAAGAATAAAACCGGCGTCGCGCTACCGCAGGACTCGCTCAACCGAGCCGATGAGATCAAGCGTTCGATGAAGGTGCGAAAGGGGGTCTGGGACGCCTGCATACGGCGCGCTCAGAATGACTACCCCGCGCTGGTTGGCCGCATCACCTTCTCGATCAGCGTGACCAAAGAGGGACGTATTAACGGGGTGACCGGTCCCGCTGGGAATCGAGGGGCTCAATACGCCGCAGGCTGTCTGCTCGGCGAGTTCGAGAGCTTGAAGTTTCCCCCCGGGCGTGCGGCGACGGTCGGTTTTCCCTACACCACCCCGTGACATCATTTGACAGCAAGGTCTCGGCTTGCGAGCCCATAGGTCGTGGAGGCGATGATGGCTTCAGACGACATCTCCAAAAACACAGACCAAGGCGCGCTGGAGCGCATGGACATCGAGGTCGAGCTCAAGGTGAAAGCCACCCGAAACGAGCAGGGCAAGGACGCAACCCCTGGCGATGTAGGGGGCGAAGGAAACGACGCCTTTCGCGGCGCGCTGATGGCGCTGCTGATGCACGTCCGGCGGCGAATACTTGCTGGTGAGGACCCCGTCGAGCTGCGTCAGCGCCTGCTTGAAGAGGAGCAGCTCGATCAGCAACTCCTCGACCGGGTCTGGGTGAGCCTGCGACCTCAACTGATCAGCGAGCAAGAGGATAAGGGCATGCGGTTGCGCGTGCTCGGCGGGATCTGGGTGGTTGCCGGTGTCGTTCTTGCGGTGCTTGTCTACCGCTACCCCGAGTACGCCAGCGGGCTGGTGCGGGTGCTATCGCTCGTCGCCATCGCCGCGGGCGTCTTCTTCTTCCAGATGGGCAGCCGAGCCGCCGCCCTAGGCACAAAGATCTCTTCGCTGGACTGGAGTATCCAGACGCCCCCGAGCGACTAGGCTCCCGTTTGAACCAGCGCTTGGAGGCGCTTGATCGTTCGCGCCTGGATCTGGCGGATCCGCTCTCGGCTTAGGTCATAGCTTTGACCGATGGACTCGAGGGTCTCGACCGCCACGCCGCCCAAACCGAAGCGGCGTTTCACGATGTCCTGCTCCATCTCCGACAGCCCCGCCAGGAGCTTCAGCGCTCGTCTGCCATCCAGGCTCAAGATCGCCTGGTCGTCGGGCAACACGGCGTCCTCATCGGCGATCACGTCCATCAGGCTTGCGTCGCCATCCACGCGGCTGAGCTGTGCGTCGAGGCTGTAAGGGTCTTGAGGGATCTCGTTGAGCACCTGGTCCACCTTGGCGGCGCTGATCCCAGCGTGCTCGGCGATCTCTTCATAGGTCGGCTCACGTCCCAAACGATGCGTCAACTCGCGTGTCGATTTACGCACCGCTCGACGCGTGTCATGCACGTGGACCGGCACCCGGATCGTCGAGCCGCGGTTGAGGATCGAGCGCTCGATCGCCTGGCGTATCCACCAGTGCGCGTAGGTCGAAAAGCGGAACCCCATACGGGGATCGAAGCGGTGGACCGCACGCATCAAGCCGAGGTTCCCGTCCTGAACGAGGTCGAGCAGCCCGAGGTTGTGGTGCTTGAAGTCGCGCGCCACGCTGACCACTAAGCGTAAGTTTGACCGCACGAACTTGTTACGGCGCTCGAGCGTCTGATCGAACTGATCGCTCAGGTTGCGAGCCTGCTTGGCGCTCAGATTCTTTTGGAACACGGCGCGGCTTCCGCGCCCCTGAAGCCTGACCGACAAGCGCATCATCACATCGGAGAAGAACACTCGGTCCGGGTCTTCGGCTCGGCAATGCCATGCGAGCTCCTCGAGCGCCTTGTGCTTGGGCATATCGTCCAAATTCATGGCGGCCTCTTGGAGGGCGAACCCCAACGGGCCCGGAACCTCTTCCTCCCCTTCGCCTAGCTCGCCAAAGACCTCAGCCGCTGTGCGCAGCCCGCGCGGGATGGACAGGACCAGCTGCCAGTAGGAGAGCTCGCTGGCGACCAACTCCTCAGCGAGGACCCGTTCTTGGTCGGCGGAGAGCAGCGGCACACGAGCGATCTGCCCCATGTAACTCGATACCAAATTCACTGTCGCATTGTCCTTCGGAAAGGGTTTGAATGTACGCCCTGTCATCGGTCCGCCTCCACGGGCGGACTCGGAGTTCACACACAACACACCGCCAGCAGCGCCGGCTCACACCATTGAACCATGAACACACCCCACGGGTGGCGCAAGTGACGCAGGTCACACGTCAGCAAGTATTTTACGGCAACGCTAGGCTCCCTAGGACTTTTGCCTGACTGGCCCCCGTCACGCGGGCGCTGGCGCCACTTCTTCCTTGTAGAAAGAGCCACCCGAGACAGGCGAAGCAAGCCGCCTCACGGGCGTCACCAGGCATACCGAGTTGCTCGAACGGTTGGAGGGTCACCTCAGGCACTTGGCGCTGGAGCGCGCTGAGCATGACCGGATTGTGGGCGCCCCCACCCGCAACAAAAAGTTCACAGACGTCACGACCTCGAGCCAGAATCGCCTCGGCGATGAGGGTCACGGTCAGCTCGATCAAGGTGCGCGCTCCGTCAGCCGTGCTGACCTCATCAGAGATCAACTCGGTCAACCACTCTGCGCTGAAGCGCTCGCGGGCGAGCGAAGACCCCAGCACCGGGCGCACGGCTGCAACTAAGTCAGACAACACGTCACTGCGCACCACGCCATCACGACTCACCGAGCCGTTCTCATCCATCGTCAGGGCTCCCCCGCTGCGCAGCGCCACCCAGCGATCCACCCAACAGTTGCCCGGACCCACATCACCCGCCCAGCCCAAGCCGTCCGGCTCGAGTAAGGTCAGGTTGGCGATACCGCCCACATTGAGCAGCCAGCGCGGCGACGCGCTCGGACCAAAGAAGAACTGATCAGGCACGGGCACAAGGGGGGCGCCCTGCCCACCCGCTGCCACATCAGCGCTGCGCAGATTCCACAAGACGGGGAGACCCGAGGCGACCGCAAGCACGTTCCCGTCACCGAGCTGCCACGTTGCGCGCGGCGGCTCGTGAAAGATCGTCTGCCCGTGGCTCACGACTAAGTCGATGGGCTCGCCACCTGCGAAGCACCTTACCCGCTCAGCGCACCAGCGCATGAAGTCAAAGCTGAGCCGCCCGAGCTCCTCGGTCTGCGCGCAGGACGCAGCGAGAAGGCGTGCGCGCAGCTCGACCGGGAAAAGCTCCTCGGCGCTGCGCACAAAGCGCCAGCGATCATCCGACTCAAACTCGAGCAAAGCCAGATCCAAACCATCGCAGCTTGTGCCGGACATCAGCCCGAGCACGCGCGCTCGACGAGGGGCGCTAATCATCGTTGTATACCTTCCTGACGAACCGCTCGAGCATGGACCCGCCATCGATCGACGCGATCGATTCGGGATGAAACTGCAACGCCTCGACGCTGCCGCAGACGCTCCGAAACCCCATCATGACCCCGTCGGGAGCCTGCGCGGTCACCCTCACGCCTGGCAGCGGTTCGGGCAGCTCCACGCAGAGGCTGTGATAGCGGGTTGCCTGCGTCGGGCTTGGCAGACCAACAAACAAGCCCTGACCATCATGATGGACCTGCTCCACGAAGCCGTGCAGCGGCTCCGGCGCACGCACTACCCGCCCGCCATAATAAAGCGCCAGCGCCTGCATTCCTAAGCATACGCCGAGCACAGGGACGGCGCCGATCGCCTGATCGAGCACAAGCCGCAGGTGACCAGCCTCCTCGGGGCGCCCAGGTCCCGGACCGATGACGACGCCGCCGATGGTTGCGAGATCGAGCGCAGCGAGCATCGGGTCATCGTGCGTTCGAACCACAACCTCAGCGCCGCTGGCTTGCAGCCCCTGCACGATGTTGTAGGTGAAGCTGTCGTAGTTATCGACCATCAAGATCATGGCTCAAGCCCACCGGGCGCCACGCTGATCGCGCTGCGACGAAGCGATTCAGGGGTCACGCGACCGGCGTTGAAGGCTAAGCCAAAGAACGGCGTCGCGCTGACTTCGCCGGGGCGCAGCTCGCCAGAGATCCCGCCGAAGGTCGAGACACCCCAGCATCGGCATGGGCTCGCATAGCCTGCGTCCAAGCGGACGGAGTTGAGGCTCCAGGGCAGCGGGCGAACAGCGCCCGTCACGGAGACATTCCAACGATTGGTCCCGGTGCGCACGGTCCCCCAAAGCAACGCGTAGACGCCCTCGCCCGTCAGGCGATCACTATAAGGCGCTTGATTAACCAGCAGCCAAGGGTCTGGATCGATGGTGAGGTCGCGGCCGATGTGGCGCCGGAGGAACCCGACCGTGAGGCGCTGGCTTGGGCGACGAGGACGCCATGTGTAAGACGTCGTCAAAAGCGCAGGCTCCAGCTGCAAGGTATCAAAGAGCAGACGCCCGTTGAGGCTCCAGGTCTTTCGACTCCACGCGCCCGTCCAAGTGACCAACAGCCCACGATCACTCCCCTCTTCACCTGAGCTCCGCTCAAAGGCCAGCAGCTCGTAGTCGTGGACGAAACCACTCTGGCTCGCCTTGAGACCAAGCGCCAGGACGTCCCCTGCGACACCCATCAGGTTCGCAAGGTCAGGCGCCCATGACGCGCTGAGCCGCTGCGAGCGCAGGCTCAGCCGCGGCCGAAGCTTCGTGCCACGCCCGTTATCGAGCAGCGAGAATGCCTCGAGCCGCCAACTGGAGCGAAGAACCGGCTCGTGGGCGCGCTCGCCAACAAAGAAAGCAGAGCGACCTTCGGCGCTTCCCGAGAAGCCGAGGTACGGCACCCACCGTCGACCAAACTGCAGCGACGCGTCGAGGAGCGGCACGGGCGGACGACTCTCAAACGTCGGCATCGGCTTGAGCGCCAGCTCCAGCCCCGCGCTGCCCCAATCACGATCGGCTCGAAGAATGGTCCGCACGCCAAGACTTGCGTCGGACTCGGCGCCGGCGCCCGCCATCGTTCGGCGACCTGACCACCCCTGCAAAACCAGCCCGAGCGGCGGCCCACCGAGTCGTAACCAGTGATGCGCGTCAGCCAGACGCCAGATCCGCGCCCGGACGTCCGTGGACAAGACCCCCATCACCGTGCTGTCGCTTGGGAAGACGCCTTGGTGAATCCACTCAAGCTCGGATCGCCTCATCGCATAGTCCAAGCTAAGAATACTCTGGTCGTCAACAATCCCTTGATGATGAAGCGTCTCGAGGCGGGCGTTCAGGCGCGTCGCACCATCGGGTCGCATCCTGAGCTCCGTGACGCTCCAGGGTGCCCGACCCTCGACGTATCCGGGCTCAATGGACAGGTCCCACCACGGCGCCGGCGCCAGGAAGAGCGGGAGCCGCACACGCAGACCGTCGCGCGCGTCGTAACCGAGCAGAGGCGGCAAAATACCGCTGGCGCGACGCTTGAGCGGCATCGACCACCACGGCAGCATCAGGACCGGCACCTCGCGGATACGAAACACCGGCACACTGAAATAGACGCGCTTGCTCTCTCCGGCGACCTCGACCCGCTCAGCTCCGACGCTCCAAGGTCGATCTGGGCAAGTGCATAAAGAAAAGTCGACGTCGTCAAATCGGGCGTCGAGCCCCTCGCGCAGCACAGAGCTCGCCCTAAGCTGAGCCAGAATACGCCCCGCAGCCGTCACGACAACCACCTCAGCGTCCTCGGCGCGCACCTTCCCGGAGCCAACATAGAGGGTCTGACAGCGAATTCGAACGCCCTGAGTACTCGAGCGGACGTTCCCTGCGAGGATGATCTCACCGGTCGTCGGTTCGTACGAGGCTCTATCCGCTCGATAGGTCACGCCTTGATGGAGAATCTTGACCGCTCGCTCTGCGGTCCATTGACCTTCTCTTGAGACGACCAGCTGCTCCGCATCGACCTGAACGAGGGGGGCTGCGACCGCTGCCCACATCAACCAGACGATCATAGCTTAACGCCCCCTGTCGCAGCGAGGCTAGCGTACGCGCAACTCGACGCCCGATACCGTGCGCACGACGTGGAATTCAATGCCCTGCTCATGCCGGAGTTCGATCGTCATGCCGCGACGGGTCTGCTTCGGCCGGATGCTCTCCACCAAGCCGCCAAACAAGCTCGTGTCCAGCGCCCGCAGCTTCTTCGAAGCGCCCGATACGCCCGGGAGACGTACCCGCGTCATGCGCTTGCCGACCTTCGTCATCGTCACCTTGGCGTTCCCGCCGAAGCGGATGAGGACGCGCTCCGGTCCGACCGGACGGTAGCCGATACGCTCGAATCGCCCCGTCGCAGAGGCCGGGCCGCCGCCGAATCCTGTCGCCGGCGTGGCATCGCTCGCCCGAGGCTTGGGCTCTACCCGGCGGGCGTCTGCGACCAAGACCGGCTTAGGCGCCGCTGGCTTTTTCACGGCTTTGAGTTGCGCCTGTGTCGAGGCGCTGCGCGCCTTGGCGCGCTTGGCTTGAGCCGCCAACTGCGCTGCGCGCTTGGATTGAGCTCGCCGCTGACGCTTGAGGCGCTCGAGCTCGCGTTGCCCGGCTGCCGTGCGCTTCTCCTGAGCGCTCAGATCGGCGCCGAGTTGAGCCACCAACGCGTCAGCCGCCTGTCCGCGCTGCCGCTCCTGCGCGAGCCGCCTCTCAAGCTTAGCTTGGGCGCCCTTGAGGGGTTCGAGCTTGGCACGGAGCGCCTGCACACGCCGCTGACGCTCCGCCGCTCGCCGCTGCGTGCGCTCAAGCGATTGCGTCGCCTTGCTGCGCTCAGCATCGACCAACGCGATGGAGCGCTCCAGAGTGGCTACCGCTGCGCTGGCGCTCCGCTCAGCCTGCTTGGTTTTCTGAATCTGCGCTTTGGTCTTCTTCACCGCCGTGCGCTTCGACTTGAGCTGACGCCCCAGCCGCTTTCGGCTCTGCACCACGTCCGCTAGAGCCTTATCCAAGGCGTCATTTCGGCGACGAACCGCCTCGTACTCAGTGTCGAGCGCCGCCTTGACAGCCTCTCGCTCAGTCAACTTGCTCTTCGCCGACTTGAGGTTTCGGGCGAGGCTCTTTCGCGCCCGCTCCGTCAAGGCTAGGTCCTGCTTGCGCGCCCGAATAGCAGCGTCGGTTCGCTTGAGTCGAGCCGCATCCGACCGCCGCGCACGCTGGAGCGCTTCGAGCTGCTTCTGCCGACGATCAACGCTCTGGTTGAGCTGCCGCAGCGCCGCCGTCCGCTTGCCGAGATCAGCCTGTCCGGACTCGACGTCTGCGCGCAAGCCGACCTCGGTCTGAACCAGGCGCTCGGATTCCCGCTGCTGTTTTGTCGCCACCCGCGCCAGCGCCGCCAGCTGAGACTTAAGACGCTCTTGGTCGCGCAGCAACTGATCAATGTCGTCACGTCGAGCCTCAAGCTCCCGCAGGCCCTGCGAGTTCGCCTGAAGCTGCTTAGCCTCCTGGCTCCGTAATGCAGCGACCTCCTGACGTGCCTCGTCCTGGGTCGCCCGCACCGCTTGCAGCGCCGCAGCCGCCTGCCCCTCGGCGACCTGTCGAGCGCGCTCGGAGTCGGCCACTCGCTTCTTACCAGCTGCCAACTGGGCGTCGAGCCCTTTGACCTGCGCCAGCGCTTCACTGAGACGGCGCGAGAGCCGTTCGATCTGCTCTTCTTTTTCTGTCAGCTGGCCCTGGGCGCTGCGATGAGCACCCTCCAAGGCCTTGAGCCGCTGCTGAAGGCGAAGGGCGAGCGCCTGCTCAACCTCTGGCGCTGCGCCCGATGGCCCGAGCGCGCGCGCCACCGTGCTCCCAACCGGCAGCACCACGTGCACTGCACGCGCCGAAGCGGTGAGCTTGGGCTCGAGCCGCTTGGGCAGACTGATCCGCATCCTCATGAGGCGCGTGCGCGACCCCACGTGCTCGTCGAGATGCAGCACGACACCATCGACCACCTCGAACCGCTTCGGAAAGCCACTCGGCAGGCTGGCGCCGACGATATCGACGACGAGGGTGTTGGGCTGATGCGAGCGAAAGCTCTGAAACGTGGGTTTCCCACGAAAGCTCATCTCGATGTGGGTCTCTTGGCTCCGGCCCTCCAGTACGATCTGGCTTAGCTGGGGATCCGTGAGCAGCGCGGCGAGGACAAGCAAGCTCATGAGCGCGCCGCCTCGAGCCGATCACGAAGCGGCCCCATCGCATAGATCGAGCCGAAGGCGAGCAGTTGATCCTGAGCGCAACCAGCCCGGCGTTCAAGCAAGGCAAAGGCCTGCTCGCGCGTCAGCGGTTCAACCTGTTCGCCGCCGGCTGCGAGCGACTTTGCGAGCGCATTGGCGCACGTCGCTTTTGGGTGATCAGCGGCGACCGTGTACCAACGCCGCCCAGCCCCCAGAAAGGGCTCGAGCACGGCCGGGTCGCGCCCCGACAAGGCGACGAGCAGTTCGGCCTTAGGTGCGGTTGCATTCGCCCAGCGCGCAAACCCTCGGATCCCCTCTTCGTTGTGGCAGGCATCAAACGTTACGCCGCCGAGACGTTCTCCGCGCAGCGGGTGCCTAAACGCATCGAGCCCGCGCTGTACGGCTTGTCCATCGGTAAGTCCGATCGCCTCAGCGAGCGGCACGGCGACCGCCGCCGCATCCCAGAGCGTGTCGAAGAGGATGTGCGCCGGTCGGCTGACGTAAAAGGAAGAAGTGTTCACAGTCCTTTGGTCGGAACGCCAGTCCCGACCGTTTAGCGAAACCGTTGCATCGGTGGCTTCCGCTTGCTCGAGGTACGGGGTCATCCCTGGCCCAAGCACCAGCGGTCGCCCGGGTCGACTCACCCCCAACTTTTCCCCAGCGATCTGGTAGAGGTCGCTGCCCAAAAACGCCTCATGATCCCTGCTGATGCTGACCACAGCGCTCGCAACCCCATCGACGAGGTTGACGGCGTCGAGTCGACCACCCATGCCGACTTCGAGGATCGCTAGATCCAGCTCCGCTTCTGCGAAGCCATAAAACGCCATGGCCGTGCTCACCTCAAAAAATGTGTAATCTTCGTGATCCACGGCGTCTAACCAGCGGAGCACGGTGGCGTCGTCCACCGCCTGCCCGTCGATA
Source organism: Myxococcota bacterium (assembly GCA_036338695.1). Taxonomy (GTDB): domain Bacteria; phylum Myxococcota; class UBA4151; order UBA4151; family UBA4151; genus CACGMS01. The sequence goes on from JAYZBQ010000056.1 coordinate 44,020, forward strand.
CGAAACCGCTGGTTGAAGCGGGAGCGGTGCGGCGAGCTAAACAACCCAGTCCGCAGACCATGGGCTCGAGCGATCGCCTCCAAGGCCCGGCAACACGTGCCCTTGCCGTTGGTTCCGGCGACGACCACGGCGCGCAACCTCTGGCTAGGCGCCCCGCAGGCTTCGTCGAGGCGCCGAATACCCTCAAGGCCGCTGCGGATCCCTTGCCGCATCCTGCCTGCGAGGGCGTCGAGGCGCCGCTGCAGTTCGGTCATGTGCTCAGGGTCAGGCTCAGCAACTTGCCAACGGTCGGCTTGACGAGGTCACGCGCAACGACTCGATCGATGAGCCCGTGCTCAAGCAAGAACTCGGCGCGCTGAAAATCATCAGGCAACTTCTGACCGATGGTCTGTTCAATCACCCGGCGCCCGGCAAAGCCGATCAGTGCGCGCGGCTCCGCCAGGATGAAATCCCCGAGCATGGCGAATGAGGCGGCCACACCACCTGTCGTTGGGTCGGTCAGCAACGAGATGAAGGGCTTGAGGGTCTGACGTCGATACTCGTGCAGTAACCCCGAGACGCGCGCCATCTGCATCAGCGACAAGATCCCCTCTTGCATCCGCGCTCCGCCACTTGCGGACACGATCAAGAGCGCCGCCTGCCGCTCGGTTGCTCGCTCGACCTGGCGGCAAATCAGCTCGCCCACTACCGAGCCCATCGAGCCCCCCATAAAGCCAAAGTCAAAGGCGCCCGCCTCGATCGGGTGACCCTCCAGCGTGCCACTCGCCGCGAGGTAGGCGTCGCTGTGCCCCGTCTTTTTCTGATAGCGCGCCACACGGTCGGGGTACGCCTGCGTGTCATGGAAGCGCAACGGATCGCCGCTGCGCACCTCCACGTCATGCAACACCGGCTCCTCATCGAGCAGGAGCCGCAGACGCGCCATGGCGCTGATACGGTGGTGGTGACCACAGTGCGGACAGACCTGATAGTTGGCGTCGAGCTCTTTGGTAAGGAGCAGCGCCTTGCAGCCATCACAGTGTCGATAAAGCCCGGTTGGAACCTGGACCTTTTTATTCGAATCGAGCGTTGCGTCTTCAGCCATGTCGGCCTCCCACCCCGCTGCTACTTCGGCTCGCGGCGGCGATCAATCCTCGATCGCGCCCGAGCGCCTCGTACGCGGCCGCCTACTTCGAGGTCATGGTGTAGACGCCGTCCCAATCGTCACCTGGCGGATTACCCTGTAATGAACGGGCTCGCTCGATAAAGACGCGACTCGCCAGGTCATCGTCTCGAAGATCCAGCACTCGCTCGAAGCATGTGACGGCCTCGTCCCATGATTGGGCACGATAGGCCTTCAGCCCCGCCTCATAGCTGTCGATCCAGCTCGCCGTGGCTTCATCGGGCTCACCCTCGCCGACGACCTCAAAGATGCGCACGGGCGCAAGCTTCCCTTTGACCCGCACGGCGTCGAGCTCACGGAAGAAAACCCGCCCGGCGCTGCGGTTCACGGTCTCTTCGGAGACGATGACCCGCGTCCCGTACTGTTTGTTGATCCCTTCAAGCCGCGACCCGAGGTTCACGTTATCGCCCAGCACCGTGTAATCCATCCGCTGCGTCGAGCCCATGTTCCCGACCCGCATCGGACCGGAGTTTAGCCCGATCCCGATGTCGATCCCGGGCAGACCGCGCGCCCACCAACGCTCGTTGAGCTCATGCAGGCAGTCGACCATCTTGAGCGCCGCCACCATACCCATGTCCGCATGGTCATCCATGTCGCCGGGTGCCCCAAAGAACGCCATGATGGCGTCCCCCATGTACTTATCGAGCGTCCCACCGTGCTCAAAGATAATCGCCGTCATCGGCGTAAAGTACTCGTTGAGGAAGTTCGTCAGCTCACCAGCGTCGAACTGCTCGGACATGGTCGTAAAGCCACGAATATCGCTAAAGATGACCGTCAGGTCTTTCTCTTCGCCCCCGAGGTTGAGCAGCGCAGAGTTCTCCATCACCTGCTGCGCCACCGATGGGCTCACGTAGCCCTCGAGCACTTTCCTTGTCTTGGCGCGCTCCCGCCCTTCCGTCAGGTAACCGTAGACGATCAGCGCCGACCAGAGGAAGAAGAAGCACAGGATCGGGACGATCCCGTAAGCCCAGTAACCGTTCGGGAAAAGGACCTGTGTATCCCCCACATACCAGAACCCGATGACCATAAAGAGGGCGGCGATACTCATCGGCACGCTCACGTTTGAGATGATCGCTGCGAGCAGCACGCCCAGCGTCAGCATGGCGCCCACCTCGGCGGTCGCCATGAACCATGGTCGCTGCAAGAACTGCCTGCTGACGATATTTTGAACCGCAGCTGCGTGCACCTCAACCCCCGGTCCGAAGTCCGAATAAGGGGTAATCCGTTGATCGTAGGTCCC
>JAYZBQ010000057.1:0-40269 GCA_036338695.1 Myxococcota bacterium
CCCGCCGCGGCGCCCCCGCCCCCCCCCCCCTTCTCGATCGGCCCTGCGTCACGGAAGCCGTGCCGCTGAGGACCGCGGCACACGGACTTCAAGTTCGCCAGCGCCTCGAGCTGGCGCGCCCCGTCCTTGACCAATAGCTGCCTCGCCGCCTGGGCGATGCTCTGCGGTTTCGGCAGGGCGCCGGCGAGCAGCGCAGCGGTCAAGAACAGCTGGACCATCAGATCTCGTCAAACATGTACGGCCAGATGGCGTCGATCCGGTCCTGGAACCCTTCGGGGTAGAGGTACCAAAGCGCCGCCGCCACCGAGCTCACCAATGAGTTCCCGTCTTGGGGCGTAAAGCAGAACCCGACAACCTCGCGCTTATTCCGAACCGCTACGGTCGAGGTCGGCACGACGCTCTGGTTCAGAATGCGCCCGTAGAAGCCGTGGTCGCGCCCAAAGCTGAACACCGAGTTCGAGCTCTTGCGGTCGGTCATGGCGATCCAGTCGTCAGCCTGCAGGCGACCGATCACCTCTTCGACCGTCGTGTCTCGGGTCATCTCGAGCGCAAAGTGCATCTGGTGCATGTACTGCGTGTTCAACTTGACCGCCGACGAGAAGATGTCGGGGTCATGACCGAGCGTCTGCAGCAGGTGCCAGGCGTCGCGTGCATGGTGCGTCCCAAAGCGCTCATCGCTGTGATCGCCCACTTGCGGGCTCGGGATGAACGAGGAGTCCTGGCTGATGTCGTTGGCGCGCCGCATCAACAAGAACCGACCCGACTTGAGGTCCAAGCCACCTTGCGTGTTGCCGGTGATGCATTTGACCATGCGGCTCAGGTTATGCGTGTTGCAGCTCACGACCTGCAAGAACCGGTCTTCACCGGGGACGAGCGACTCATCGTTGATCCCCCGTGCGTACATCTTGCCAAAGCCGAACTCGGAACCCTGAGCGATGAACCCGCGCGGACCGTCGACCTTTTTGTACAGTCGCTCTTTGTTGGCGTTGCCCGCTGGGGTGCAATCGATCACGACCGATGCGCGCGCCAGCGCCTCGTCGTGCGTGAACGCCGGCTTGTGCCCAAGCGCCTCGAAGTCGGCGCGTACGTCTGAATCGACGACGAGCTTGGCGCCGCGACGCACCAGCGCCTCGACCTTAGCTCGCTCACGTGCGATCGGCGTGCGCTTGTGAAAGGTCACCTCATCAATGCCGAACTCCTTGCGAAACCGGCACAACAACCCGATCAGCGGCTCACCGATGGTGCCCGTACCGACCACATGAACATGACGTCGCGTCATCGCTTCTCCCCCTGAGGGTTAGTAGGTGGCGCCGCTCTCACCTAACGACCTGCTCGGGTCAACCGAAGTTTTTGCTTCTCCCGCCCTCCTGCGCGAAGCTCGCGTGCGCGCCACCCTCACGGGCGCTTCAGAGAGTACGCTGTATGTCCGAGCTTTTCGCTGGAAAATACCTGCTCAAAGAGCGCCTCGGTGTGGGCGGGATGGCCGAGGTCTGGCTTGCGGAGCTCAAGGGCCCCCAGGGGTTCTCAAGACAGCTCGTGATCAAGCGCATCCTCCCCCACTTAGCTGATGACGACAACTTCATCACGATGTTCGAGGACGAGGCGCGCCTAGCGGCTCGGCTCAACCACCCACACGCCGTGCGCGTCGAGGAATTCGGTCAGTCTGGGGACGTCTGGTACCTCGCGATGGAGTACCTCGACGGCGGCGACCTGCGCCGCCTCACCCGCGCAGCGCTGACCCGCAACGAATCCGTGCCCCTTGAGGTCCTGCTCCAAATGGGCGGCGACGTCGCCGCTGCGCTCCATCATGCGCACACGCTCGCAGGGGCTGACGGTCAGCCGCTGAACATGATCCACCGCGACGTCAGCCCGCACAACATCCTCGTGACCACGCAAGGTCAAGCCAAGCTCGTCGACTTCGGGATTGCCCGAGCCGAGTCCAACCAGGTCAAGACACGCACCGGCATGGTCAAAGGCAAAAGCGGCTACATGAGCCCCGAGCAGGCGCTGGGTCGCACCTTAGACGGTCGCTCAGACCAGTTCGCCTTAGCCATCGTTTTTTACGAGACCGCAGCGCAGGCGCGGATCTTCCAAGGCGAGAACGACCTTGCGATCATGCGCAAGGTCGTTGCCTGTGAGATCCCGCCGCTGATCAGCGTCGACCCCAACACATCGCTCGAGTTCTCTGAGGTGCTCGAGCAGGCGCTGCAGCGCAGCGCTGAGGACCGCTTCCCGGACTGCGACGCCTTCGCCCAAGCCCTCTATGGCTGCTTGGACTCGGCGGGTTATCGAGGCGGTCACCAACCCGTCGCCAGCTGGGTCACGCAGATGCGTGGCGTGGAGGGTAAGCTGACGAAGCTCCCCAGTCTGGATCAGCGACGAGACCTCAGCGGCGTGCGCGAGGAGATCACCAAGATCAGCCGCAGCCGCAGCGCCATGCAGCGAGCCTCAACACCTCAAAAGAGCCAAGCCGCTGCGGGGCGCCTCGGCGGCACGCAGACGGCGCCACCACCGGCGGCGGCGGCGAGTTCGTGGCTCCCGCTGGTGCTCGCAGGTGGCTTGTTGTTACTCGGTGGCGTGGCGTATTTTGCGACCAGCCAGACGAGCCAGGACGCGCCCGATGCAGCGAGCGCGCCGAGCGCCCAACCAGCTCCTGAGCCAATGCCCCGCGAGCCGCGCATCGTGGTCGAGGAACCTGCAGCACCGAGCAAGGAGCCCAAAGTTCAAGCTGCGCCATCCACGCTGCCTCCTGCGAAAGCGCCCGCAGCGCAACCTGCCCCCAAGGTGAAAGCCAAGCGTCGCGTCAACAAGCCACGGCGTGCCAGCCCCCCGGCGCCGGCTCAGACTGCGAATTTGAAGGTGACGATCCGAGCCGGCAGCGACCCTCGGAGCCGAGGGTTGATCTACATCAACGGGCGGCGCGCCCGCGGCGCAACCGAACGCAACGCGACGGTCACGCTCCCGGTCGGCCGACACGAGGTGTGCGTCGTCAACCAAGAGTTTGGCATCGCCAAAAGGGAGACGGTGACGCTCCCGCCAGCTGGGCGGCGCATCTACATCAAAATGACCGACGCCCCATCGGGGTCCTGCCCCTAATCGCTCGGCGGCTGCTCAAGCCCTAGCCGCATACGCGGGTTCTCGGCCCCGCGCAGCGCCTCGATCTGTCGCTCGATCACGTCCGTCAGGTCAAAGAAGAGCTCACCGCGCCAGCGCTCGCCGCACGAGATGCGCACACGATCGAGCCAGCGCTCGCCCCCAACTAACTCCAAACTTTTCACCTCAACCGGCTGACCACACGGTGGATGATCCACCCAGGTCCGAGCGAAGCCCAACTCGGCGATGCTGGCGGGGCCGTCTTTGACCACCACCGGAGCCTCCTCGGTGCCCATGCCGGCCTTCACCCAGAGCCCTTGCGGCGTCTCAACCAGTTGATCGGGCGGCGCCTTGATCGTCAGGGTCACGTCTCGCGGCCCGCTCGGTGTTGGAGCAGCCGGTGGACTCGCCGGCGGCGCAGGCTCGGAGGCCGGGCAACCGCCCACAAGGCAGCCGATCAGCGCCGCAGCGAACCTCATGCACCGATCATTCGAAAAAATCGGCGCTTGCCCACGCGCAAGACCCAGTCACCGCTCGGGATCTCTTGAAAGGGGTCCTCGGCAACCTCACCGTCGATACGCACGCCACGCCCTTGCACAAGGCGCCTCGCCTCGCCGCGCGACTTCGCAACCCCTGCTGCGACGAGACAGCCGAGGTAATCGGTCTGCGCAGCGAGCTGCACCTCGGGCAGGTCATCAGGCAGAGCGTCTTTGTCGTGTGAGATCCGCTCGAACTCTGCGCGCTCATGCGCGCCCGCTTGCGCTCCGGAGAATCGAGCGGTGATCTCTTGAGCGAGGTCAAGCTTCGCCTGCTTTGGGTGCACAGAGCCGTCGGCGACCTGGGCCTTCAGCTGCTCGATCTCCGCAAGGCTTCGATCGCTGAGGAGCTCGTAGTAGCGCCACATCAGCGGGTCGCAGATGCGCATCATTTTGCCGAACTGATCGCGTGCGGGCTCGTCGACCCCAATCGCGTTGCCCAAGGACTTACTCATCTTGGCGCCACTCACGCCCTCACCGTCTGCCTGGGCGTCGATCCCCTCGAGCAAAGGATTGGTCATGACGATCTGCGGGGGCAGCTTGCTGCCGCGCTCCATCTCCTGCTTCATCAGCGTTCGGCCAAGGAGGAGATTGAAGAGTTGATCATCGCCGCCGAGCTCGACATCTGCTTTGAGCATCACCGAATCCCAGGCTTGGACCAGCGGGTACAAGAACTCATGGATGGCGATGCTCTGCCCCGCCTTGTAGCGCTTATCAAAATCGTCGCGTTCGAGCATACGCGCCACCGGGTATCGGCTGGCGAGGGCGATTAATTCAGAGGCGGGCATGTCGCCAAACCACTCGGAGTTAAAGCGGACCTCCGTCTTCTCTGGGTCCAGGATTTTGAAGACCTGGGCTTTGTAGGTCTCGGCGTTGCGCTTGACGTCGTCGAGCGTTAGCGGCGGGCGCGTCTTCGAGCGGCCGGTCGGGTCACCGATCATCGCCGTAAAATCGCCGATCAAGAAGATCGCGGTGTGACCGAGATCTTGAAAGCGCTTCATCCGCTGCAGCAAGACCGTATGCCCCAAGTGGAGGTCAGGCGCGGTCGGATCAAAACCCGCCTTGACCCGGAGCGGTTGTCCGGTTTCTTGGCTGCGCTCAAGCCGTTTGAGCAGCTCCTCCTCGCTGTGGAGGCTGACGCAGCCGCGGCTGAGTTCTGCTACCTGTTCTTCCAAGCCGAGCATGACACCCAAACTCCCTACATCGCCGTTTCGCTGATGCGCGTCTCTCGCACCACGTGCACGCGCACCTCGCCCATCGTGTCGGATTGCTCCTCGATCCGTCGCGCCAAGCGCTGCGCCAACGCCAGCAAGCGCCCCTCGGCGACGCGGTCTGGATCGACGAGCACGCGGATCTCTCGCCCAGCCTGGACGGCATGCGCGCTGCGCACACCCTCTTCACTGGCTGCCAGATTCTCCAAATGCGTCAAGCGCTCGACGGCCTTGCCCAGCTGCTCCTGACGGGCGCCGGGGCGGTTCTCTGCCAGCTTGAGCGCCGACGAGACGATCATCCCCGCAACCGTCGCCGGGTCTCCATCACTCGCCAGGTCCTGAAGCGCAGCCACCACCAACTTGCTCTCGCCATGCTTCGCCGCCAGATCGGCGGTCACCTTTGCGACGCTGCCTTCAAAGTGATGATCAGCGGCCCGACCCACCAACGACAAGAGGCCGGCGCGCCGAACGACCTTCGGCGACTGCCCCAGGCTCTCCGCGATCAGCTCGGACAGGTGCGCCACGTTGATCGCAAGCATCAGCTGATCCTGACCGAGGACTTGGTGGAACTGCAGCTTACCCAAGAGCAAGAGCAGCGCCGGGTTGACGCCGTGCACCCCGAGCTCAGCGGCGGCGTCCTCGCCCCGCTGCCGACAGACCTTGTCCAGGTTCGAGCCCGCCTTTTTCACCGACTCCTCGATGCGAGACGGGTGAATGCGCCCATCTTCGATCAGCCGCTCAAGCGCCATACGCGCAACCTCTCGACGGACCGGGTTAAAGCAGCTCAACGTAATCAACTCAGGGGTGTCATCGATGATGACGTCCACCCCGGTCGCTTGCTCGAAGGCTTGAATGTTGCGCCCCTCACGACCGATGATCCTGCCTTTGGACTCGTCGCTCGGGAGGTTGACCGCCGTGGTTGTGATCTCAGCGACCGTCTCCGAACCATAGCGAAAGACCGCCTTGGCGAGCAGCTTGGTCGACTCCTCCCTGAGGTTGTCGGTCACTTGCTGCTGAAGCCGTCGAATCTCGCCTGCGGCGCGCTGCTCTGCATCACTCATCAGCTGCGCCTCTAGGCGAGCCAAAGCCTCTTCTTGGGTCAGGTTCGCGACCCGCTCGAGCGCCGAGTTCAGCTCGCCCTCCTGATCAGCGAGTCGCTCTTGAAGCGTCGTCAGACGCGCCTCCTTCTTGTCCAGCGACCTCTCGTCTTGCGCCAGCTTCTGCCGGTCCGTGTCCAACTTGGCGCGCTGCGACTTGAGCTGCTTTTCTTGCTCTTGAAGCTCTGCCCGCTCAGCCCGAGCTTCTTGAATGCTCTGCTTGAGCTCATCCTCGCTGGCCTGTTGCTCCGAGGTGAGCTCTTCTTTGAGCTGCTCGAGGCGTTGTTCTTGATCCGCCTTGAGGCGTTCAAGACGGCGTTGTGCGCCGTCGAGCTGCGTCTTCGCGCGCCGTGAAGCGACGAAGAGCCCGAGCCCGATACCCAGCATCAGCGCTCCGATTGCTACGACCATCTCCATGGTCTTGCTCCTTCTTCTTGGCGACGTAGACATGACGCTCTGTCACGACGACGTCCACCGTGTAATCGAAGGATGCTAAGGGGACATCAGGGTAGAGCCCTGCTTCATCGGTCAACCCGATGGTCAACGCAGCATGAGTCCGCAGGTAGCGATCGTAAAATCCCTTCCCACGACCCAGCCGAGCACCGTTCGGGCTAAACGCCAACCCCGGCACCAAGATCACATCGGGTCGCCTCACTGGCGCCTCCGTGGGCGGCTCGAGGATCGAGCGCCAACCCGGCACCAGCTCACCCCGTGCGCACACGTGAAACACGAGGTCCTCACCCGCCACACGAGGCCAGGCTTGAACCCCTGGCGCTCGCTGAAGGATCGGCTCTCCGTCGATCGCCGCAAAGCAACCGACGACCAACGGCCGCGCCTCAAGGGGCGGCAGGCACTCGCCGAGGACCTGGTCGATCGCCTCGCCGATGCGCCTCCAATAACCGCTGTCTCGCTGGGCTCGACGCGCCCTCTCGAGCGCTCGAAGCGCCCGCTTCTGTGCGCTCACTGGCGTATCCAACGTGCTCACACGTGCCGCTGCGAGACGGACGGTTGACGGGCCAACCGAAGGGACCCAACTGCTCGACGCATCACCTGGTGCTCTCGACCTGCTGCAGCAGGTGGGTGTTGGAGGAGGCGCTTCTGGTACGTTTCCCGCAGAAAACCATTCACTCCACGCCTTTCAAACCAACTCCCAGAAAGGAAATGCGGCCGGAACCACTCTGTGTGGTCATGCGCCGACGCAGTCTTAGATGGGCCCTCCAGAATCTGTGATCAACTCTTCTAGTTGCCGGCGAACCACACCGAGCTCGCCAGATGTCTCCTCAATCATCCTCCGCGCCTCCGTCCGATGGTTCTCGTACGTAAGGCAGATGGTGAAGAGGGCTTGGACCAACTGCGTGCTGGTCGGGCCCCCATCAGTACTTCCTTTATTCGCAGCAAGGAGTCGACCGAGTACCTCATTGGCTCGATCTGCAGCAGCGACCAGAGCCTCCTCGGAATGACTCCCGACTTGGACTCTCAGGCGGCGACTTCCTACTTTGACCTCGAGCTTCTGACCCATCGATCAACTCCTACTGCCGGTGCTCACTCTAGCGCCCTGTTTCTTCACGGGTCAACCAGTCAGGGCGTATGTTTTCATAACCCCGAGCGTTTACGTTTGTTCGCCAAACGACTCGAACAAAGCCGCTACGAACTCGTCAGGGTCAAAGGCGCGCAGGTCCTCAACCGCCTCGCCCACCCCGATGTAATACACTGGCAGCTTAAGCTCATCGCAGATGCCCGCAATCACGCCGCCGCGCGCCGTCCCATCAAGCTTGGTCAGGATGATCCCGTCGAGCGGGATCGCGTCGACGAAGGTGCGCGCTTGCGCGATCGCGTTCTGACCGATCGTCGCGTCCAGCACGAGGATCACCTGATGCGGCGCCCCCTCATGCGCTTTGCCCATCACGCGGTGCATCTTTTTGAGCTCATCCATGAGCTCTGCACGTGTATGGAGCCGACCTGCGGTGTCGCAGAGCACGAGGTCAAAGCCATCGCTCACGCCGCGCGACACGGTCTCGAACAACACCGAGCTCGGATCCGCCTGGTCGGCGCCCCGTACCAGCGGCGAGTCGGTTCGCTCGGCCCAGACCTGAAGTTGATCAACCGCAGCAGCGCGAAAGGTGTCGCCCGCACCGAGGAGGACCGAGTGCCCCCCTTGCTTGGCGCGATGGGCGAGCTTACCCATGCTCGTCGTCTTACCCACCCCATTGACGCCGACCAGCATGACCACCTTGGTCTCACCCGCCTTGAGGTCATCGAAGAGCGAGGGCGCTGGGAGGTTGACGATCGATGCGAGCTCCTCGCGCAGCGCCGCGAAGACAGCGTCTGCGTTTTTCAGGCGACCGCTGCCACGCCGCTGCTTGAGATCCTCAAGCAGACGATCGGCCGTGCGGGCGCCAATGTCCGAGGTGAACAAGATCGCCTCGAGGTCATCCATCACGGCGTCGTCGATCGCAGCACCGCCCGAGAGCAGGCTCCCGATCTTTCCAAGGAATCCACTGCGCGTCTTGCTCAGGCCGATGCGATACGCCGCGCGCCGGTCCGCCTCGAACTCGGCGCGCTGCGCCTCGAGCTCATCCGCACGGCGCTGCGCCGACTGCTCTGCCTCGAGCGCCCGCTGCGCTTTGCGCGCTTCACGCGCTCGAAGATCCGCCTCTTTCTTGGCGGCAAAAGCCTCTTTACGTTCAGCCTCGAGCGCCGCCTTCTCGCGCGCAACGACTTCGGGGTCTATGACCTCTTCGACGGCCTCGGGTTTGGGTTCCTCAGCCACCGCATCGACCGCTTCATCGGCAGGCGATGGCGCCTGCGCAGTCTCATCAGCTGCTTCCTGAGCCGCCGCCTCTGAACGCGCTCGAGCCCGCTCCGCGGCTGCGACCGGGTCGTAGGCGGCGTCTTCGTAGCGGGGTCCATCGTCCTCGGCGCCGCTGCGACGGAACACCAAGACGATGCCAGCGGCGGCGAGCACCAAGATGGCTGCGACGGCATACCACATCGGGTCCGCCGTCGCCGAAGTCGCCGCAGCGTCTACCGTGCTCATCAAACGGGTCATGAGATCGGTCCTTTCCGATCGTTGCGCGGCACAAAGCGGCGCAGGTTACTCTCTTGGGGCGGGCTGCCTTGAAGCTCAGCGAGCTCGGGTCGCTCCCGCAGGGCGTCAAAGAATCGATCCGCCTGCAAAAGACGACGGATCCCATCATGACCGCTGTCCAGCGCCGCTCGGAGGTGATCGAGCGCTTGGGCGGTCTGCCCGCGCCCAGCGGCGACAGCGGCTCGATAATAGGCAAAGCCCGGGTGGGCTGGCTCGAGCCGCTCACCTTGATCCAGAATCTTCTCCGCCTCATCGACGAAGCCTTGATGAAGATAGGCCGCGGCGAGATCGACGGCTAACTCGGCGTTAAGCCCTTCGAGCTCCATCGCCCGTCGCAAAGGGCGCACGGCAGCGGCCCAGTCGCCGAGCTCGATGTTGAGTCGCCCCATCTCCATCCACGCATCCCAGTAGTCGGGCTCGAGCTTGAGCGCACGCTCGACCTCGACCAGCGCCTCACGGAAACGCCCGAGGTCCGACAGGGTCATGGCGCGCTCAAGGATGACGAGCGCAGGGTGCTCATGTTGCGCCTCACTGCGCTGAAACAGATCCATGGCGACGTGCAGGCCGTCGATCGCCAAGAACTGACCGAGCCGGAGCTTGAGGTCGGCGTGATCCGGGACGCGGCGGTGCGCATCCATCAGCACCTGCAGCGCCTCGACCATCTGCCCCTGACGGACATAGGTCTCGGCGTTCAGCAGGGTCAGCTCGAGGACGTTCGGGTGCAGCGGACACGCTTGGTCGAGCACGCGCCGGGCTTCATCGAACCACTCGCGCTCCACGAGCTTTCGCACCGTGGCGATCGCTCGATCCGCTAGCTCGAGGGACTCATCAGCCATCCCACCTCCCATCGGCGGCGTCGGTACTCTGGGCGGCTCAGCGGCGCAATGATGGTTTTTGATGAACCTACGCGAAGTGGCGGATCGACGCGCTCGGTGTTTTCATGGCTGATAGGAGGGCGACGACCAGGAGACCACATGAAGCGCGTTTGGCCATGGTTGATCTTCGGGCTGCTCGGTTGTGGCGGCGAGGATCCTCCAGCTGCTCCGCAAGGGCAGGTCTATTGCATCGACCAATCCGACTGCGAATCCGGCTTCGCCTGTGATAGCTGGACCGGTCTTTGCGTCTGCGCTTCCTCCGGGGTCTGCCCTGATCAACAGCTGTGCAACCCCTACACGGGGCGCTGCGAGGTCCAGGAGGATCGCTGCGCGAGCGACACCGCCTGCTCCCCGAGCGAATACTGCGGACCCGATGGTCGCTGCGCCCAGCGAAAAAGCCTGTGTGAAGCCTGTGAGAGCTCCAGCGAATGCGGCGGCGCAGACGACCTGTGTCTCCCGGGCGGCGCCTGCGGCTTGGACTGCAGCGACGACGCCGACGCCTGCCCTCCCGGCTCGATCTGCTGGCCGTTCGAGAATGCGTCGCAATGCGTCCCGGCGCTTGGCGACTGCTCCGTCCCGCCGCGCTGTCGCGCCGCCTCGGATTGTCCGCCGGGCAACACCTGCGACGATGGCGTCTGCCAAGCCCGCTGCCAGAGCGACACCGACTGTCCGGCGCAGTGGCGCTGCCTCGATGGTCTTTGTCGCGCGCCCGCTCGCTGTGAGACCGACCAGGAGTGCCCCCAAGGGACGATCTGTCAGTCTGCGCGGTGCCTCCCCGGCTGCTCGGACAACAGCGGCTGTCCGCTGGGTGAGACCTGTCAATCAGGGCGCTGCGAACAAGGCTGCGACGAACACGCTGACTGCCCGCTCGATCGTGCTTGCCAAGCGGGTCAGTGCGTCGATGAGGTCTGCACCGGAAACGACTGCGCCCTGGCGTGTCAGGTGGACCTTTTCTGCGGCCCGGGACGGCACTGCGATCGCAGGCAAGGCCGCTGTCGCGATGGTTTACCGGGGGGCTTGTGCGTCGCGTGCAACCAGATGGTGGCTGGGCAATGCGGCACCGGCTTGTGCCTCGGAACGCCCACTCGGCGTGCGTGCACTGGCGACCGAGACTGCGCGGCAGCCGGAGAATACTGCGACCGTGCTTACGGCTGCTTCCGTGATCGTGAGTGCCCATCCGGACAGACCTGCACGGGCGCCAACATTGCGCAAAACCAAGCCGGTAGCTGCAGCGGCGGCACCTGCTCGAACTTCCGTTGTGCGTCGGCGTGCCAGCCCGAGGCCGGCAACTGCCCGGTCGGCTTCACCTGCGAAGAGGTGCGGCGAGCTGGCGGCGGCGCCGTGATCGGGACCTACTGCCAACCCGAAGATGGTCAAGCGTGTCCGTAGCGCCGCTCCATGTGGTCCGGCGAGGCGATGGTCCTCCGCTCATCCTGCTGCACGGATTCTTTAGCGACCATCGCTTATGGGCTCCGGTCGTCGATGCGCTGGCGGCCTCCCACCACTGCGTCAGCGTCGACCTCCCCGGACACGGGCGATCGGCGACCTGGCGTGGGGCTTGGACCGACCTTCTCGATCAGCTCGACGCGCTCGTCGAGGCGTGCTCGGCGCCCGTCAGCGTGGTGGGCTATTCGCTCGGTGCGCGCGTCCTAGGACAACTCCTCCAGCGGCGCGGCGCGCCCATCGACGCCGCCGTGCTGATCTCGGCGAACCCGGGCTTTGCCTCCTTTGCGGCGGAGCAACGGCGCCAACGAGATGAAGAACTGGGCGCTCGGATGCGCGCCTTTCCGCTCCAGCAAACGGTCGATGAATGGGCCGCTCAGCCGATCTTTGAAGGGCAAGATCGCGCGCCCACCCCAGCGCTCGAGCGCCAGCGCGCGCTCCGCCTTGACCAGAGCCCTGATGGGCTCGCCTTTGCCCTCACGCGCTTTGGCGCAGGGACCGCATCCATCGAGCATGCACCGAGCCGAGGCCGTCGCATCGTTTTGATGAGCGGAGACCGGCTCGAGATCGACCGAGCGCGCGCTCGGGCGCTCGCAAGCCGCTGGCCGGACGCCGAGCTCTCCTGGCTCGAGGGCTGCGGGCACAATCCGATCATCGAGGCACCGGAACGGCTAAACGCTCGCCTACGCCAACTGCTTCAAACGACCCATTAATGCCCGGAAGACTTGGCAGATCGAAGCGAACCGACTAGCCACACTCTATGGCACCGCATCACCTGCTTGATCGATACGACGATGAAGACGCAGCCGAGCGCTACTACTCGATGCGTCTGCGCCATGCGCTGCCCACGGCGCAAGGCTTGTTCGAGACATTTGATGGCCGCTGGGTCTACGCCCTGGGCGCCGATCCACACGCACCCTTCGGCGTCGGTGATGCGCCGATTCTTCCAGGCTTTGAGTCGGCTCAGGATGCGATCGACGACTTCGCGTGCGAGGCGGCTGAATTCGTCAAGGCGGCGGAGGAAGCTGAGCTGCCTTTGTATGCCCACTTGGTGAACCTGTTCGTGGGCGGCTCCATGCCTCCACCAATGCACAGCGTCCTTATTCACGAGACCTGCAGCATCGGTCAGAGCATGGCGGCGGCGGCGCGATCCCGCCTGCGCGGCGTGCACACCCTTAAAGTCAAGGTCGACCCTGACGCCGGTCTTGAGCAGAGCCTGCGAGCGCTAGAGCGGTTGCGCGAGACCTACCCCGACCTGACACTCCGGGTCGACCTAGGAGGCGCCATGACCGAGCTGCTCGAGCTCGGGCAAAATCCCCTGCCGTGGCTCGAGCGCTTCGCTGCGCTGAACGTGGACTATCTCGAAGACCCGGTGCGCGCCGACCTGATCGATCTGCTCCCCGAAGGCGTGGCACCGATCGGGCTCGACCTTATCGACGCCAGCGTCGAGCGCGCCAAAGAGACCATCGAGCGCGGTCAGATCCAAACGCTCATCCTCAAACCGCACCTATGCGGCTCATTCGGCAGCGCCTTTGCTCTAGCGAGGACCGCCGCGGCGCGGCACGTTAGAGTGGTGCTCTCGAGCCTCTACGACTCACCGGTCGGCATCGCCACGCTCATTCATGTGGCGGTGGCGCTTGGCCTCAGCGCCACGGCGCACGGTCTCAACACCCTGAGCCTAACCTATCCTCACCCTTGCGCAGCGCTGCGTCCTGGGCGCGATGGACGCATCCTCGTCCCGCGCGGGCCGGGCCTTGGGCTGCCCTCCGGACCTTGGATACCCTCATGACGGATCATGTCCTGTGCACACGCCACGAAGGCTGCGCGCACGTGGCGTTAAATCGACCGCGCGCCAACGCGATCGGCGCCGAGATGGTCGATGGGCTCCTCGCAACGCTGACCGAGCTCGAAGGGGACAACTCGATCCGTTGCGTCATCCTGACCGGCGCACCGGGCATGTTCAGCGCCGGGCTCGACGTCCCGCAGTTGATCGAGTTTGACCGCGCTCAAATGACCTCATTCTGGCGAGCCTTCAACAGGCTCTGCTATCGACTCTACACCTCCGACCTGATGATCGTCAGCGCCATCAGCGGTCACAGTCCGGCGGGCGGCTGCGTCCTTGCGATCATGACCGATTATCGGGTGATGGTCGAAGGGCGCTACAAGATCGGGCTCAACGAGGTCGCCGTCGGGATCCCGATTCCTGGTGGGATCACCGATATCTACGCCTCGCTGCTCGGGGCCGCAGCGGCGCAGGATCTCGGCTGTCGCGGCGCCATGGTCAGCCCCGACGAGGCGCTCGCCCTCGGGCTGGTCGACCAGCTCGCCCCTGCGGACGACCTGATGACGGCGGCCTCCGCCAAAGTCGCCGATTGGCTCGCCTGCGATCGCCGCGCCCAGGTCACGACCAAGCGGCTCTTTCGTCGCCGGCTGGCGCAGACGCTTGAGGCCACCGCCGAGCGCGACCAAGAGGCCTTTCTCGACCTCTGGTTCAGCGACAGCGCACAGACCACCCTCAAAGCGCTCGTCGCCCGGCTGAGCGACCGCCAACCCCGCTGACCGTTTCGTCTCAAACGCCGTCGATCCGCCACGGCGTGACGTTCTGTTACAATTCAGCCATCATCACGTGACCTGAGTCCGTCATAAACACGGTGCGGCAATCACGCTGCGTGGAGGTCATCATGAAATCGATTCCATCCCTCTTTGCGATCGCTGGCGCCCTCGGGCTCATCCTCGTCGCCCAACCGGCTGATGCCTGTCAGCGCAAAGGCCACCATCGAGCGGGCAAAGCCCATCACCTGATCAAAATGATCGTACGATCGGCAGAGCTAACCCCTGACCAAAAGCGCCAGCTCAAGGCCATGCGCAAGCAGTTCAAGCAAGAGCGGCAAGGCGTCGATAAGAGCGCCTTTCGAGCGCAACGCCAGGCGATGAAGCAGAAGATGGCTGCGGCGATTGAGTCCGGAGACAGCGCCGAGCTCGAAGAATTGTTTGCGCTCAAAAGCGAGCTGCAAGCCAAGCACCAGCGCATGAAGCTCAAGAAGCTCAGTATGGTGCTCTCGATCCTGACCGACGAGCAGCGGGCGCGCGTCGCTCAAAAAATGCGTCGCAAACACGCTCGGCGTGGCAAATGGGGCGGCGGAGACGCTGATTGAGCCTCGGAAGCCAGCTCTTAGTCGAGGACGATAGGCGCCTCGCCGACTTGCTCGGGAGTTATCTCGAGCAAGCCGGTTTTTTTGTCGACCAGGAGGACAACGGCCTGCGCGCCTCAAGACGTATCGTCAGCGAACAGCCCGACGCCGTCGTCTTGGACGTCGGGCTACCCGGAATCGACGGGCTCGAGGTCTGCCGTCGCGTCCGTGAGGACTACGCCGGAGTGATCCTGATGCTTACGGCGCGCGGTGATGAGCTCGATCAGGTGCTCGGGCTTGAGCTCGGCGCTGACGCCTACGTCACCAAGCCGACAAGCCCGCGCGTCCTCGTCGCGCGCTTGAAGGCCCTGCTGCGGCGAGCTCAAGGTGAGTGGGGCGACCCTGAGCGGATTGAGGTGGGTCGCCTGACCCTTGAGCGTTCGTCGCTGCGAGCGCACCTCGACCGACAGCCTCTGGACTTGTCTGCCCGCGAGTTCGAGTTGCTTTGGTTGCTTGCGAGTAAGCCAGGAAAGGTGATCTCTCGAGAGTCAATACAGGATGCGCTTGAGCAAGATATCGACGTCAGCGGACGCGCCGTGGACATGATGATCTCCAGGCTCCGGCAACGGCTCGGCGATGACCCACAGAGCCCTCGTTGGGTCCGGACCGTGCGCGGACGTGGCTACCTGTTCCAGCCGAGCGACTGATCATGACCACCCTGCTCCTGCGCGGATTTTTTGCCCTCATCCTCACCGTCGCAGGCTCCATCTGGATCGGTCAATTGATCGCCAAGTCCTCGGCTCGATCGGGCGGTGCCGCACAGCACCTCGAGGCCATCGAGCAACTCAACCTTATCGAGCGCCGCCTCCTTGACGGGCGTGGACCGCTCAAGCGTCGCGTCCGCCGCCTCAAGGCGACGACGCCGATCCCGTTTCAGATCTGTCCGGCGCGGCGAGGTCGCAGGATTCAGAGCTATCCCGAGCACGGGGTTGAGGTCGTCACCTTCGGTAAGGGGAAGGGGCTTTTTCTTCGGCGTCAGGCATCCGGACTCGCCCAACTCGAAGGGCAGCGACGCCGCGCCAAAGCGGTCTGTCTTCCGCTACCCGGGCACAAGCGGCGCCGGTTCGTGATCAGCATCGCCTTTGGTCTGCTGGGTATGCTGATCGGTCTTGCGATGCTCTTGCTCCCGCTCGTTCGGCGTCTGCGAGCGACTGAATCGGTCGTGCGACGACTCGCCGATGGTGACTACCAGGCTCGCGTGCGTGACGGTGGCGGCGACGCGGTGGGTCAGCTGGCGGACGGCGTCGATCGAATCGGTCAACGCGTCGAAGAGCTCCTCGCTGCGCAGCGCCATCTCCACGCCAGCGTGAGCCATGAGCTACGCACGCCGCTGGCGCGCCTTGCTGCGGCCATTGACCTTGCTGAGGACCACCCCAACGAAAAGCTCTTTGAGGGGATGCGCGCCGACGTCGACGAGCTCGACGGGATGGTCAATGAGCTCCTGACTCTTGCACGACTCCAGGACCCGCACGCGCGACGAGCGCATGATCAGGTGGACCTCGCAGCGCTGACCGCACAACGCGTCGGGGCTGCTCAACGCGGCGCCACAACCGAGCTACAGTGGACCCTCACGCTGCCACACGCTGCGCCCTGCTTCGGTGACCGGCGGCTGCTCGCTCGGCTGCTCGACAACCTGATCAACAACGCCATGCGCCATGCCAACGGGCGGGTGGAGGTTGAGCTTCGTCGTGACAAGGAGAGTTGGACGCTAACGGTCAATGATGACGGCGAGGGGATCGCCGCCGACGAGGTCGAGCACCTTTTTACGCCCTTTGTATCCGGCGAACACGGCGGCAGCGCAGGGTTGGGACTGGCCATTTGTCGCGAAATCGCTGACCGCCACGACGCCGCGCTGCGGGTCCGGCGGAGCGAATTGGGCGGCGCCCAATTTGAACTGTTGATGCCGGCTTGACCTATCCCGCCAGTCGTCTCCACACTTCGAGTGAAATGAGCTTATTCGCTGATCGCTTCGATATCATCAAACTGCTCGGGCGAGGCGGTATGGCCGAGGTTTGGCTCGCTGAGCAAAAGGGGATCCGCGGCTTCGCCCGCCGAGTGGTCATCAAGCAGATGCTGAGCCACCTTGCAGAGGACCGCGAATTCGTCCGGCGCTTTGAAGACGAGGCGCGTGTCGCTGCGCTCATGAAACACAGCAACGTCGTGCGGGTGGAAGACTTTGGTGAGGCGAGCGGCGTCCCGTACCTCGTCATGGAATACATCGAAGGAGAGGACCTTGTGGTGCTCGCCGAGCGCGCCCAAGAGCGCGGCGAGCGGCTCCCGCCACGGCTGGTCTTGCAGATCGGAATCGACATCGCGCGTGGACTGCACGCCGTTCACCATCTGACCAACTACGAGGGCGCTCCTCTCAACGTGGTGCACCGTGACGTCAGCCCGCAAAACATCATGGTGGACTTGGAAGGGCACGCGAAACTCCTTGACTTCGGCGTCGCGAGAGCTGCCACGAACCAGGTCAAGACGCGCGTCGGGATCCTCAAAGGAAAAATCGCTTATTTTAGCCCAGAACAGAGTCGCGGCGAGCCCCTTGATGGGCGCTCCGACCAATTCGCGCTCGGCGTGGTGCTGTGGGAGCTGCTCACCGGGCACAGGCTCTTCTTAGCGCAGACAGACGTCGACACACTGCGACGCGTGCGGCGCGGAGAAATCCCGCCTCTTCGCGACTACCTCCCCGAAGCGAGTGATCTCCTCGTCGAGTGCGTTCAGAAGGTCCTGCACCCAAACCTGCTGCAACGATTCGCCGACGGGAACGCGCTCGCAACCCACCTCGAGCGCTGCCTTCAGGAGCTTGGCGGACGCCTCCAAGGACCTGAACTTCAGTCCGTCCTTGAGCCGTTGCTCAAAGGGAAGCGCAGCTACCTCCCGTCGGCGCCGCTTCCCGGTGCGGAAGCCGAGACCGCTTTTACGCCCGCCTCGATCGTGGCGCCACACGATCCCGACGACGAGTCGACCTCGAGGCTGACGCCCTTCGACGAAGACCCCCTGACGCTGGTGTCTCAGCCGGGGTTCCTGGCGAACTTTGAGGACGACGACACGCTCCTCTCGAACCCCTCTCTGCGGCAGCTTGACCCCAGCGTGTTGCGCTCCATCCCTGGTACGGCGGACGCGGACGCCAAGCCGGATCAAACCGCCCAAAAGCACCAAGATCGCGACCCCACAGTCGTCCGCCCCGAGACCAGCGGGACGGCGCCCACCCACACCGTCGATGAGCTGGCGCTCGCCCCGGAGTACAGCGAAAATGCGAGCTTTGGCGGCCCCATCTTGAGCGTCGTGCTGATGACGGTGCTCGTGGCGCTAGCGATCGGCGCGTGGATCATCCTGACCTAACCCCATGCTCTGGAGACCGCTATGAGGCGCTACGCCGTCCTGATCTTTGCTGCGTCCCTCACCTTGACCGCCTGCGCTGAGGACCCCTCAAAGGCCGTCCCTGAGGCGAAGGTCCAAGCCGTCGAGCCAGCCGCCGATAAGACGCCGGCTCAGGCACCCCCAACCCAGGCCGTCCAAGTGCCCCCCTCGGGACCACAGAGCATCGCGCTCGAGGGACAGATCAGCTTTATCGGCAGTAAAGTGACCGGCTCCAACACCGGACGCTTCACCAACTGGATTGGCACCGCAAAGCTCTCTGAGACGGGCGAGCTGACCTCGATGAGCATCGTCGTTCAGACCACAGACGTCGAGGCGAACTTCGAGGCGCCGACCAAGTGGTCCAAAAAGCTCGAGGCGCACCTACGAGACGACGACTTCTTCGCCAGCGAAAAACACCCGACGGCGACCTTCCAGCTCGATCAGGTGCGCGCAGCGCCCGATAAGGCGACCGGCGCAACCCACACCCTCGCCGGACGCTTCACGATCCGCGGTGTCACCAAGTCGATCCGTTTTCCCGCGACCATCACCCAGACTCGGCCGTTCTCTGCGCGCGCCGAATTCAGCATTAATCGTAAAGACTTTGGGATGATGTACGACGGCAAGGCGGACAACTTGATTCGAGATGGCGTGGTGATGAAGATCGACCTGCGAGCCAAGGGATGAACCAGGTCTACGTCTATCCTCATAGGGGCCGGTTTCAAGACATTGACGCAGCCGGTATCCTCTTCTTTGCGCGCAACTTCGACTACTTCCACGACGCCTATCTTGCGTTCCTCGAGCACCTTGAGATGCCGCTTCATGAGCACCTCGACGACGCCGAGTTTGTGATCCCGTTGGTCCATGCGGAGGCAGACTTCGCCAAGCCCATCCGCTTTGGCACCCGCTGCGATGTCCACATCGAGGTCGCTCGACTCGGTACGAGCAGCTTCACGCTGGCGTACACACTCAGAGGGGACGGTGACCGCGTCCTAACCACCGGCCAGACCGTTCACTGCTGCGTCGAGCGCGCAACGTTCGCGTCTAGGGCACTCCCCGAGCGGCTCTCGGCGGCGCTCAAACCCTATCAAGCGGCTACCAGCCCGTGACCTCGGCGGGGGCTTGCCCCTCAGCCCAGCAGTGGACCGTCCAGTCGCTCTTGCTCACGCAGTAGCCGTTCTCACCGAACCGCGAGATGCTCTGAACATTGGGCAAGTTGGGGATCGGGTTCGCCTGGTGAGTGTACCCTGAGCCCCAACAGTGCACGTTGTTGTTCCCCATGATCACGCACCCGTTGTTGCGGTTGGTCGCAAGCGAGGTGCTGCCTAAGGTCCCGGTGATCTCGATCGGCCCGTAGACCGGGATCTCACCGGCGACACGGCCCGACTGTCCGTCACCGTTTGACCCCCAACATCGGGTCACGTCGTTGCTCATATTCAGACACATAAAGTTGTACCCTGGCGATGCGCTTCGCACACCGGCGACCCCTTCGAGCAGCAGCGGGGAGCTCGCCTCGCGCGGCCCGTCCGCTCCGGGGTAGTGCATCCCATAGGGTAGATTACCCCAGCACCACGAGAAGCCGGTCATACCCACAGCGCAGATGCTGTCGTTGTACAAGTGGACGCTGCGCACCCGGGTGATCCCCGGCACGGCCGTTGCGCGTCGCACCACGTGGCTTTGATCGTTGTTACCGATTCCGAGCATCCCTGAGTTGTTCCCACCCCAGCATGCGACGGTTTGGTTCTCCTGGCGTACGCAGGTGGTCTCCGCTCCCGCCGAGATCTGTGTAGCGCCTGCGACCCCTTGAACCGCCACGGGGACCGAGCGGTGAAAAACGGTCCCGTCACCCACCTGCCCGGCGTAGTTTGCGCCCCAGCATCGCACGGCGCCGGACTCGAGCACGGCGCAGACGTGGGCGTCGCCGACCGCTGCGTCCACCACACCGTTGAGCTCCGGAACAAGCACCGGGTTCTCGGTGTTTTGCGTCGTCCCGTTCCCTAGGACACCGTATCCATTATCGGTCGCTTTGCAGCGCAGCTCAGCCCGCGCTGTGATCCCGCACAGGATGCCGCGCGCCCGCCCGCCGACCACCTTGACGATGCGGTGCGTCCTCAGATCGACGCAGCCGTTCGAGCATTCATCGTCGTCGACCTGGTTGCCGTCGTCGCAGTTCTCGTAGCCCTCTGCGCCAGGCGCTAGGTCCGTCCGAACGACCTGATCGCCGCACACGGCGCGCACGCAGCTGTTTCGGCACGCGTCCGTGTCGATCTCGTTGCCGTCATCGCAGGCTTCATAACCGTCTTGCCCCTCGACCACGTCGGTTCGGACGATCTGATCACCACATCGCGCCGCCACACAGTCGTTACGACAGGCGTCCGAGTGGGTCAGGTTGCCGTCATCACAGGCCTCGCCTGGATCCACGCGGCCGTTTCCGCATTGCTCGTTCTGGCAGCTGGCGTTGCAGCCGTCACCGACTTCTTGGTTGCCGTCGTCACACTCCTCATAGCCCTCATCGCCGGCCTCGAGGTCACGGCGCAAAACGCCGTCCCCGCAGCGCGCCGGCTGGCAGTCGTTTTTGCACCCGTCGCTGTCCACACGGTTGCCATCGTCGCAGCTCTCTGCGCCCTCAACGCCGGCGAGCAAGTCATCACGTACGATCCCGTCGCCGCAACGCGCCACGACGCACTCGTCGGTGCAGCCGTCCGTGCGCACCTCATTGCCGTCATCACAGGCTTCGTAGCCCTCTTGGTCTTCGGCGCGATCGCCCCGGACCCGACCGTCACCGCAGGTCGCCTCGGTGCAGTCGTTGAGGCAGGCGTCGGTCTCAAAACCGTTGCCGTCGTCACAGGCTTCTTCGTCGGAGACGATCCCGTCACCGCAGCCTTCTACTCGGCAGCGTGCGTTGCAGCCATCGCCTGCTGCCAGGTTCCCATCATCGCAGACCTCACCGCGCTGCACCTCACCGTCACCGCAGACCGGCGCCGACGGGCAGCCCTCGACCGCCTCACCCGAGCGGGCGTGGCGCTTCGCCTGGCTCCAATCAACCAGCGGCCCTTCACCGGCCGTCATGTCGTAGCTCAAGACCGCGTCATCGTCGGGCGCTAAGGGGTACTCAGGCACGAACGCCCCGTCGTAGCGCTCGGTCATGGAGACGCGTAAGGCCCCGACCGTTGCGCTCACGCTCGGCGCTACCTCGAGGTCAGGGAAAAACGCATTGTCGGGGAAGTCTTCGGCGAGCGGGGTCCCGTTGAGGAACATCCGGCGCCGGTTCACGTCGCGTCGGTAGCTCACCGCCCAGTGGTTCCAGCCTTCGGGCACCTGACCTACGGGGACGACCAGCCGGTCGTCACCCCAGCCAAAGCTTGCGTTGGCTCCGGTCACTGCAGACAGACCGTGCGCCGTCATCAGCCCCGTGTCACCGTCGGATTTCAGCCAGCCCTCAATCGTGAAGTCACCGCCAAAGTCAAAGGGCGGGAGCGCATCGATGCCCACGCGTGAGAAGCACTCGTTTCGGCACCCTGAGCTGCACCCATCACCGTCGGTCTGGTTGCCATCATCACAGGTCTCTGGCGCCACGACCTCGCCGTCACCACAGGTGGGGGCGCACGCCAAGGGGGGTTCGCCCCCCTGACCGCTGCTGGTAAAAAACCCGCCGGTCTGCACGCCCTCGAACTGCACCATCAGGTCAGGGCGCCCCAGCGCATACAGGTGCGCCGTGCCGCCGAGGGTAAAGCGCTCTGGGCCAAAGCAGGTCTCGCCGCCGCTCATACCTGGGACGTGCTCATCCACGCTGATCCAGGCGTCGCTTTGAGTCTGCCGAAGCCGCCAGACACCGCTCATCTCTGCCGGCCACCCAGGGCACGCGTCGCTGACGGTCAGGGTGGCGGTTTGGAGCTTAAAGCCCGTCTCAGACGCCTCATAAAACGCCACTAAACCGCACTGCCTGGCGACCTCAAAGCGCATCTGCACCATCCCGATGCAGCCATGACCGTCGGTCCCTGCAGCGAGTCGGTGCGCCATCCCGTGCCCCACGGCGGCGCGGTTCAGGTCGATATCGGGAAGGGGCTGATAGGCGCCACCGGCGCCCACCCCGATCCGGAGGCGTCCGCTCAGCGACGGCACCTCCGTGCAGCGCTCAGCCGGCTGAACGATCGTGCCGGCGTCTCCGAGGTATCCTGCGTCGAACCCGGCGTCGAAACCAGCGTCAACGAGCCCCACGTCAGCGAGCGTGCCAACGTCGGCGGGGCCCGCTTCAGGGGCCGGACGCAGCGCCCGAATACGGCATTTGTGGTCGCAGCCGTCCCAGTCTTCTTCGTTTCCGTCGTCGCACTCTTCGGTCGCTTCGTCGACGCGGCCATCGCCGCAGCTTCTTAGGACACAGCGCCCGAGCCGACATCGGTAGCCGACAAAGTCGTCTCCGAGCTCACGGGTGTGACAGTCTGGGTCGGTCTCGCAGGGAGGGAACTTCGCCACAAAGGTGTCCGGACACCCCAGAAGGATGACGCTGAGGACAGCGACGACGCCTATGCGGACCAAGGTGAACCCCCTGAGTGACTCCTGCGTCGCAAGCTTAGCAGAAACTGCCGCCTGAAACACAGCCCCTTTCACCGTTCGGTTCGGTGCGACCGCCTAGTAGCGATAGTGCTCAGGCTTGTAGGGACCGTCGACCTCAACTCCGATGTAATCAGCCTGCTCAGGCGTCAGCTCGGTGAGCTTGGCGCCGAGCTTGTCGAGGTGCAAACGAGCGACCTCTTCGTCGAGCTTCTTGTCCAGACGGTAGACGCCGATCTCTCGATCCCGGTTCTGCCGGATGTCGATCTGCGCGATCGTCTGGTTCGTGAAGCTGTTCGACATCACGAAGCTCGGGTGACCCGTGGCGCATCCAAGGTTGATCAAGCGACCTTCTGCGAGGAGGTAGATCGACTTGCCGCTCGGGAAGGTGAAGCGGGTCACGGGGCCGCCGGGCATCGTGTCGTCTTTGATCACCTCTCGGGTCACGCCGGGCATCTGCTCAAGCGCCGCCACTTGAATCTCATTGTCGAAGTGACCGATGTTGCACACGATCGCTTGGTCCTTCATCCGGCTCATGTGATCCGCCGTGATGATGTCCTTGTTGCCCGTGGTCGTCACGAAGATATCCGCGGTCTCGAGGGCGTCTTCAACCGTGGTCACCTGGAAGCCCGCCATGCACGCCTGCAGAGCGCAGATGGGGTCGATCTCAGAGACCATGACTCGGCACTTCTCCATCGCCAGCGAATCGGCCGAGCCTTTGCCCACGTCACCGAAGCCGCAGACCATCGCCACGCGCCCCGAGACCAGCACGTCCATGGCGCGCTTGATGCCGTCGACCAGCGAGTGGCGGCAGCCGTACACGTTGTCGAACTTGGACTTGGTGACCGAGTCGTTGACGTTGATGGCTTGGAACAGCAGCTCGCCGTCTTCTTGCATCTGCAGGAGCCGGTGCACGCCCGTGGTCGTCTCTTCCGAGACCCCGACGATGGACTTCGACATCGCCGTCCAATGATTTGGACGCTCGGCGTGCACCTTCTTCAGGAGGTCCTTGATCACCTGCTCCTCTTCGCTCTCCGAGGGGCTGTTGACCCACGAGTCGTCGCCCGCTTCAAGCTGAACGCCCTTGTGGATCAAGAGGGTGGCGTCGCCGCCATCGTCAACGATCTGATCCGGACCGCTCCCGTCGGGCCACGTCAACGCCTGGAAGGTGCAGTCCCAGTACTCCTCGAGCGTCTCGCCTTTCCAGGCGAAGACAGGGATGCCGGCAGCAGCGATCGCAGCCGCTGCGTGATCTTGCGTGGAGAAGATGTTGCACGAACACCAGCGCACGTCGGCGCCGAGATCCACAAGCGTCTCGATCAGCACCGCGGTCTGGATGGTCATGTGCAACGACCCCATCACCTTGACTCCCGCCAAAGGCTTGGACGGACCGTACTTGGCACGCGTCGCCATCAGACCGGGCATTTCGTGTTCGGCGATCTCAATCTCTTTGCGGCCAAAGGCAGCGAGCGAGACATCAGCAACTTTGTAAGCAGGGTTCGAGGTCATCGGCGATTTCTCCAGTCGATGCGAAAGTTGATAGCCCGGAGGCTCTAGCCGGCTCTAACAGCGCGCGCCAGCACTTATTCCTCAGAATTATTTTTGCCAAAGGTCGCTGCGTTGACGCGCCGATCATCAGCGAGCTCTCGAGCCCAATCGCGCTTTCGCTTGGGCGCCGTCAGCAGCCCTCTCCAATGCTCAAATGCGATGGCGCGCAGGTCGGCACCAGGTGGCGCGACAGCGATGGCGACCTGCGCCTCGCTGAGGTCCCATTTGAGGGTCCACAGATCATCCGGTCGCAGCGCAAACTCCTCGAGCGATTGGCGAATGACCGCAGCACCCACGCCGAAGCGCTTGGCGACGTCATGGACGTTACCGAATCGATAGGTCCCGTCTTCTTGAATGCCCAGGTGGTACGCGCAGAAGAGCTCGAAGGCACTGATTTGGTGCGCCGCTGCGCACGCCGAGCGAGGGGTTCTAAGGTCAGTCACGGCCGGGCTCGGCGCCGTAAAATTGCATCTCGAGCGGCTCAAGATAACTGAGCGCGTCGCGCGACACCGGGATGCCAGACTCCGGGAGCTCGAAGCGCTCTCCACGATAGCCCGGGAGAAACAAGATGGGGTTGGCGCCGCCGTCGTACCCAAGCTGAACCAGCTCTCCAAACTTGAACTCACGACACTCTTTCGAGCAGCAGAAGAACTTCGCCTCGACCTTGTAGAACCCCTCCTTGGGCAACGCCTCAAGGCTCTGCGCGTAATCGGCGCTCGGGACGGTATGCCCACGCCCAGCGAAGACGGCGCGGTTGTTCACCCAGCGCTCCGGATAGTAGACGCCTGGCCCTGGGTCACCGTGGTTGTGGTAATAAACGAGCCGGTCCGCCTGAATTCCGTCAAGCGTCGGCACGGTCGTTCGATACAGACCACATGGTCGTTGCTCGTCGCTCATCCCGTGTCCTCCTGTTGATTCCCCAATAAAGGCATCGTAGACCGCTGCCGCAACCATTAAGGTACGCCTCGCGATGACCAAGCTGCTCGAGCTCTGGATTCACTTCATGCTGCGACATCGTCTCAAGACGCTGGGCTTGATGTTCAGCCTGACTGCGGCGGCGGCTGCGCTGGGCAGCCAGGTCGAGATCCGCACCGCGCTGCTCGACATGATCAAGAAGAGCTCGCCGCGCGCCCAAGTCTACGACCAGATGCGAGAGATCTTTGGGTCAGACACGGCCATGTTGATCGGCATCGAAGACGCTCAACTCGCCACCCCACAGGGCCTCGAGCGCCTCCGAGCGTTGCGAGCTATCGTCAAGGCGCAGCCGCTGGTCACCGACGTCACCAGCTTGGTCGATCTTCAGCGGATTGATCCAGAAGCGGGCGGTCTGGAGGTGCGGCGCTTCGTTCCCGAGGGCGCCCTCTCGCAGGCTCAGATCGACGCCGCCGTGGCTCAGCTGCGTAAAGACGGGCTCTTCGTGCCAACCTTTCTGAGCGAAGATGGCGCCGCGACAGCGATCATCGCCGAGCTCAGCTCGTCGCTGGAGGACACACGAAAGCCGGAGGTCGAGCAGGCGATGCGCGCCTTCGCCAAGGGGATCCCGGGCGGATCGAAGCTGCTGACCACCGACGAAGGCAAGCTCTCCCTCCTCGAGGCAGCTCGAATGGACGCGGCGATGCAGGCCTATGAGTGGGCTGAACAGGCCGGCTACGACCGCGCCCAGATCTTCCCCACCGGCATGCCGGTCTCGGCTGGGTTTTTGCTGGAGGAGACTCGGCGGCACATGGGGCCGTTCTTCGGCGTGACCCTGTTGGTCATCTGCCTGCTCCTCGCCGTCCTGCTGCGTTCAGCGAAAGCCGTCATCTACTGCCTCTTGGTTGCGCTGCCAGCCGTGGTGTGGGCGGTCGGCTTTGGCGGGACGATCAACGGGAGGATCTCGATCGTGGCGGCGATGGCGCCGATGATCGTGCTGGTGCTGTCGGTGGCCAACGTGGTCCACCTCGTCGGTCAATACCGCTTCGAGCGTTCACGAAAAGACGCGAAAGAAGCGCTGCTCGCAGCGTTTCAAGAGGTCGGAATGGCTTGCTTTCTGACCAGCCTAACGACGCTCATCGGGTTCTCGAGTCTGCGCTTTATCCCGCTGGTGACGGCTCAAGAGCTCGGTGTCGTGTGTGCGGTCGGGGTAGTCGCCTCCTTCCTGCTCGCCTTTACGGTCGTCCCGATCCTGATCAGCTACTCAGACCTCGCCCCGCAGGTGGCGCGCCAGAGCAAGAAGACCTACGAGATCCTGAACTGGTGTCAAAACGTTGCGCGCTCAGCGCCCAAGCGTGTGATCGCTACGAGCCTCGGGCTCACGGCGCTGGCGATCGCAGGGCTCAACGCGCTCGTCATCGACACCAACCTCGACGCCAAATTCTATGACGACCACCCGGTCGCCCTCGCCGCCGACTTTTTCAGCGAGCGGCTCTCGGGTGGGCTCACTGCAGAGGTTCTGATCGACACCGGCCGAGCGGGCGGCGCGCTCGAGCGCGACGCGTTTATCCAGAGCGTTGAGAAGAAGGCGCCGACGACGCCCATCCCAGACGCTTCCGACGGCGACGAGGTCATCGGTATCGAGGATGAGTTCGGTATTGAAGAGGACGCACCCGCTGCGGCAGCGCCCGCCGTCACGGAGGTGATCGACGCGCAAGCGGGCGCCCTGCCCAACCGCTACCTTGCGGAGCTTGAAGCAGCCGCTGCCGAGCTCAAGGCCTTTCGAGACCCGAACATACTGGACGGGAAACCGGTGGTCATCGGCGCCTTCTCCGTCGCAGACATCGCCCGGCGGACGCATCAAGCGATGGGCGGTGAGACGGCGCTTCCGTCGCGCGCTCAGTTCGCAGCGCAGCTCGCTCTGTTCGAGGACCAAGGCGGCGAAGGCCTGAACACCTTCGTGGACGACGACCGCCGCTACCTGCGGATGCAGCTGCGGATGCCGAGCCTGGGTACGCGCAACTCGGTCGCCTTTATGAAAGCGGTCGAGCCGCAGCTCCGGGAGCGTTTCCCGACGCCGCCTGGAGGGATCAAAACGCAGATCAACGGCATCGACATCCTGTTGAGCGATGTGATCGAGGCGCTGGGTATCCAGCTGTACATCGGCTTTGCCTTCGCAGCCCTCGTCATCACGCTCGTGATGAGCTTTGTCTACAACTCATGGCGAGTCGGCCTCGCGTCGATGATGCCCAATATCTTGCCCGTGATCTCAGGGATCGGGATCTTAGGTTTGATCGGTCTCAAGATCGACATCGACGCCCTCTTCATGGTCTCCATTGCGCTCGGCATTGCCGTCGACGACACGATCCACTTCCTGACGCGTTACAAGCTCGAGCGCACAGCAGGGCTCGATAAGGACGAGGCGATCCGGTTATCGCTCCATGAGACCGGCGTGGGCATCGTGCGCACCTCCATCATCCTCGTGATGGGTTTTGGCGTGTTCCTGTTCAGCCCCTACCTGACCTTCAAGTACGTCGGCCTAATCCTGCCCACCACCATGCTCATGGCGGTGATCGCGGACATGCTCGTGATCCCTGCGATGGTCTACCTCAACTGGATCCCCGTGGTCTCTGAAGAAGGCCTGCGCGGCGCTCGAGCCTGACGGTTACTTCGTGGTCTCAAGCGGCTGACCGGGCTCGAGCGCCCAGGCTTTATCCAGCCGCTGATAGGAGCGGCTGTACCGGCTCGCACCGTCAACGACGTCGAGGATCAGACGCGCGCCGTCACGGCGCAGGTTCAGGCGCGCCTCCGATGAGACCCTCAACCCATCGTCGCTGCTCGCAGCGATCAGCTCCAGCGGCCCCGGCGGGTCTGCGATCGTCTCGAAGGTCGCCACTCGAAGCCGTCGCTGGCGCGTGTCCTGACGCTCGCCAAAGAGGATCACGGCGTCCAGTGCGCCCTGCGACGACCCTTCCGCCGCACCTTGGGCGTAGTGCGCCAGGTAGCCAATGATAAAACCCTTCGCCGCGTCGTGCTGGTCGATCTGCGCGTGAAACCGGCTGAGATTGGGCCACAGCGTGCGCGCCAGATGGAAGCCATCAAAGCGGCGAAAGGCGCCAACAAGCGGGTTGACGATCCCTTGTGGATAGCGGGCACCCTCAGGGGGTAGCCGCTCCTTCAAGCCGGCGGGAGCGACGGGTTCAGCGCTCGCAGGCGCCGGCGCCTCAGCCCGGTTCGGAGCAGCCGATTCGGCGCAGGCGATGCAGGCGAGCAAGCACGCGCCGCGCAACGAACTCAAGGCGCTCCCCGCAGCCAGCCGCGCGGGATCGGGAGGTCCCCGCCTTCGACAAACCGCACCGCGCCGCTCCCTTCGATGGTCACGCCCGACAAGGCGCCCATCCGAAACGAATTATCAGGCCCTTCGATGCCCTGCGCACGCATCGAGGCATCCGTCACCAGATCGAGGCCGGCATAGTGCCCATCATCAAGCGCCGAGCGATCGACCACGATGGCGTGATCGACAGGGTTGACCAGCGCGCTGACGTTGACCAACGAGACGGCGCGGTTATCAAGCAAGAGGAGCCCGATCTGAACTGCGCTGTCGGCGCCATCCATGAGATCATCGTAGGCGATGGCGGCGCGATCGATCTGCGGGGTCACCAACTCATCGATCTCGACGGCGCTGTTGTTCCCAATCGCAAGCAGCGATGCGCCCCCCGCTCGAATCAGCGCCGGGTTGGCGACGGTGATCGTGCCGCCATGATTCCGCTCAAGCCAGATGCCGACGCGTGCGCTCTCGACCCGGTCGCCGTCGAGCTGAACGTCACCCTTGACGTCGACGACCCCGATCCCCACCCGATGGGTTTCCGGATCGAGCGCCACGACGCCGTTGCCGCTAAAGGACAAGGTCGCGGCCTCGTCGTCACCTTCGCTGCCGCCGACCGCCGCGAAACCCCAGTCGCAGTTCGCAGCGGTGTTCGCCGTCAGGGTCCAGGTGCCCCCCCCCGCCGCGCGTAGGTAGAAACCCGACCGCAGCGCGCCACTGACCTGATTCTCGACCAAAGAGATCGTCGAATTTGGCGCCTTAGCTGGCCCTAAATCGTAGCCGCGACCGCCCGGTCCCACGACCCCGTTTTTGGTCAAGCTGACGCCGCTTCCGGGGTAGCGCAACGCCACGCCGACGCCATCAGGCTCGACCATGGCGTTCTCGCTGACGGTCATCCGGCCGGTGATGTGGTCGATCACCATCCCGCGCGCCACCCGCTCGATGGTGTTGCCGTCGACCACCCACTCGCCGGTGTCGTCACCCTCAGCCGAGGTGGAGACCTGCCGAAGCCAGATGCCGGCGTCTCGGAGATCCGAGATGGTGTTGTTGCGCAAGGTGATCCGATTGTCGGCGCTGAGACGAGGATAGCGTACGGCGACCCCCATCTGCGCCCCGTCGTCACGCTGGCGATTAATCGCCTCGTCGGGGAGTCCACGGATCGTGTTGTCACGGATCGTAACCTCTCCTTGGAAGGTGTCGACCAGGTTCTCCCGTTCCTCGATGGTCGCACCGAGCCCCTGCGGCTTGCCGATGGCGACCACTGCGTCGGCGTCCTCACGGGTCGTGAGCAGGTTGTTGTTGATCAAAATCACGGCATCATCCGTGGTTTGATGGACCTCGACGGCGCCGGTACCCAGCTGCTCCATGCGCGACCCCGAGATCTCCACCCGAGCGATCCCAATCGTCGCAAAGAGCGCCTGCGCCCAGTGCGAGACCTCAACATTCTGTGCCAGGAATTCGATGCCCTCGTCCTCCTCCGACCGGATCTCAATGCCAGGCTGACTGCGCTGCCCCGTCTCGGCTTTGGTCACCACCTGGTTCAACTGAAGACTGCGTAGATTGGAGGCCTTCAGGCCCATGTTAAGGCGCAAACCCGCAAGCCGCATCCGCGCGCTGGCGCCGAAGCCGTTCACGTTCCAACGGCCACCAACCTGGCCGCCGATCGTGCTGCCCGACGAACACCGACCGATCACCGTGACCGGCTCGGTCACGAGCGGTTGGGCGCCGACCGTAAAGGACCCATCGCCCAGCAGGATCAAGCCGCCGCGTTCTTGGAGTTGTTGCAACGCTTGACCTAGATCCCCCATCGGTTCCGCTTCGCTGCCGCTGCCGGTGCCACCTTCGGCTACGTAGACCACCGCAGCGCCCGATTCGAGCGCCTCAACCGCCCATGGGTGGGCGGTGTCGTACGACTGCCCTTCCGGGCACTTTCGAGATACGCCGCGCGACGGTACACAGCGTCCGCTGATCGGGTCGTTAACAAGCGCCCCCTCGCAGGAGGGCAGCACAGGACCCCCTGGGCCCGCATCAAAGATCAAGTCCGGCGACTCAGCCTCGCACTGGCAGCCCACACCTGCCAGAGCGATCATCCATAGAATTTGTCGTGCCATCACTGTTCCTTTGCCTCAATTCGATTTAGAGCCAGCCCGTTATGCCATACCCGACTTGCTAGGAGACCTTGCCCTGTTCAGTTGCACCCTGCTCGCCACGCTCACGCTACTCGCCTCTCCGGCGGCTGAGAAGATGCCTACCGCAATCCACTACGGCAAGCCGTTCGCTGTGGTTAATCCAATTGCGCTGAGTGAGTTGCCCAAGCTGGCGAAAGAGAAGATCGGCACCAAGGTGCAAGTGATCGGACCGGTCAACAAAGTCTGCAACAAAAAGGGCTGCTGGATGAGCCTCAAGGACGGGGACGCGCAGGTTCGCATCAGCTTCAAAGATTACACCTTCTTCATGCCGACCAGCTTGGCGTCGGGTACGATCGTCGTGCTCAAGGGTGTCCTCGAGAGCGTCAAGCTGAGTGAAGCTCAGGTCGCTCACCTCGAGAAAGAAGGCGCCAAAGTGCCGGCGAGCGGTGAAGAGCTCAAGCTCGTCGCTGACGGCGCTGAGGTCCGCTACACCGACCGCTAACGCTTGATGATGAGCCGCTCAGGTCGACGGACCCAAGGCATCCTAGGCGTCTTGCTGGCGCTGACACTCGTCGTGTTTTTACTCGGCTTAGTGAGCACCGCAGGCGGCCTCCTGCGCGGGCAGTGGTACATCGCCCTAGGTAGCCTCGGGGTGACCATCTTGATCGGCGTGATGGCGGGGATGATCCGCTTGTGGATGCGCGCCGCTGCGCTGGCGAGCCAGCAGAATCTGCTCAAGCGATCGGAGGAGCTCTCGCTCTCCGATGTTTTTGCCAAAGCGCACAACGAGGAGCGTCAAGCGGAGCGCGGCAACCTCGAGCTGTGGATGGAGTCGCTGGCGCCCAAAAAGAGGCGCAAGCTGTTGGTCTCCAAACTAGAGGATACGACCCTTGCGGCGGAGGCGCTGCGCATCGCAACGGCGATTGGGATGACCGCCTATGTCGCTGAGCGAGCCGTGAAACAAGGGATCCTGTCGCTCGTCGCTGAGGCGCTCCGGGAGCAGCACGCCAACCCACACTGGGAGCATGCCTTCGATTTCGACGAGCTCTGCGCGCTGGCGCTGGCTCACGACGCGACCAATGAGGCCGAGCTCGCAGAGGCGATCCGCTTGTTCGTGGCCGACACCAAACCCGAGCACCGAGTCGACGTACTCGCAGCGACCCTTCCCGAGGACCTGCTTGCGGGGAGCATCGTCGCCTATGCGGCGCCGGGTGAACTGATCGAACTGCTCGAGCGCAGCAAAGTCAACTAAGCGAAGGGGAGTCGTTGTGGACAACAGAGCGCGTCATCAAGCGGTCCTAATCACCGGCGCGAACGGCGAGATGGGCCATGGGCTCATCCAAGCGCTTGCGCGCCAGAACGTCGACCTCGTCGCTGTCGATCTACACCCCTTGGACCCGTCGCTGCGGTCGATGGTGCGAGCGCATCAAGCCGGCGATATCCTCGATACGCAGCTGATGCAGCGTCTGGTCAGTCAATATGAGGTGACGACCATCTTTCACTTGGCTGCGCTGCTGTCGACACGCGCCGAGTTTAGCCCAGAGATCGCTCACCGAGTCAACGTGACGGGGACGCTCGAGCTCTTGCGCCTCGCACATCAGCAGAGCACCTGGTCGGGCGTGCGGACGAAGTTTATCTTCCCGTCGTCCATCGCAGCCTACGGCGTCGCCGGTAAGAAGGACTCGCTCGATGCCCTCAAAGAGCACGAGTACACACAGCCGACGACTATGTACGGCTGCAACAAAGTGTATTGTGAGCACCTAGGGCGCTACTTCGCCGAGTACTATCAGCAGCTCGCAGCCGAGCCGAGCAAGGGCGGCGTCGACTTTCGCTGTATTCGTTTCCCCGGGCTGATCTCGGCCGACACGGTACCTAGCGGTGGGACCTCTGACTTCGGACCTGAGATGATCCACGCGGCGGCGCAAGGGCAGCCCTATGCCTGCTTTGTGCGCCCAGACACGACCATCCCGTTTATGGCGATGCCCGACGGCGTCCAAGCGCTCCTTGACCTGTACGCTGCCCCCGAAGAGGCGCTGTCTCAACGCGTGTACAACATCAACGCCTTCTCGTGCTCTGCGCAGGACTTCTGCGATGAGGTGCACAAACATTTTGAGGCGCCGCAGGTCAGCTTTGTCCCGCACCTCAAACGCCAAGCCATCGTCGACTCGTGGCCGGCAGCGGTCAACGATGCGCCCGCCCGTCGAGACTGGGGATTTTCGCCCCAATACGACCTCCAGACCGCCTTCAATGACTACCTCGTTCCCAGGATCTCGGCTCGTTACCGCGCAGATGGGGGCAGATAGCCCGCGACCGGTCTGGATCAATGATCGCCTTCTGACGTATCCCCTTCCGAGACCCCAGTGGGCTCCGGAGTACACGATGCGCGCCAAAATCTCCTTCCTCACCTGCCTCGCCCTGATCGCCTGCGGGCCGCCCACGACACCGAGTGGCGGTGGTGGCGGCGGTGGAGGAGGAGGCGGGGCGGCGACGCTGGAAGGTGCCGTCGATCAAATCATGGAGGCGCGCTGCAACATCCCCCGAAACTGCGACACGGCGAAGATGGCGCTGATGCGCCAATTCCTGTTTGAGCTCGCTGGTGATGAGTCGGTCTATCTATTCGGTGACCCCGCCGTCTGTCTGCAGCGCTCCGCAGCCTCCGCGCGCGCCGAGCTGCAGGCCCTGACCGACGCCGGGCGAGTGACCGTCGAGCTCAGTCGAGCAGGCGCCTGCGCACGCGCCATCGCCGCATCATGCGACCTCAGCAGCGACTACCCCGCCGAGTGTGACTCGTTCTTGGTACCCAATCAGGACGTCGGGCAGGCATGCGGCGCCGACCAAGAGTGCGTCACCGGCGCGTGCTCAGCAGAAGCTGGGCAGTGCGGCGAGTGCATCAACTTGAGCGGCTCCGGCGAGCCATGCAGCCGTCAGCAGCCCTGCGCCGAGGGCTTGCAGTGCGACGTCGAACTTGAAACTTGTCAGCAGGCGACGCCTGCGGTCGGGACAGGGCAAGCCTGCGAGTCGAGCTTTGACTCCGGTACCCTTGGAGGGAACTGCGCCAACCCGAATGACCTGTGCATCAACGAGGTCTGTACCACCGTCCAGCTCGCAGCCCCGGGGCAAGCCTGCGGCGAGACCAATCAAAAGCTCTGCGCGGTCGGCTCGGTCTGCATCAATGATCTGTGCGTGAGCGAAGCGGCCGAGGTGGGCGCAACGTGCGCGGTACCCGATGGTGACGATGAGATGCGGCGCAGCGCGCTCTGCCCGCTCGATGCGCGCTGTGACACGCTCACCGCAAGCTGTGTTGCGCTGAGCGCAGAGGGTGCGTCCTGTTCGGGCGACGCCCAGTGCACCAACGGGAGCTACTGCTCGGGTGGCGTCTGCTCGCCCAAAGAGGCGCTGGAGCAGGACTGTGACGAGGACTCCGAATGCGCCTCGGACACCTGCAGTGACGGGCTGTGCGTCGAGGCGGTCGCGCTCAGTTGCGATTGAGGTACCCCCGCTTCAGGATCAAACCGACCCTGTCGATGGTGCGCTCTGTGCGCTAGGGCATACACGTCCCACCGCCTGCGCAGTCTCGGGTGCACATCCAGCCACCTTCTGAGCAGCTGCAGCGGCTCGGACTGCATCCACCCTCCTGACGCACACAGCGCTGACCCGCAGGGCAACCATACTGAGTGCACCCGCTCGGCGCCGCGACGCCATTGCACAGCGCGCCGCTTGCGACGCAGCGACCGCCGCTGCAGTCGCGCGTGCAGCCCCACTGGTTCTCGTCCGTACACTCGCATTGAGACGGTGCGCAGACCGTCCGGTCACACGTAAACCCATGCCCGCAGTCAACGTCTCTCATGCAGCCTTGAGGGTTTGGCGACAGACAACGACCGTCAGCCGCGTCCGGCGTCGGCGCCGATGCATCCAGCACAGCAGCCGCGTCAAGCACGCCGCCAGCGTCCCGTGGCGTGGCTGCCGCGTCCACACGCGCCGCTGCATCCCTTGGCGTCGTTGCGTCCGCTGCATGACCCGTATCCTGCGCCTCTTGAGCGCCTGAATCCATGCTCGAGTCCGGTGCGCTCGAGGCGTCGGACCACGCGCCGTCAACGGGCGCGGTCTGGCAACCGAGCGCCAGCGCCACAGCGAGGGTCAGCCCACCGACCCTGGACATCAGTCGTCGACGCACCACGACTCGCGGCAGCGCTGCTCGCCTGGGCAGTGCCGATCGATCTGACATCGGTTCATGCAGCGCTCAAGCACCGGGTGGCACTGCTCACGCCCGCCGCACTCGTGATGGGTCTCGCACCAACCTGGCGCGGTGCAGCGGCGGTGAATGCGGTTGCAGATCAAGTCTTCGGGGCAATCGCGATCCGTACCGCATGAGTTCGCAGCGTCGTAGCAACGCCCTGTCGCCTGGTTACAGAGCTGCTCGGTCGAGCAGTCACGATCGGAGACACAGGCGAACTCTTCCGCGCACAGACCGGTTTGAGGATCACAGCCCATACCGGCCGGGCAGGTACCGCCGGGTCCGCAGCGCAAGCCATCCTCGGCTGGACCGCAGTACGGGAAATCCGAGATGCGCCGGTTCTGCTTACACACCGTACCGTTCGGGCAGACGCTGTCGTCTGAGTCCATTTGGCACTCAGCGAGGCACAGGCCGACATGCGCGCAACGGGTCTGCTCAGGGCAGTCTTGGTCACGCTCACAGGTCTCCACGCAGACACCGCTTTGGGTCGAGCAGACGGCGCCGTCATGGCAATCTGCCGAGGAGGCACAGCCGTGGAACAGCGCTCGGCACTCTCCGCTGCGGCAGACGTCGCCCTCGGGGCAGTCGTCGTTGTTCTCACAGTCGGGCGGATCGGACGGCGGCACTTGAGTCGGCCCGGCGTCTTGAT
The DNA here is from genome assembly GCA_036338695.1 of Myxococcota bacterium. Lineage (GTDB taxonomy): Bacteria > Myxococcota > UBA4151 > UBA4151 > UBA4151 > CACGMS01. Next base: position 35,240 of record JAYZBQ010000057.1, read on the forward strand.
CGACGACGCCACCGCCTGCGCCCGCATCCTGCGCCGCGCTCACCTCACCGGCGTCGTTACCCTGCCGCGGGGCCAGCCCGTCAGGTCCAAGCTCCGGTGAGTCCGGGTTGACCGCGCAACCAACCAACAACATGGCTAAAGCCAGAAATCGCATGGATCAAAGCTCCCTCGCCGCCATCATGCCAGGTCTTTGGTGATGCGCAATCGGTCGCGCCGAATTTCGGTCAGTACGCAACCACCCGACGGACCGCCTCAGCGATCTGCGCCTCGGAGAGCATCCGAGCGTTCTCGAGGATGCGGCTGAAGGCGACGGGCGCCTCTTTGGAGGTCACGCGCGTCACCGGCGCATCGAGCCAGTCAAAGCCTTGCTGTGCGACAAACGCTGCGATCTCGCCGGCGTAGGTCCCAAAGGGGCTGTCCTCGCTCGCCACAATCACGCGCCCGGTCTTGCGGACCGTTGCGAGCACCGCCTCCTCGTCGAAGGGCTTGAGCGAGCGCAGATCGAGCACCTCGACATCGATCCCCTCGTCGATCAACTTCTTCGCTGCCCTGAGCGCAAAGTGAACGGGGGTCCCATACGTGATGATCGAGACGTCCTTGCCCTCACGCCGCAGCCGCGCCTTGCCGAAGGGGATGGCGTAGCCGTCATCACAGCTCGGACCTTGCGCAAAGAGCTGATTGTACAGAAATTTGGGCTCGAGGAAGAAGTTGAGTCCGCGGCTGCGCAGGCAGGTCCGCAGGAGACCTGCGGCGTCATCCGCAAAGGCGGGCATGACGATCCGCACGCCTGGCAGGGCCGAGAACAGCCCCTCGACGGTCTGGCTGTGATAGAGCCCGCCGCCAATGTAGGCGCACGATGCGAGACGACACGTGATCGCAGGCGACCACGCGCCGTTGGAGCGGTAGTAATCGTGGCTCGTCTCGACGATCTGCTCCATCGCAGGCCAGACGTAGTCAGCAAACTGAGCCGCCTCGATGACGACATGAATGTCGTCCTTATAACGACAGATGCCGTTGGCTGTCCCGACGATAAAGTCCTCGGCGATCGGTGCGTTTCGGACGCGGGCACCACCAAACTCTTGCAGCATCCCTTTGGTCACATTGAAGACGCCGCCCTTATCCTCGGAGGCGCAGTCTTGACCCCAGAGGAAGGTATCCGGGTTGCGGCGAAACTCGACCTTTAAGGTCTCGTTGATCGCCTCGCGCAGCTTCCACGTGTCATCACCGAGATGATCCGGGCTGTCGGACCCCGGCAGCCACACCTGAGGCGGCGTCACAAAGTCGAGCACCGTCTCTGGATCAGGGGTGGCGGCTGCCTCGCCGCGCGTCTGCGCGTCCTTGAGCTCCTCCTCGACCTCCGCCTCGAGCGCCTTGAGGGTTCGCTCGGCGACGCCAGCGGCGCGCACCTGGGCGCGCAGCTTGGGCAGAGGATCTTGGCTGGCGAGCTCGTCGATCTCTTCGTCGCTGCGGTACAGCGTGTGCCGATCCGAGTTGGAGTGGGCGTGGATACGGACACACTCGCCCTCGATCAGCGCAGGCCCCGCGCCCGAGCGGATGTACTCAAGGCACTTGTTCACGCCGTGAAAGCAGGACTCAGCGTCCGTGCCATCCACGTGCTCAATGTGCAGATTCTTAATGCCGCTGAAGTTCTCGCTGATCCGCTCATGGTTCGCAGTCGAGCTGCTGAGCGGGACCGAGATCCCATAGTGGTTGTTCTGGATCACAAAGAGCACGGGCAGCTGCTCGTTGGCGGCGCCATTGATCGCCTCAAAGACATAACCCTCTGAGGTGGCCGAATCGCCTGTGCTTGCGATCGCAATCGCCGTGTCCTCGACCGGCTCTCCCGCCTGCTCTCGGTAGTATTTGATCGCACGTGCGACCCCAACGGCGTGCAGGTAGTGGTTCCCCGTGCACGAGCTGACGTTCTGGATCCCGATCTCCGGTTTGCCGAAGTGGTTCGACATGTGCCGCCCGCCGCTGCAAGGGTCGTCCGCTCGGCTCAGACCGTTGAGCATCAGCTCGTAAAGGCTCATGCCCGCGGCGTAAGAGCTCAGCGTGTCGCGATAGTAACCAAACATGAAGTCTTTGTTCGGCCGAAAAGCCAGCCCGACCTGAAGCTGAATACCGTCATGCCCAGCGAAGGCGGCGTGATAGCCCCAGCCCATACCTTTGCGGATGTATTTGACCGCCTCGTCATCGAGCCTACGCGCCGCAAGCGTGGTGCGATACCAGTGTTTCCACTGGTCTTTCGTGATTGATGCGCGTTTGGCGCGACCTTTTGATTTTGCTTTGGTTGCCATGGGCTGTCCTTGCGTTGTCGGGGGCCTCCTAACCGAAACATGACGAGGACTCAACGAGGCAAGCGCTTCCCGCTTGATGCGCCTCGTCGCGCAGCGCGCTACGCACCGCGAACAAATCATGGCGCCGTGTCGATTAAGCGCTCGGAGGAACCGTTGACCGTCACGCTGCACCTCGGCTCGTTTCTGCACGCGCCAAAGGGCCACTCGGAGGGAAAGAGCGACGCGGCGCTCGCCGTCAAGGCAGGCCGGATCCTCGCGTTTGACGACGCCTCGCGGCTACGACAGCGCTTTCCGCAAGCCAACGTGATCCAACACCCGGGCTTGATCGTGCCAGGGTTCGTCGACGCGCACGTGCATTTTCCTCAGCTCGCCATGGCGGGTGCGCACGGCGAGAGCCTCTTGGACTGGCTGGATCGCTACACCTTTCCCGCTGAGCTCGGTTACAGCGATGTATCCTACGCGACCGCACGCGCCGGTCAGTTCGTCAGCATGCTCCGGCGCGCAGGCACCACCAGCGCGCTCGTCTTTGGCGTCTCCTTCGAGCCCGCCGTGCGTGCGCTGTTCGAGGCGATGCGCCAAGAGCGTATGGCCGGCGCATCCGGGGTGGTCTGGATGGATCGCGAAGGGCCTGAGCCGCTCTTGCAAGGCGCGAGCGCATGCTACGACTCGAGCCTTCGTTTATTAAATGAATTTGGTAACTCTGGCGCACTTCGCTACGCCGTGCTTCCTCGCTTTGCGCCGAGCTGTTCGGGCGAGATGCTCGAGGCTGCGGGCGCGCTCCTGCGCGACCACCCGGACACCCTCATGCAGACCCACCTGAGCGAGTCGCGCGACGAGGTCGAGTGGGTGCGCCGCCTGTTCCCCGAGCACGCAAGCTACACCGAGGTGTACCACCATTTTGGCTTGTGCACCGCCCAGAGCAGCTTTGCGCATGGGATCCACCTGAGCGCCGAAGAGCTCAAGCTGCTCAGCACCACGGGCTCGCGTCTCGTTCACTGCCCGAGCGCCAACCTTTTCCTCGGCAGCGGGCTGTTCAGCTACGACCGCGCACGCTCGAGCGGGGTCCCTACTGCGCTGGGCTCGGACGTAGGCGCCGGCACCTCGCTGTGCCTGCTCGACGTCATCCGCGACGTCTACAGCGTCCAGATGACCCAAGGCACCCGCCCCTCGGTCGGCGAGCTCCTCTACATGGCGACCCAGGCTGGAGCCGAGCTGTTAGGGCTCGGAGACGACGCAGGAAGTTTTGCGGTCGGCAAACGCGCTGACTTCGTGGTGTTGCGACCGATCTGGGATGACCTCTTCGCTGCGCGCTGGGCTCAGTGCGAGTCCATGGAGGACCAATTTTTCGCCGCCGCTCTGTTGGGGGGCACCAGCGCCATCGCCTCAACGACCATCGCTGGGCGCACCACAATTCACCCGGGCTAGATGGCAAGGTATCGTGAGGCAGTCTAAAGTGCGAATCATGAGACAGACCGACCGATTATCCCATAGACTGTGGGCGCCCCTTATGCTGGTGGCGCTCGCCGGCTGCGGCCCGCAGTCGAAGCACCCGAGCGGGACCTGCCGCGGCAGCGCTGGGATCCTCGAGCTAGACGCCGGGGTAACCTCAGGCAACGGCGAGCCCTCAGACGCAGGGTCTGCTCCAGCCACCACGATCTGTGACCTCCACGAGCAGGGCGTATTCTCCATGTGCAGCAGCTGCCACGGTGACGCCGGCGGGCTGACGATCGATCACAGCTCAGCGCAATCCCTTTACGACTCCCTCGTCGGCGTCGCTGGGGCCTCGGGGATTGACCTGGTGACGTCAGGTGACAGCGCCTCGAGCTGGCTGTGGATTCGGCTCAAAGCGCTCCACGGCGAGCCACCGATGCCCCCCTCAGGCGTCCTGAGCGCCGAGACGCTGGCGCCTGTCGCCCAATGGATCGACGCAGACTCACTCGACGCTTGCCTTTCATCCGACTAAACTAACCCGCACGGAGATCGTCATGAAGTCCCTCATCACACCCATCCTTTGCCTGTTATCGATCGCCTGCGGTCCCCCCGCGCCCGCTGGCGGCGGTGGCGGAGGAGGCGGCTCAGCCTCGCAGGATGCGGGCACGCCGGCCGACGCCGGAGACACGACGCCGACGCCGACGATCTGTGATCTCCACGAACTCGGTGTCCTCGCCGGCTGCGTGGGTTGCCACGGTAACGGCGGCGGCGTGTCGATCGACCACAGCAGCCCCCAAGCGCTCTACGACTCGCTGGTGGGCGTGAGCGGCAACTCGGGCAACGAGTTGGTCGTCTCCGGCGACGCTGACGCAAGCTGGCTCTGGGTCCGTATGAGCGAGCTCAACGGCGAAAGCTCGATGCCGCCAACCGGCGCGCTCGATGAGACGGTGCGCAACCCGGTGCGCGACTGGATCAACGGCGGTTCACTCGACGAATGCCTGTAAATCTCGCCGCTTGGCGCAAAGCGAAAGCCGCCAAGGAGCGAACACACTCCATTGTTGCGCAGGCAGCAATTCAGGCCTAACCCCGTGCCGCTGCTCGCGCTCACGATTTGATGCTAGCGTACGGGAGACGACCGAGGAGGTTCCCGTGACGAGCCGTCAAACACACCTGCCCAAAGCGCTCCTGTTCATGGCGCTTTACGGCTGCAGTTCGACCAGTGAGAACACGCCGGTAGAGCATAGGGATGCCGGCACACAACAAGCCACGGACGCCGGTACGGAGCAGCGTGTGGTGGGC
>JAYZBQ010000058.1:0-81108 GCA_036338695.1 Myxococcota bacterium
AAACCGTTGCGACCGGCATGCGAACCCACCGCATAGACGTCTTCCGAGCTGGCTCCCCAGAGCCCAAAGATCGTCGTCTTTCCTAAGCCGGGCGAACGCATCCGCTCGAACGCCCCGTCGCGATAACGCAAGATGAGTGAGTCGGTGCCCGCCAAGAGAACGGTGCCGTCATCAAACGCTCGGACCCACCACAAATCGCCGTGGACACCGGTCTCAAGTCGCTGCCAAGACGTCCCGTCAAAGCGAACCACAAGCGGACCGGCGCCGTCGTCAGCGCCGACCATCCAGACGTCCTCGTTGGAGGTGCCATGAACGGAGAACAGCGCCGCCGCCGGAGCGTCCAACGCAACTTGCCACGCATCCGAGGGCGGCGGTGTCGGCGGGGGTTGTGGTGGGTCAGGCTCTTCGGTGGGGCAGCCAAGCAGCGCAGCGCAAACGCAAGCGATCAGGAACTGGCGGCACGCCGTCGCGCCGCTGCGCAGAGGTTTGAGTGGGCTCGCCGCACCCGATGGTGCCGGTGATGATGACGGTGAAACACAAGACACTGCGGCGCACTCCTCAGCGCGAAACAAGTCGCGACGGCAGTCTATCATCGAAATGCGAGCCCGGCGAGGCTCAGTTTTTGCTCAGGGCGACAACCAGCGCGCAACCCACCGGTCCCCGATTCGCAGCATAAAACGCTCGGTGCGCGCAGGCAGCGTCAAGCGGTAGCCAGAAGGCCCCGCCGCCTCGAGCGAGAGCAGCTCGCCAGAGGGTTCCGCGTAGATGGCGGGTGAGCCGCCCGGGCTCGCCTCCCCAAGGGTGAGCGTGCGTCCTGACAGGGTCAAGTTGATGTTCAGCCACTCCGGCTCCTCAACGATGAAAGGTCCTGGCTGGGCGCCACAGTCGAATCGCACGGAGGCGCCGCTCGGAAACACCAAGCTTCCTTGAGTCCAGGGCGAGACGATGAACGGCGAGGTCCCGAGGCGGTGCTGACCTTGGCTGTCCCAGCGTCTCGGGCGCGGGTCGTCGTCCGGGACGATGGCGAACCCAAAGCCGTAGCTGGGTACGTACCGATTGATGGGCACGAGGGTGCAGCGCGGTGGCTCGGCACGCTGGGTCGGAACCTCCCGATGGATCCGAGGGACGCCCTCTAAGCCGACGGTCAAGAGATCGAGGAATCCGTCGCCGTCCCAGTCCACTTTGGCGCTGGCTCGGCTTGAGTACGGCCGCAGCTCACTGCCGCTATCGACCGTCGTAAAGGGGGCGATCCCGACCTCCTCGCTGTGCGTGGTAAAGTCAGCATTAGCCCCTTGAAGTAAGAGCGTATCGTAATAGACGTTCATCTGAGCCGGGTCGCGAAAAAACAGGCTACCGTTGCTCACGAAGAGGTCGTCGCGCCCGTCGCGGTTATAGTCGTCGACCACCACGCCCCAGCTAAAGACCATCTCATCACCAAAGGTTGCGAGCTGGACATTTGCGTCGGCGCCGGTGTCAAAACCCGCGCCCGAGTCGATCTCGATCAGTCGATTCGGACCGAGGTTGCTGTAGTAAAGAAGCTCGCCGCGGTCTTCTACCTGCAGCAGCCCAGAGCCCATGTAGGCGCCAAACGCGTTGACGCCTTCCCCCAAGGTGATGCTCTGAAACCCGCAACGCTCGCTCGGGGCGCAGCGACGATAGACTCCGCCCGGATCGCCATTGTAGCGACCGTCGATGACAGAATAGTACGCCTCCTCGGAGATCATGACGTCCATCAAGCCATCCTCGTCCACGTCAGCTGCGCCGAGGGCGTGGGTGAGCGAGACGGCGTTGAGAAGGATGTCGTCTCGGTACCAGCTTTCTGGTTCCAACGGTCGGAGCGCGCCGGCTTCCGTTTGGAGGAAGACAAGGTTTGGGTGCATGTGGTGTGGCTCGTTCCGCTCCCTGTTGAAGTCGCGGCTCCCGCAGCCAAGGAGCAAGTCAGCGCGGCCGTCCAGGTTTAGGTCGAGGGCGAGCGCACCAAAGACCTGACACGCCCGACCGGGGTGCTCAGCGGGCAGAAGGCTCATGAGGTCGAGCACCTCATGCTGTGGGTGGAAGCGGTGGAGCTCGATGGCGAAGCGTTTGGCGAGCAACAGTTCGTGGTAGCCGTCGCCTTCAAGGTCCAGCCCATAGCCCGCAATGGCGGGGTCACTTTGCGCTTGGCAGAAGCGCTCGATCGGCTCGAAGCGCAGCTCGCCCGGGACGGACTCGTTGCGATAGATGCAGCCCGCAGAGCCGTTGCCGTCCGAAGCTTGGGTTCCGATGAAGGCGTCGAGGTCGAGGTCGCCGTCGAGGTCGAAGAGAGCAGCCCCGTAACCGTAGGTTGTCATGTGGTCGGTTTCGTTGATGGGGCTGCGGTGATCCGTCAGGGGCGGCGCATAGACGCGCTCGAACGCCACGCCCTCCGCCGGGTCCACGCGCTCAAGGCAGCGGCGGGCAGCGCATCGTTCCCCGGAGGGGCAGTCGGCATGGCTCAGGCACTGCCCCTCAAAGCACTCACCGGCGCTCGAGCAGCGCATCGTCTCCGGACAGGCTTGGTTATCATCGCAGCGCCGCGTGCGAGCAGGGACGCAGCGCTCGCCGTAGCACGAGCCGTCGCATGAGCTCGGACAATCCAAGGCTGCGTCTGGGAAGCCGGCGTCACGGTCGCCGGCATCGACTGTGGCGTCCGGCGCCCCGCTGTCGGCTGCGCCTGAATCCAAGACCTCCACGCCTGCGTCGGGGACGCTGTCGCCTTTGGGGCATCCGGCTCCGGTGCACATCGCTAGGGTCAGCGCCCAATGACTCAGCCTCACGCTCACTCCAACCGACGTCAGGCTAAAGCAAATAGTCGGCAGGTACCAGGCGCATCGGTTTGTAGGCGTCGTCGCCTCGACTCGGTGCCTTGTCACGCGCCGCGCAAACCTCCACACTCGCATCTGTGCGGAGGTTTTGTGAAACAACGTCTCGGATGCTTAGTGGGGTTCGCTTTGGTGCTGGCATCGTGCGGCGAGCAGGTCGTGGTGCGGGAGACGCGAGCGACCTGCGGCAACGGTCAGGTCGAGGTTGATGAAGCCTGCGACGACGGCAACGACGTGAACTCGGACGCCTGCAGCAACGCCTGTGAGCTCGCTTCGTGCGGCGACGCGGTCACACGGATGGATCGCGCAGCCGGTGAGGAGGGGTACGAAGCCTGCGATGATGGCAACGACGTCGAGACCGACGGCTGCACCTCGTCCTGTCTCGTCGCCCGCTGCGGTGACGGTTTGGTGCGCTCGGACGCCTCCGAGGGCAGCGAGGACTATGAAGCCTGCGACGATGGCAACGAGGTCGACACGGACGCCTGCCGAAACGACTGCAGCCTAGCCTTCTGCGGTGATGGTGTCCTGCGCACCGACTTGAGCGATGATCACCCGGATTTTGAAGCATGCGACGATGGCAACGAGGTCGAGACCGACCCGTGTTTGACCACCTGTGAGGTCGCCCGCTGCGGCGACGGTGTCGTGGGTCCTGGCGAGAGCTGTGATGACGCCAACGACGACCCGACCGACGCATGCCGATCGTGTCAGCTAGCGACCTGCGGCGACGGTGTCATCCAAGGCGAAGAGCGCTGCGACGACGGCAACGATGACGAGACCGACGCCTGCCTGAGCACCTGCGCGCCAGCGACCTGCGGTGACGGCGTCGTCTATGCTGGGGTCGAGGGTTGCGACGACGGGAACGCGATCACCACCGACGCCTGCACGAGCGCCTGTCGAGCGGCTCGTTGCGGCGACGGGATCCGCCGCCTCGACCTTGCCCCGGAAGATCCGGGCTACGAGGCGTGTGATGACGGCAACCTCGAAGCCGGCGACGGCTGCTCGGAAGCCTGCGCCGCCGAGCGCTGTGGCAACGGCCGACTCGACGCCGGTGAGGCTTGCGATGACGGCAACGGCGTGGACACCGACGGCTGCACCTCGGCGTGTGTGGTGGCGCGCTGCGGCGATGGGATCCGCTACCTGGGTGTGGAGGCTTGCGATGATGGCAACCGAGTGGACGAGGACGCCTGCCTAAACAGCTGCGCCGACGCCCGCTGTGGTGATGGCGTGGTGCGAGATGGCTTTGAACTCTGCGATGACGGCAACCTCGACGCCGGCGATGGCTGCGACGGGCGATGTCAGATCGAGGGTTGTGGTAACGGTCGACTCGATCTTGGGGAGGGCTGCGATGACGGCAACGCACAAGCCGGTGATGGCTGTGACGCACAGTGCCGAGCCGAGGTCTGCGGGAATGGACGCGTCGATGAGGGTGAAGCCTGCGACGATGGGAACCGAATCGAGACCGATGCGTGCACCAGCGGCTGCCTCGCTGCGCGCTGCGGCGATGGCATCCGGCGTGTTGATCTGCAACCGGGACAGCCGGGCTTTGAGGCTTGTGACGATGGGAACATGCAGGACGACGACAGCTGCCGGAACAACTGTGCGGTCTTGCGCTGCGGCGACGGGGTCGTGGTCGCAGGGGTGGAAGCCTGTGATGACGGCAACAACAACAACAACGACGCCTGCCTTAACGACTGCCGTACGGCGCGCTGCGGCGACGGCGTCGTGCGCAGCGACCTCAACGACGGCGACGAGGGCTTTGAGGCCTGTGATGACGCCAACCTCATCACCACCGATGCGTGCCTCAACAACTGCCGCGCCGCTGCTTGCGGCGACGGCTTCGTGCAAGAAGGCGTCGAGGCTTGCGACGACGGCAACAACGACCCGGCGGACGGTTGTCTCAACGAGTGCACCACGGCGCGCTGCGGCGACGGCGTGGTCCAACAGGGCGTGGAGGCTTGCGACGACGGCAACAACGCACAGAGCGACGCTTGCCTCAATGACTGCACCGTCGCCGCCTGCGGTGACGGCTTTGTGCAGGCTGGTGTTGAGGCATGCGACGATGGGAACAACGTGCCTACGGATGCGTGCCTAAACGACTGCTCGGCGCCAGCGTGTGGCGATGGTCTAGTTTGGCAGGGGGTTGAGGCTTGCGATGACGGGAACACCGACGACGGGGACGGCTGCTCGCCAAGCTGCACGTTTGAGGGTGGGAGCGAGGATGCGCCTGCGCGCAGCTGCGCGGCGATCCTGGCTGCGCAGCCGGGCATCGAGAGCGGCGCAGCATGGATCGACCATGACGGCGCCGGCGGCGACCCGGCGATCCGAGTGTTTTGCGATCAGAGCACCGAGGGCGGCGGATGGCTCGACCTGGTCAGGAGTTTTCATCTCGAGGGCATCGACCGCAGCGACCTGCTGGCGCGCTTCTTCCTCACCAACAACGGGGCGGCGCTGGCCGTTGAGGTGGATTCCACCAACGCTGGGCCGGGCTTAGGCATCCGCAACATGGTGAACGGCTACAACCACACGGAGGGATTCCACCTGCGCAGCATGATCCCCTTTACTCGGGTGCGAACCAGCTATCGCATGCAAGGCGCTGACGAGGGGTATCGCTGTCAAAGCTCCAATTGGATCCCCCTGAACGGCCCCGGCTATGATGGCGGCTCGGGCTCCTATCAGAGCCCATGCCCCAATGGGATCACCTGTATTCAGGGGCGCTGCACCGGCAGTCGCGACGCGCCGATCTCAGCGAGCTACGCGTCGGATGCGATCAACTCAGCGACGACCTACCTGACCTGGAGCGGTAGCGGCACGGGTAACGGCGTGGTCGCCAACTGCGCCCGAGACAGCCAGATCCCGATTAACCGACCGATCACTTGGTTCACCCGCCTGTTGCTGCGATGACGCCAGGGTACACAGGGTGAGGTTCTCCCCAGCGTTCCTTCTTTTGCTGTTGGGCGCGACAGCCGCTTGTGAGCCGCGAGCTGAGGGTGGGGAACAGGGCGCGTCGAGCGATGCCTGGACGAGCCCCACGCTTGACGCAGGAGGGCTGCTCGATGTGGGCGAGCGCGGCGATATCTCGAGCGATGCGGGCTCATCGGCGCCTTGCAATGGGGGCTGTCCCGATGGCTTAGGCTGTCAGCAAGAGCGTTGCGTCCGAGCCTGTCCTTGCGCGCCGGGGGAGCGCTGTGATCCCCGGTCCAGTCTGTGTCGGCCGAGCCGCTGCCAAGAGGACAGCTTCTGCCCGCCTGGGCTGGTGTGCAACGCCGGTCGTTGCGTGCGGCTCGCTGGCGCCTGCCTAAGGGACGAGGACTGCCCAGAGTCCTTGCGTTGCTCCGCAGCTCGCGTCTGCACGCGCGCCGAATGCGTCGCCAGCGCCGACTGCCCAGCGGGTCAGCGCTGCGCGTTTGATCGCTGCGTTGACCTGGTCACTCCGGATCCACCCATCTTGTTCGAGCGGGTCCGTGATGGGCGCCTTGAGGCGCACTTCTCGTCGCTGCCCGGGGTCAAAGAGAACCGCCATGAGGAGACCGCCGGTCAGTACGGCTACGGCGCCGCGTTGCTCGATTTTGACGGCGACCTCGACCTGGATGTCTATGTGGGCAGCCAGACCCAAGACGAGGGGACGGGTAAGCCCGGCTGCCTTTATCGCAACGAGTCGGTCCCGGGCTGGGTGCGCTTCGTCGAGGTCACGCGTCACTGTGGCTGGCGCCGGCGAACCATCCACGGTGCGTTCGCTATAGATCTCGAAAACGATGGCTTTCACGAGCTCTTGTTGATCGGTGAGCGGACCTTAACGGTGCAGCGGTTCTACCCGGACGAGCGCGCACAGGACTTGCGGACGCTGATCCCGATCGACGATGAGCGGCGCGCCTGCTTGCCCGCATCGGCGGTTCAGATCGACGTCAACCTAGATGGGCGCTTGGATCTCTACGTCGGATGTCAGCTTCATCCTGTCGATACCGAGCGTCTTCCGATCGTCAACATCGTGTTTCTGCAGAGCCCGGATGGGCGGCTCGTGTACGCGTCGCCCTCCGCCGACTTTCCGGTGCTCATGCAGCGCGCCGGGAGCACCTTGGCGCTGGGCGTGGCGGACCTAACGGGCGACGGGCTGCTCGACCTGATGGTGAGCCAGGACTCAATCGCGCTCCCGGGCGGACAGCCGACCATGCCCGGCGGCGTCTACAAACGCTGCAATCCGTCGCAAAGATGTCGCTATCAACCTTATGCGGTGGGTCAGGGCGAGGCGGCTTTTCGTAACCTCATGGGCAGCGGCGTGCTCCACATCGATGGGCACGGAGAGTTCGTCTATTACTCCGACATCGACACCAACCAGCTGATCCAAGTGTCCGATGAGCCGGCGCAGAATCGCGCGTTGGAATTTGGCGTTGCGCTGGATCGCGCCTCCGCACCCGATCCGGTCGAGTTCTACTCATGGGGTGTGGTCGTCGACGACTTCGACCGGGACGGTCTCGATGACCTGTTCGTTGGCCGCGGCTCCCTGGTGCCGCACGCGGCGCACGACTTTGCCGTACACTGGGACGCGTTGATGCTGCAGCGCCCGGGGCAACCCTTTGACGTCCACAGCGACGAGGTCGGGATCACGCCCTTTACCGTGGACGACACCGGCGATGAGGAGATCGTCTACGCGAGCCGTGCGGTGCTGAAGACCGACCTCGACTACGACGGCGCGCTCGACCTGTTTGGCTTGGGCATGGAGGGGCCGCCGCGCCTGCACCGGGAAGTCGAGATTCTCCCACGCCGCACGCCGCGCTGCACCTTGGTGCCTGCGCCGAGCCTGGTGCCGAGCTTTGGCGCCGGCTTCGCCGTGGTGGCGCCGGACGGTGTCGAGCGCAAGTGGGACAGCCAGGGGCAGATGCGCAGCGGCGCCGCTCCCTTTATCACGACGCCATGGCAGCGCGGTGGGCTGCGTTTCCCGAGCGGCGTCGTGGTCGACTATGACTGCGGCGGCGAGCCCGGTCCGTTGGTCGTCGTCGAGCCTGATTGGTTGCGTCTACGGCTTGAAGCGGGGGAGCTCGTTCTCGACGTCACGAACGAGCGCCCGGAAGGCGCCGTGGCGTTGGTCGCCAAACCCTCGCTGCAGCAGTACGAGCTGATCGCAGACGGGGCTGGGCGATACCGCGTGCGCTTGGGCGCAGAGGAGCGAGCGGTCATGCTCCGCTTCGGCGCTCGCTGGCTCGGCCGGTGGTTCGACCTCGAGTCGCTCTAGCTCGCTCGAGTTGACCGGGTCGATGGCGCCCATCATAGTGCGGGCGATATTCACCTGAGGTGTACGATGCCAAGTTATGTACGCTCTGTGGCGCTGGCTGTCTTTGTCAGCGCTTGTGCCGGGTCCAGCCCGGGTGATGAGCCCACACCGCCACCTCAGGACGCCGGGGTAGAACAGCCTGCGAGCCGTTGCCCTGAGTGCGAGTTGTGCAGCGATGAGGCGGCGATCGCCGAGCAGGTTGCGGCAGGCCTACAAGCCTTTGAGGCGCTCACCGATGGACTCCCGGAGCGACCGATCGAGGCGGCGCGCCCGGAGGCGACCAACGGGACGCTCAACCTCGGCGTGAACCCGGCGGTGGTCCCGATCGTCAGCTCCCCTGATGGAACGCTCGTCGCCGCCAGCGCGCTCGGCGAAGGCCGCGTCGTCGCCTTCTCGAGCCAGGACTTTTTGAGCTCGGGTGAGCGCTCGACGTTGCTCGGGCAACCCGCCATAGACCGTCTGGTGGTGAACGCGGCGCGCTGGGTTGCGCCCTTTCACGCCGGGGACCAGCCGCGTATTTTGGCGGATAACCATGCCGTTGCGCAGGTGCTCTCAGACGGCGGCATCGAGTCGGTTGAGGTCGCAGGGATTCGGTTCGCACAGGGGCTTGAAGAGATCCGAAACTGGGACGCACGCGCCATCGGTGCGGCGGACGTGCTGGTGGTTCAAGTCAACGAGTGGGGGACCTCGCACATCGACGAAGAGGACGTCGCCACCATCCGCAGCTTCGTCGAGGCGGGGGGCGGTTTGCTGATCGCGGGTTCGGCGCTGCACTGGAAGTGGTGGCTGAGCTGGACCGCAGGGGTCAATCAGGGTGACGCCATTTTGGAGGGCAGCGGGATCTCCTGGCGGCCGCATGACGTCCCGGCGACCGATCATGCCCTCATTGCCTACGATGCGCTGGGCTCTCCCGCTGCGCTGTGGTGCAGTTATGTCAACGAGGACCCGCTCGACGCCCCGCACTATGCGCGCCTGCAGCCGCTCTTTGACGCCGCAGCAGATGACGAGCGTTATGTCGAGCTCGACCTCGCCTTGTGGCGCCTGATCCAAGAGACGCCCCGTCTGAGCGTGGCGAAGTCATCGCCGGCTGGGCGCCTCTCGGCCGACGTCGGCGCGTTGCTCGGCGGTCAGACCTGGGCGCAGCCGCATCCATGGGCTGCCGTTCATCCCGGCGTGGTCCAAGAGGGAGCGCCAAGAATCCGGTCCACTTCCACGCTTGAGACGCGCTGGAAACGCTGGCGACCGCTGGGCGTGTATGCGCCGCCAGGTGAGCCGGTGACCGTGCGGGTCCCAGCCGAGTTCGCCGGAACAGGTCTGCGGATCCGGTTGGGCGAGCTCCATGATGACCTGCGCTCGATCGAGCGCATTGAGACCTGGGAGCGGGCGCCGCTGCTGACACGATCTTTTCCGCTCGACGCGGCTGAGACCGTCGTAGGCACCGGTCTAGGCGGCTCGTTGTATCTTTGGGTGCCCGAAGACTACGCGGCGCGCCGGTTGCGCGTCGAGACAGACGGCGGCGTCCGCCAGGCGGTCTTTCGAGCAGGGATGACCAACCAAGCGGACTTCGTCGCCGACCTCGCGGGCGGCGCACCCGTCGCCATCTTAGAGCAGGAAGGCGCCGTTCGCTTTGCCGTCAAGGCAGCCAAGGCGGCGCAGGTCGACGACCTCGACGGGGTGGTGGCGTTCTGGACGGGGTTCTACGAGAGCCACCGGACCTTGAGCCAGGAGCCAAACGAGCGCCCCTATGAGAGCGACTGGGCCTTTGATCCACAAGTCGGCTATGGTTACGCCAACGCCACAAAGTATCGCATCAACCACCCTGAGCTCGCTACCGACTGGGTGTTGCGGACGCGCACGGGCGACGAGGACTGGTGGCTCTTCGCCCACGAGCTCGGGCACCAGTTTCAGACGAGCAACTGGCGCGGCGGCGACATCACGGAGGTCGCGGTCAATCTGTTTAGTCTGTACACGATCAACTCCTACCTTAACGACGGGGGCGACCGAGAGACCCGTGGCTTCAAGGACAACGCCATCGATCATGAGGCGCTGCGCTCGATGCGCTGGGGCAACGCAGGCCTCTTTGACAAGTTGGAGCTGTACCGCCAGCTGGTGTTCGAGTTCGGCTGGGATGCGTTCCGTCAGACCTTTGCCAGTTATTACGCGCCAGAGTTCCCTGAGGAGGACTACGGCGTCTTTATGGACGGCTTCGCCAGCCGCTTTAGCCAGATCGTCGAGCGGGACATCACTCCGTTCCTTGACCACTGGGAGTACCCGCTCAGCGATGAAGGGCGCGCCCGTGTCCGGCGGATGCGGTTGCCCGCCTGGTTGCCGCCTGGCTGGTGATCACTCGCTGGGTCGGTGTGCCCAGGCGCGCTCAATAACCTGCGCCCCTGCCGGGTCGTGCGCTTCGAGCTCGGCGCGTTCAAAGGGATAGAAGTCATTGCGCCAAAACCAGGCCTCGGTGAGCTCGGCGAAGTACTCTTGTTTGTTGGTTTTGGCGTAGGCTTCGGCGGTGCCACCGCTCACATAGGCAACCTCGTCGTAGATCCCAGACTCCATGGCTGCGGCGTATGCCGCCTCGATCTCTGGGTTGTCGTAGCCGAGCGCTTGGTGGTGCCAGGCGTGCGCTAGCTCGTGCAGCACGATCGCCGGTTGCTGTTCGACCCACGACATATAGTTCTGCGCATGACCTAGCTGAATACCGCGCGCCCATTCTTCAGGATAGCCGTTGTTCGCCAGCCAGCGAGCCGAAGGGTGGTAGACGCCGCCGGGGAAATCCTGCGCTTGTTCCGCCCAAATCGTGACGCGCTTGAGAAACGTAAACGCATGTGCAGGCAGCTCGTTTTCGATGATCGAGAGGTCCTCGTCGAGAGCCATCAGTACGCGCTCTGCCAGCGTCGGCTCCTCGGCGGCGAGTGATTCAGCTAAACAGACCCGAAAGCCACGCAGCCAGAGCGCTCGATAGTCAAAACGAGTGCCGCAGGGTCTGACCGTGCAATCCTCGAGACAATGGCTCGCTGGCACCGCGCCCGCGTCATCGCAGGCTTCGCCCTCGTTGACGACGCCATCGCCGCAGACGGAGGCGCCGGCGTCGGGAGCGCTCACGGAGGCATCGACTGAGGTGTCGACCGAGGCGTCGCGTGTGGGGGTTGTCGCGTCGGCAACGGCGCCACCGGCATCCTGTGCTGTCGAAGGCGGCGACTCGTGGGAACAGGCGCTCGCAACGAGGAGTCCAAAGGCGATCAGTTGCTGTCGTGAAGGCATGATCAGCTCATTGCGTCGGTGCACGTGGGACTATGCTCTAGCAGCGGCTGTTGTGTCGAGGGCGACGCCTTGAGTTGACATGCGCTGCGCCGAGATGCAGCGAGACCGCGAGGTGGGTTTATGATTCAAGGCCACGGGCTGTGTATGGACTTCGGCTTGGGCGCTGTGCTCGACCAAGCGAGCTTTGTGCTCGAGCGCGGCGAGCGGGTCTGTCTGGTGGGCCGAAACGGGCAAGGCAAAAGCACCCTGATGAAGATCGTCGCTGGGCTGCGTGAACCCGACGATGGTCACTTGGTCATCGAGCCACACACCCGGATCGCCTATCTTCCGCAGACCGTCCCGGAAGACATGGAGGGGACGCTGCTCGACGTGGTGTTGTCGGGCGCCGATGCGAGCGCTCAGCGGCTCGCCGAGTACGAGCGCTTGAGTCAACACTTGAGCGACCCACCGACGGAGCGGGAGCTCGAGCGTCTTCAGGACTTACAGGACGAGCTGGACCGTCGTGACGGCTGGACCGTACGACAAGACGGACTGGCTGCGCTGGCTCGGCTCCAGCTCGACCCTTTGGAGCGTTTCGAGCGACTCTCCGGGGGTCGAAAGCGCCAATGCCTTTTGATGCGCGCCCTGGTGTCCAAGCCCGACGTGCTAATGCTTGATGAGCCGACCAATCACCTCGACGTGGTCGCGATCGAGTGGCTCGAGGGCTTGCTCAAGGGGTTCTTCGGGGCCGTTCTCTTCGTGACACACGATCGCGCCTTCTTGCGCTCCGTCTCCACGCGCATTCTCGATCTCGACCGAGGCAAGCTCGCAAGTTATCCCGGTGATTTCGACCGCTACCAAATGCTCAAACAGGCTGACCTAGACGCCGAAGCCAAAGCTTGGAGCGAGTTCGATAAGAAGCTCGCGCAAGAGGAGGCTTGGATCCGCCAAGGGATCAAGGCGCGTCGAACCCGCAATGAAGGGCGAGTTCGAGCGCTCGAGCGACTGCGCGTCGAGCGAAAGGCGCGACGAGAACGCACGGGGAACGCACGCATCACCGTGCAGCAAGCCGGGCGCTCGGGGCGGCGCGTGATCGCAACCCAAGGGCTCCGCTTCGCTTGGCCTGACCGGGCGATCGTCGACGGGTTGGACCTTGAGCTGCACAGCGGTGACCGGCTCGGGATCATCGGCCCCAACGGCTGCGGTAAAACGACGCTGCTGCGCCTTTTACTCGGTGAGCTCTCGCCGCAACAGGGCACGGTGGCGCTTGGGACCAAACTCGAGCCCATCTACTTTGATCAGCTGCGCAACCAACTCGATGAGGACAAGACCGTCCACGAGAACGTCTGCGATGACAGCGACACGGTCTTTATCAACGGCGCCCCGCGTCACGTGATCAGCTACCTCGGCGACTTTTTGTTCTCACCCGCCCGAGCGCGCAGCCGCGTGAGCGTGCTGTCAGGCGGTGAGCGCAACCGGCTCTTGCTCGCCAAGTTGTTCACCAAACCCGCCAACCTGTTAGTCCTTGATGAGCCGACCAATGACCTCGACACGGAAACGCTCGAGCTGCTCGAGACGACGTTGATCGACTACAGCGGGAGCCTCCTCGTGGTCAGCCACGACCGAGAGTTCATCAACAACGTAGTCACCAGCTGTCTCGCCTTCGACCATGACGGGGTCGTACGTCACTATGTCGGCGGCTATGATGACTGGCTACGGCAGCGACCGATCCGCCGAGAGCAGGCGAAGGCTGAACGCACCGAGTCAGCGATCGAGCGCCCCAAAGCACGCAAAGGGATCAGCTTTACTCAGCGCCACGAGCTCGCCGCGCTGCCAGTGCAGATCGAGGCGCTCGAGGAAGAGCAGCGAAAAGTTAATGAAGCGGTCCTCGCCCGAGGGTTCTACGACCAGCCGGCGGACGTGGTGCAGACGCATCTGCAGCGCCTTGAAGCGATCGAGGCCGAGCTCCTCGCACTGTACGAGCGCTGGGAGCTCCTCGATGGGCTCGATGAATCCTAAAGCAGCGCGCGAATGTCGGCGTCGAGGTCTTCGGGGCTCGCTTGCGGCGAGAAGCGCTTGATCACGCGCCCCTCGCGGTCGACCAAAAACTTCGTAAAGTTCCATTTGATCGCTTGGGTGCCGAGGACTCCGGGCGCCTCCGCCTTGAGCCGCTCGAACAGAGGGTGCGTATCGGCACCGTTTACTTTGACCTTTGAGAACATGGGGAACGAGACCCCGTACCGCTCCTCGCAAAAACTGGCGATAGCGGCTTCGCCCTTGGGCTCTTGCGCACCAAACTGATTGCACGGAAAGCCGAGCACGCTGAAGCCTTGGTCGGCGTAGCGCTGATACAGTGACTCCAAGCCCTCATACTGCGGGGTCAGACCGCAATAACTTGCGGTGTTCACGATGAGCAGGACCTGGTCTTTGAAGCCCTCGAGGGTGGTCGGCTGCCCATCGATTGTCTCTACTTGTGCGGCGTGATCGATCATCGTCTGGATTCTCCATCGCTGTCCTTGCAGTCGTTTTGATCGTTTTCAAGTGATCAATATCACACGATATGACCAATTCGGCTATTCCGTAGCTGGGCTTGTGGCCGGCGACCCAAGCGCTCTAACCTAGGAGCCGATAGGGGATGCCATGACACGCTCAGCCGCCTTATGGTCCTCGCGCCTGCTCGGGTTTGCGATCGTTTTAAACCTCTCGTGCGGCGATCAAGTCGTCATCCGAGAGACCGAAGCCTCCTGCGGCAACGGGGCGCTCGAAGCTGGAGAAGCATGTGACGATGGCAACGAGGATCCATCGGATGCGTGCACCAACAGCTGTACGATTGCGCGCTGCGGAGACTCGGTCACCCGCGGTGATCTCTCATTTGGTGATGAGGGCTACGAAGCATGCGACGACGGAAACGCGGTCGACGACGACGAGTGCACCTCTGCTTGCGTCTCAGCCACCTGCGGCGACGGCATCATACGTAGGGATCGCGCCGAGGGCGACTTGGACTTTGAGCGCTGCGATGATGGCAACCGTGTAGACACCGACGCGTGCCGTAACGACTGCACCGCGGCGCGCTGCGGCGATGGGATTGTGCGGGATGATTTGGAGCCCGGCGAGCCCGGCTATGAGTCCTGCGACGACGGCAATGACGTGGACTCGGACACCTGCCTGGGCACCTGTCAAAGCGCTCGGTGCGGCGATGGCGTGGTCGGACCTGGAGAGGGCTGCGATGACGGCAATGACGACCCCACCGACGCCTGCAACGCCTGCCAGCCGTCGTCATGTGGTGACGGCGTGGTGCAAGACGGTGAGCGGTGCGACGACGGCAACGAGGTCGACGTGGATGCGTGCTTGAGCACCTGCGCTCCAGCAGTCTGCGGCGATGGGGTGATCTGGGCGGACGTAGAGGCGTGCGATGACGGCAACGCCGACCCAGCGGACGCGTGCACCACGGGCTGCGTCGAGGCTGTCTGCGGTGACCGAATTTTGCGGCGCGATCTCCAGCCCGAAGAGCCGGGCTTTGAGGAGTGCGACGACGGCAACGTCGAGTCGGGTGATGGCTGCTCGGTGAACTGCGGGCTTGAGCGCTGTGGTAACGGGAGGATCGATCAGGGTGAGGTCTGCGACGACGGCAACGCTGTTGAAACCGACGCATGCTTGAGCACCTGCCAGCCGGCGCGCTGCGGCGATGGCACGCTGCGGCAGGATCTCGACGTGGGCGATCAAGGCTTTGAGGCTTGCGACGACGGCAACGCCAATGACGCCGACGCCTGCCGAAACAGCTGCGTGCTCGCAGCGTGCGGCGACGGCGTCGTGTACGCAGACGCTGAAGATTGTGATGACGGCAACCGCGTCAGCGGCGACGGCTGCACCTCGGAGTGTCGCGTGGAGGCTTGCGGTAACGGCCGCGTCGACGTCGGGGAAGCCTGCGATGACAACAACCTGGCGGCCGGCGACGGCTGCGACCCGCAGTGCCGGCTGGAGGTCTGCGGTAACGGGCGCGTCGACGCCGGCGAGGAATGCGACGACGCCAACCGAAGCGAGACGGACAGCTGCACCAGCGGGTGCCGCCTCGCACGCTGCGGTGACGGGATTCGGCGTCAGGACCTTGAACTGGGCGCTGAAGGTTACGAAGAGTGTGACGACGGCAACGAGGTCGACGCCGACGGCTGCCGGAACAGCTGCCGCGTCCTGCGATGCGGCGATGGTGTGGTTGCGGCGGGCATCGAGAGCTGCGATGACGGGAACCGAGTCCAAACCGACGCGTGCCTCAACGACTGCACGTTGGCGCGCTGCGGCGATGGCTTTGTACGCGAAGGCGAGGAAGCCTGCGACGACGGCAACCGCAGCGACACGGATGCGTGCACCAACGGCTGCGCAGTAGCTGCCTGCGGCGACGGCATCTTGCGGGCGAACCTCGCAGACGGCGAGGAGGGGTTTGAGGCGTGCGATGACGGCAACCAAGTCCAGACTGACGCCTGCCTGAACAACTGCGTGGCCGCCTCGTGCGGTGACCAGATCGTGCGGGCGGGGGTCGAGGACTGCGATGACGGCAATCAAACTCAGACCGACGCGTGCCTCAACGACTGCAGCGACGCCTCCTGCGGCGATGGGCACGTTCAATCCGGCGTCGAGGGATGCGACGACGGCAACCGAGTCAACGATGACACGTGCTCGAACGCCTGTGAGCCGACCTCGATCCACAACACCATGGCCTTCGACGGCAACCAAACGGCCGGGGGCTGTTCGTACAACAACGCCCACGCCTTCCGATACCGCAACCTCGGCGCCATGACCTGGACCGAATGCGCCGTTGAGGCGTCCAAGCGCGGCGCCGGTATGACGCCTGGCGCTTACTCGGTGAGCACGGGTTGGTACGGGCACCGACGAGGCGACTCGGCGATGACAGGCGTATGGAACAGCTACCGCGAAGCGTCGATCGGCAGCAACGTCAACTGCGTGGTCGGGCGCGACGCTCGATCCAACACGCGCGACGGCCAGCTCAGCGAGTCGATCACTTACGACGGCCGGCGCTGGCGCTATCAGGATTACGGGCTACGCCATTTTGACGAGTGCTTCTTACTCGCCTCGAACGCCGGCGCCAGCATCATCACGCCCTACACGATCGGCCGCACGGGGGACAACTACTGGGTCCACAGCGTGCACATGTGCAACACCTACGAGTGGATCACAAACAACGGGCGAGGATTTTCGTACGACAATATGGGTGGTGGGCAACGTTCAAGCCGCCGCAGCTGCATGGTCGGCTACATCGACTTCTAAGGAGGCGACGATGCAGAGGTTAGCGCTTGTCGTCGCCACTTTTGCGCTCGGGCTGAGCCTGAGCGCTTGGTTGCGCCCGGCGGGGCAAGTGGACGCAACGGGCTCGCCAGCGAGCCTCGAGGCGGCAGAGCGACTCACCGAGATCGAGCGGCGGCTCGACGAGCTCTCAGACGACGTCCTCACGCTTTTACGTGCGCAGAGGCAGGAGGGGCAGGCTCGGGCCACGCAGCCTCAACTCGGCGCCAAGGCTGAGGGGCTTGCAACAACGCCTGAGGAGACAAAGCCAAAGGACTTAGACGCTCGTCTCTCGGCGCTCGAGCATCAGTTTCGTCAGCGCAATGAGAAGGGACAATGGATCGCGAGTGCCGAAGAGCTCGGCGCGATGTTCAAGTGGTCGCCCGAAACCAAAGCGCAAGCAACGGCGTGGTTTAATGAAGCCAAAGACCAAGCCTTGAGCGTGCTCTCAGCCCCGAACGAAGACGGCGTCTCGCCCCTCGATCAGATGGCGGACGACTTCGTTGCGCAGATCGATTTTGCTGAGGCGATGAAGCGGCTGGACGAGCGCATGAAACAGACCGTCCCGGGCGGTGACGAGACCTACGCAGACCAGATGCAACGGCTCGAGAACACGCTGTTTGAGCGCTTTGAGGGGATGCTCGGCGACGACGACTACGAACGCTTTCGAGACCTTAATCTGGCGCCGACGATGATCTACACAGGTTATGACCCCATGCAGGGTCATCTTCAAAAGGTGCTCGAGCGCCGCGCACCAGAGTTTGCGCCGACAGGTTCGGCTCCGCCTCCTTGAGCCACCGGGATCAGACGCCGCTCCACCGGAGCAGGGCTTGTTCGATGCGCTGGAGTCGGCCATTTTCCCAGCCCCTGGTGGCTGGAGGGAGATCATGATCCGTTCATCGATGTTTTGGCTGTGCGGCTTCTTTGTGGTCACGCGCCCGTCCTGCGGCGACCAGGTCGTGGTGCGTGAGACCCAAGCAGCTTGCGGAAATGGGGTGTAGTCATGTTGTCTCGATCATTCGCGACGCTTCTGCTGCCAGCGCTTTGGCTCGGGATCAGCGCCTGTTCTTTGCCGGACACCATCGACGCCGTCTGCGGGAACGGAGTCGTTGAGGCGGATGAGGCATGCGATGACGGGAACGCAGAAGATACGGACAGCTGCTTGAGCACGTGCGTGGCGGCGACCTGCGGTGATGGAGCGGTACACCAGGACGTTGAGGCCTGCGATGACGGCAACACGGAGGACACCGACGCCTGTCTGAGCATCTGTGTCGCCGCGCGCTGCGGCGATGGGTTCGTCCACGAGGGCGTTGAAGCGTGCGATGACGGTAACGCCGAGGACGGCGACGCCTGTCCAAGCACCTGCGCTGAAGCGACCTGCGGTGATGGGTTTGTCCATGGCGGTGTAGAAGCCTGCGATGACGGCAACGACGACAACTCAGACGCCTGTCTCGATGACTGCACCGACAACCGCTGCGGCGATGGCTTCGTCCACGCGGGCGTGGAAGCCTGTGATGACGGTAACGACGGCAACGACGACGCCTGCTTGGATGACTGCAGCCAAGCCGCTTGCGGCGATGGCTATGTTCACGTCGGCGTCGAGGCTTGCGATGACGGTAACCTGGAGCCTGGAGATGCCTGCACCGATCGATGTGAGGTCGCCCGATGCGGCGACGGCGTACTGCACCGCGGTGAAGAAGCCTGCGATGACGGCAACACCAACGACCGAGATGACTGCTCGAATGACTGCGAGGACCAGAGCCACCTCGTAAACAATTTTAGCGGCGTGGCGGGTCCCGTCATAGGCGATGGCTGGCGTCAATGCGCCGGCTACTTCGATCGCCGAGACCAAGAGGATGTGCCGCTCGATTGGGGCGCTGCTTGCGCGACGCCCGGGACCAATAAAGTGCGCCTGTATTGCGGCGGCGACCTGCAAGAGCATCGCTTCATCGAGGTGAACCGAAACGTGTTTCGTGAAGGGCTAGGGCAGGGGATTAATGCTGGGGAACCGGCTCGCGATCTCATCACGCGCAGCAGCTGGGGCACCGGCCGCAACCTGGGGATGCCGAACCTGATCTGGGCGGATGGGCGCCCCTCTCATCCCCACGTGGGCATGTCGCACTGGGGCAGCGACGGCGAGCCCTGCGTTTGGAACTATGAGCGTCGACTGATCATCAATGGACCGGGCTGTACCTACGAGGTCTCTGATTGCCTGGGGCAAAACCCGGGTCACCGCTACCTCTGGGTTTACGTCAAACCTTAGGGCTTTATCGCAGGCTCGTGGACAAAGCCTCCACTAACGCACAAACACGAGCCCCCACGCCGTGGTGCGCTTGACGCCGTTGTCCGGCGCAAAGCCGATCGCCTCGTTACCCACCGACCGACCGGGGCCGCGCCCCAGATCGTTGGAGCCCGCCCCAAAGCCGATCCGTGAATCGGGCGTGACGCAGTCGTTCTCCTGGTTGGCGACGATCCCGATTCGGACGCGCATGAGCGGGTTGTAGACGTTGAAGCCCTCGCGGTTGCATCGCGCTTGCAAGGAGCCCCCTTTGACCAGGCGCTTCCAAGCCTCTCGACCGACCTTGGTCGGCTGGTACTTATTGCCCTTGAAGAGGTGGTAGAGCGACCGTGCGCTGTGGTCGATTTTGAGGTTGCGCCACAGCTTGCCTCCGTCCCAAGTGACCAGGTTGATGGCGTCAAACGGGATGCGGTAAAACCCTTTGGTTTTCGCTTCATAGGGCGTCTTTTTATCGAGCTTTGCATTGAGCGTCTGGCGGTTTGTCCAGAGCGGTGAGTCATAGGCAAAAGTCGGCTTACGGCCGTCGATCGAGAGCACGAGCGTCCAGCCGCCCCCATCATAAGTCATATCGCAATAGGACGGATACGGCGCCTTACTGCGCTTGAGGAAGTACATGCCATCCTTTGCCTTCGGCCGGGCGCGCTTGATCGCTTTGCAGTGCTTTGCAGGGCGTTCAAAACTTCCCAGCGCCTTCTTGGCACGCTTCGCCGCCTCACGCTCCGCTTGCTCCTGAGCTAGCGCCTCCGCTTCGCGCTTTGCCGCCGCCCGGCGCGCAGCTTCGACCGCTTTGGCTTGCTCACTCGCTTGCGCCGCTCGGCGTTGCGCCTCGGCGATCCGGCGCTGATCGGCCGCACGCTGTGCCGCCTCAAGCTGCCGCCGCGCGTCGTCCGCCTCGCGCTTGGCTTGCTCCGCTGCTCGCTGGGCGGCTTGTACCGCTTTGGTGGCGTCCTGACGCAGCACCTGGAGCTCGAGCGCCGTGGGTGCTCGGCCGCCATCCTTGAGCAGCTCGCGGACCTTGGCGGGGAGCGAGTCAGCGA
Organism: Myxococcota bacterium; assembly: GCA_036338695.1. Taxonomy (GTDB): domain Bacteria; phylum Myxococcota; class UBA4151; order UBA4151; family UBA4151; genus CACGMS01. Next base: position 19,981 of record JAYZBQ010000058.1, read on the forward strand.
AGGCTTCGACCGTCTCGCTCTGGTCCGCCACGGTTGAGAGCGCGCGAACCTTCTCGATATCGACCAGCTTGAGCGTCAGAATGTATCGCTTGCCGAGCTGGTCGAGCCCGCCGGTGACCAGGTATTTGGCGCCCAAGGCGCCGCCAAGCTCGGCGATGCAGCTCGCCTCATCGCAGCCGCCTGACAACTGGCGCTTGATCTCCTCATCGATGGCGCCGAGGTCCTCGGGGGTGACCAGCGTGTATTGGCTCGACTGTCCCGCATAGATACGCACCAAGCGGGTCAGCGTTTGCGCGTCCTTGGAGGCGCCCTGGCTCGACCGCAGAGGCGCCACGATCAAGGTGGGAGGGAGGGGCATCGAGCTCACCATCAGCGCGGCCGTAAGGGTCAGACTTGACATGGTGTGTTTGGCTCCAACTTGAGGGCGACAGGACCAGCAAACGGTGACTGCGTCACCAAGTCAAGGACGCAGGATGCCGGCGCCTATTCACAGAAGGCGTCAGGCGTGATCCAAACAACACGGCGGGATCAATGCGCCGTGCGATGGAGGCTCTCGGTATGGCACAACCTGCGACCATCAGACGCTTTGAGATCGACGTCACGAATGTCGACGGCGGTGTGTATGAGTCCGTCTCGCTTCGGGTGGCGCAACACCCTTCCGAGAGTGAAGCGTACTGCGTGGTGCGCGTCATCGCCTATTGTCTGCATCTGGGCGACGGCGTTCGGATGTCCAAATCCGGGCTGTGCGATGCTGACGAGCCGCCGCTGAGCTCCGAGTCGCTAACGGGCGAGCCGCGTCTGTGGGTTGATATCGGATCGCCCTCGGCTGATCGCCTTCATAAGGCCTCGAAGCGCTACGCTCGCGTGGTGGTGTACACCCACAAGCGCCCCGAGCTGCTGATCGACAAACTCAACAAACAGCGCATTCACCGCGCTGACGAGCTCGAGCTCTACGCACTGGATAACGCCGCCATTGAACAACTAGCCGCTCGGCTGAGCCGGTCCAACAACTGGTCGTTCATACGCCAAGATGACGAGCTCTTCATCACGGCAGGCGAGTCCCCCGTGAGCTTTCCGCTCCGTGCCTTGCCTGCGCCGTGAGCCTGAGGTGTCCTACACCCTTATAGCTAAAGAACAACGGCCTCGACTAGCGCATCCCGGCCGGGTTCGCTAAACCCCGCTCATGAGATACCTAAACCTTCTTGTTCTGACGGTGCTGGCGGCCTGTGGTGCGCCGAGCCTCGAAGCCCACCAACTCAAAGTCACCATCGAAGACGAACGCCTGACGATCCGTGGCGTCGGCGAGCGCCTTTTGCTCGATCTTCCGATCCGGGAGCTCGCGGCACGCAGCGGCTCGGCGAGTCACCAGATGAAGTTTGGCTCGTTCTTAGTCGAGGACCTGCCGCAACAAGCCTGGCAAGTCAGCGAGTCGATCGACGTCTCAAGCGATGACGAGACCTTGACCGCAAAGCTTGACGGTCTGGGGACGCTGACCGCTGAGATCGTCGCCGACGGACACGCTAAGGTGACCTGGGCTGCCGAGCAAGGCAACCGCGCTCGGATGGTGATCGACTGTGCAGCCGACGAGCGCTTCATGGGCTTTGGTGCGCAGACCCATGACGTCGATCATCGCGGTCAGCGGATCCCTTTGTGGGTGTCGGAGCAGGGGATCGGGAAGAATGACACGGATGAGGTGCCGCCGGTCTGGTTTTTGGTGGGGCGCCGCCACTCAACCCATATCCCGGTCGCAGCGACCGTGACCTCGCGCGGGATTGCTTGGGCAGTCGAGACCGACGCCTACACCGAGGTAGATCTCTGCCTTGAGCGCGCCGACGCCACGGCGATTGAGCTGCACGAAGCGACCGTCCGACTGCACGTCTTTGATGGCCCGTCCCCGATGGAGGCGCTCAAGCGCTTCACGGGCTGGGTTGGGCGGCCCAAGCTGCCACCGGCGTGGGTTTTTGCGCCATGGAACGACGCCGTTTTCGGTGAAGAGAACGTGCAGCGCTTCGCTGAATTCTTACGCGATGACTCGATCCCGACCTCAGCGATCTGGAGCGAGGACTGGAAGGGCGGGAACTGGCACGGCGACGCCTACCGGCTCGAGGAAGACTGGCGCCTTGACCGGGAGATCTACCCCGAGTTCGAGACCCTCACTCAGACGCTTCGCACCATGGGGATCCACCTGATGGTCTACTTCAACACCTTCGTCTTTGAGGCAGCCGAGATCTTTAACGAGGCGCATGATCAAGGCTTCTTGGTCAAAGACAAGAGCGGGGAGTTCGTCCGTTTCCAGGGGCCTAACGCCAATTTTACGCACGCTGGGTTGATCGATCTGACCAATGAGGCTGCCGTAGAGTGGGTCGCCAATGAGCTCCGCCAGGCGCTCGACTACGGTGCTCGGGGATGGATGGCAGATTACGCGGAGTGGATGCCTGTGGATGACGTGGTCCTGGCGAGCGGGGAGGACCCCGCGCTGGTTCACAACCGCTACCCGATCATGTGGCAGCAGCTCAATGAGCGCGTGATCGAGGAGGCAGGGCTCGCAGACGAAGCGATCGCCTTTTATCGCTCAGGCTGGATGGGCTCGCAGCCCTACGCTCGGGTGATCTGGGCCGGTGATCAAAACACGGACTTTGACCCCAACGACGGCTTCCCGACCATCTTGCCCTTGGGTATCGGGCTGAGCGCAACCGGCTTCCCGTTCTACGGTCACGACATCGCCGGCTACCAGAGCAACACCACGGACCCGTCGACTAAAGAGCTGTTCCTGCGCTGGACCAGCCTCGGCGCCTTCTCTCCGGTGATGAGGACCCACCACGGAACACACGCCTCCGAGAATTGGAACCTTGAGCGCGATGAGGAGACGACGGCGCACTGGAAGCGCTACGCCCGGCTCCACATGCAGCTGTTTCCCTATCTCTGGGGTCTAGCGCAGCGCGCCGTGAACGAAGGTGAACCGATCTGGCGAGGCCTCGGTCTCGAGCACCCGGCCGAGCTTGAGCTCTGGTCCATCATGGATCAGGTCTACTTGGGTCCGGCGCTCATGGTTGCGCCCGTTCAGACTCAGGGCGCGACGGCGCGGCAGGTGGTGATCCCGAGCGGACGCTTCGCACCCTTCTTCGGCGGCGAGGCGGTGACTGGGCCAAAGACGGTTGAGGTGCAAGCGCCCGTGACCGAGATCCCGGTTTTCGTGCGCGCCGGCGGGTTGGTGCCCATGCTCGCTGAGCCGGTCGATACCTTAATGCCGGATGTTGAGGGGCTGCGCGACCTCGGCGACACAAACGGCGATCGTTTGCTTCATGTCGGGCTCGGGGCCGCCGGGCGCTTTTGTGAGGCGGATGGCGCCTGCTACGAGCTGACGGGAGAGGGCACCGCACAGCCTGCCAACGAGTTGGTTCTTCAAGGAAATACAGCGCATCAAGGTGACGGCTGGCGGCTGGTGACCACCGGTCAGCCAAGCGGTCGCCAGACCCGAGTCATAGCCCACTAATGGCGGCTTAGGGCAGTTGACCGAGCCGCGGCGTCTTGCGCCGGGTGCGAAGTCCTTCTAAAGTGGAACCATGATGAGCCTCAACGTGATCACCACCGACGTCTCTGGGAACGGCACCTGTTGTTGTTGCTGTTGTTGTACGTCGACCCCGTGGTGAACTGAGCGCCTTCCTTCCTACTCGCCAGTCTTCAGTCACCACGGAGGTCCTCTTCGGGTGCTGGAATGATCTGTCTCATGCATCCGTCTCCTCCCTACTTATCGGATGCATCCATGACCCACTCACTACCCACTGTTCACATCCTCTATGAAAACGCTGCCTGGCTGCCGCCCTTGACCGAGGCGCTCAAAGCTGAGGGCTTTCCCATCCGGCTGTGGCCAGTTGACGGCGGTTTGATCGATCCGTCCGAGGAGCCACCGGAGGGGTTGTGGATCAATCGCATCAGCCCATCGTCGCACACGCGTGGGCACCACCACAGCGTCGGCCTGACGCGCGAGTGGCTCTCCTGGCTTCGAGTCCACCGGCGCCGGGTGATCAACGGCCTCGAGGCGTTCGAACTCGAGATGAGCAAGCTTCGGCAGGACATGGCGCTGCGTCGCCACGGCATCTTGACCCCTAAGACCGTCCTCGCGGTGGGGCGTGACCAGATCCTCGACGCTGCGGCGCGCTTTGAAGGTCCCTTCATCACCAAGCACAACCAAGGCGGTAAGGGCTTGGGGATCCGGCAGTTCACCGACGTCGCATCGCTTCGAGCCTATCTCGACTCGGATGCCTTTGATGAGGGCCCCGACGGCAAGCTGATCCTTCAAGAGTTTATCGAAGCCGCCGAGCCGGTGATCACGCGGGTCGAGGTCGTGGGCGGTGAGATGATCTTCGCCATGAACAGCTCGACCGAAGAGGGTTTTGAGCTCTGCCCTAGCGACGCGTGCCAGGCGACCCCGGCGTCGGTGTGCCCAGGTGAGGCGCCGAGCAGCAAGTTCAGCCCTGCCACGCTGAGCGCCGACGACCCGCTGGTGCAGAAGTATCTTCGATTCTGTGCCCTCGAGGGCGTTGAGGTCGCGGGTATCGAGTTCATCACCGACCGACACGGTCGCCGGTACACTTACGACGTCAACGGGACCACCAACTACAGCAGCGGCGTCGAGCGCGCCGTCGGCGTCGACGGCATGCGCGAGCTCGCCAAGTACATTCGGGGTATGGCGGGCTGCGCCAGCCTGGACCGGGTCGCCTAGCCCACGTTGTAGGAGCTGTGGTGCAGCGTAATGCGCACCTGCCCATCCACCTTCCGGTAGGCGAAGCTGTAGTCGGCGAAGACTTCCGTGCCATCAGGCTGGGTGAAGGTGTAGTGCCCCATGTCGTGCGCTGTCAGGCCGTCGCGAGCGATCACGGGTCCGCGGGCGCTGTCAAAATCGACGGCGACGAAGCCGTTGTGCAAGAAGCCTTTATCGCCCGGATAGTTGACGTCTCCGCCCACAAAGTACGACCGAGCGCCGGCTGCGTCGGTACGAATCGATGGCGACATCGTGGGCTTGAAGACCAGCTCGGAGAAGTCATAGAGCGCAAGCAAGGCTTCAGGGTCTGCTGCGACGACGCCGGCGCCCCATTGGCTTTGCGCTTCGATGACTTCGTCGCGTGTGAGTGTATCGTTCATGATGCAGTCCTTACTCGGGGCAGGTTTGATCGCTGATCCAGGCGCCGACCTGTTGTGCGTAGCGGTCGTAGCCTTCGGTCACGGCGATCCCGCCACTGATGCCATGACCGGCGCCGGAGGTGCGCCAGAAGCACTTCGGTGCGTTCATCGCATCGTAGAGCGCCTCGCTGTGCTCGATCCGGATGAAGGTATCATCCGAGCTGTGCATCAGGAGAATCGGGGCGGTGACCTCGGGCAGTTTCTCTAGGTTGTCGTAGCTCCCGCTCAGGACGAAGGAGGCAGGAAACGAAGTGGCGCTCGAGTCGGCGAGGAAGAGCGAGGCGCTCGGGTAGGGCGCCTCAAGGATAACGCCCTTGACCGCATGCTTGCGGGCAAGGTGCACCGTGGGCAGCGCACCCAGGCTCATGCCGTAGAGGATCACACCTGATTCTTGCAGGCCACGCTGCTGCAGCTCCGTCAACAACAGCGCGTAAGCGTCATCGGCGTTGGCGAAGAAGGCGGTCTCCGAAGGCGCTTGATCGCTGCTCGACTGACCGTAGCCTGGGTACTCATAGGTGAACAGGTTGGGGCCGGCGCCGTACAACGCCTCCATGGTGTGCAGGTAGTGCTCGATGCCGCCACGGTTGCCGTGCGAGACCACCACCGTGACCTCAGCGAGCGGCGAGCCCTCAGGAGCCGCCACAAAGTAGGCGTCGTTGGTGACCCCGCCGCTCTCAAACGAGAGCGCACTCACCCGGTCAGCAGGCATCCCTCGATCGGCGAAGGGGTAGGACTCGCCGCACGGTGTGCACAAGCGGTCCATCTCTTCGGTCTCGTCCTCGCAGGTCTCGGTACCGATCACGCTGCAGTGTCTGGGGTTGTGTTGAAAGCCGTCCAGATTGGCGATGCAGGCGCTCAGCGTGAGCGCCAGGGGTAGAATGGAACGCATTACTTACCTCCAAACTGTCGTGAGATCCCGAGACCAAGTCCTTGAGCGCCTAAGTCGGCGATACCCGCCCAGGCGAGCGCCGCCTTGCTGTTGTCGGCGTTGGCACCGAACCAGCGGTACTCGACGTAGTAGGTCCACTTGTTGCGACGCAGCTTGGCGCCAAGCGCCGGCGTGAGCAAAAGCCCGGGCATGCCCAAGTCGAGGTGCTCCATCAGGCTCGCATAGTAGGTGGCTCGCCCGTGCGTCCACGACCCGGTCAAGGTCAGCTCATTGTTTAGCCAAAGGCCGCGCGAGTCCGCAGGTTTTCGATCGTCGAGGTGATTCGAGAAGACGTAGAGGCGGTTCGTCACGAGCAATCGAGGGCGCCGGCCCGCTTGCTCGCTGAGCTGATAGCTTGCCCCGACATGACCACCGAGCGCACCGAAGACGGGCGGAAGCAGGTGCGTCCCAACGTTCCAGTCCCAGCGCTCGCCACCGCCCTGGCGGTATTCGGCGGTCATGCTTGGAAGCGCAATGGTGGGGCCGCCTCCAGGCAACGCGATCATCGGCCCCCCGAAGGTCGCGCTGACCTCCTGCTGACCGGGCTTGAGAGTTTCGGTCACCGGGACCGTGATGCACCCAGCGCTGGCGAGCAGCGCCATGATATATGTTCTGCGCATGGCGACCTCCGCTCGAGCCTTTAGCGACCTGGCGATGCGAGGTCGAGTAAGAAGCGATCCTGCGCGCGGTCAACGCAACAACGCAAACGCACGCCAAGGTCTAGTCAATCGACCGAGCGCTGCCTTATGGTTGAGCGTCGCTAGGGTGAGACGTCAATGGAAGCTATTCGGTTAGGTGCGTTTGAGCTGCGGCGCCGGGTCGGATCAGGCGGTATGGGTGAAGTCTGGCTGGCAGAGCACGCCCTGAACGGCAAGCCCGTAGCGATCAAGACCATTCACCTGCGCCAGGACGATGACCAGCAGATGGGGCACCGCTTCGTCGCTGAGGTGCAGGCGGTGGCGCGTCTGTCGCACCCGAACATCGTCGGGATCCATGACTTCGGCGTGATCTCAGAGCGTGCCGCCGAGCACTCACTCGGCGTGCTGCAAGCGCATGCTCCGTGGTTCGCCATGGAGTTTTGCGCCGACGGGGACTTGATCTCGGAGCGACCGACCGACTGGCGAGGGATGCACCATGTGCTCTCGTCGATTCTGGAGGCGTTGGCGCTTACCCACGCCAACGGTGTGCTTCATCGCGACCTCAAGCCAGGGAACGTACTTATCGCTCGGCAGCCAGACGGAACCCTCTGCTACAAGCTCGCTGATTTTGGGCTCGCCTGGAGCCAAGACCGCTCGGCCGACCTAAACCGAAGCAGCCAGAGCGTGGGGACGCCGAACTATATGGCGCCCGAACAGGCGACCGGTCAGCTGCACGCCTTTGGACCGGCGACGGATCTCTATGCGCTGGGGTGCCTCGCCTGGAATTTGGCGTGCGGTAGCGCGCCCTTTACCTCCTTTGGCCAAGACGCCACGGCGCTCATGAATGCACAGGTGCACGCGCACCCGCCGCAGTTCCGACCCCGCTTTGCCTTACCTCGAGCGGTAGAGCACTGGATCCGCCGGCTGCTACGCAAAGACCCAAGCGACCGCTATGCCGTGGCTGCTGAGGCGCTCGCCGAGCTGCCCGGAGCAGGCGCTCACTGTGACTTGAACGCGCTCCCCGTCGAGGGTTCTGCCGAGAACGCTGCGCCGACCGTTGAGGTTCAGAGCGTCACGCCTCATCACGAGCCGCCGGCGCCCCCGGCGCCGCGCACAGCGAGCCGCCTAAGCACCTTTCGCAGCGCGCCGGTGACCTGGCCAAGTTGGCAGCAAAATGAGCAAACGCTGCGACCTGAGCCCGGTGTTGGGATGGGACTCGTGGGCCTTCGATCGCTGCCGGTGGTCGGGTTGCAGGCACAGCGACAGCAGCTCTGGGATGCGCTCAAAGAGACGATCGCCGGTGGCCAGCAGCGCTTGATGTTCATCGAGGGCGCAGCGGGCAGCGGCAAATCCCGCCTGGCGATGTGGCTCACTCGAGCAGCCCATCAGCAAGGGCTCGCTCAATACGCCATGGCGAGCTTCCGTGGGGAGCTGGAGCAAGGCGCTAGCCTCGCCGCTGCGCTGGCGGCGCATATTGGCCTGGATCGCGGGATGACCGCTCAGGAGGCGCTGCTCGTGGTGGCCTCGCATCTGAGCCGGCATCGCTGTGACAGCGTGGCTGCGCGTAAGGCGTACCTCTCGGCTTTTGACAGCGTCTTGTCCCAACTCGAGATCGAAGAGTCGAGCTCCGATGAGCTGCGGCGAGAGACCCTCGGCGAGCTCGTCAAGCAGCTTGCGCGTGCCAAACCGCTGATCCTTGTGCTCGACGATCTCCTGCACGACCCAAGCGCCCTCGAGTTTGCGGAGTATGTGCTTGAGCAAGAGCGCTGTCCTTGCCTGATCGTGGCGACCTATCGCCCCGATGACCTCGCTCGAAACGAACAGAACCAAGGACTCCACGGTGTCTTGATCGAGCGGGAGGCGTGCAGCCGCGTGACCACGCAGGCGCTCAACGCCCAGGAGTGCCAGGATTTTACCCGCTCGCTGCTGGGGTTATCCACCGACCTGACACAGCGAATCGCCAGCGGCTCGAAGGGGTCGCCCGAGACGGTGCGGCAGCTGTTGATGCAGCTGGTCGAAGAGGACTGCCTCGAGGTGAGCGAGGGAGGGCTCGACCTCAAAGCGGGGCATCAACTGCGCTTCCTCGACAGCCTCACTGCCGTGATCGCGGAGCGGACACGGCGCGCGCTCGACGCGCTGTCACCGGATGAGCGACGGTTTCTCATCTTGGGGACGCTGCTCGGCGAGCGCGTCGAGATCTCCCTGCAGCATCAGCTCTGCCGTCGGCTCGGTCAGCGCCACAGCCCTGGCTTGGTCGCAGACTTGGCGCGTGGCAGCATGCTGGCACTCCGGCGCGACAGCTGGGGATTTGTCGACGCTACCCAGCGCGAGATGTTGCTGGCTTATCCCGAGGCACAGCTCGACCGGGCTGCCTATATCGCCGCCGCTGAGGTCCTCGAAGGCAGCTCCCGGCATATGAGCCTCGTCTATCGCTGGGCTGCCGCGCACAACCGTTTGGCCGCCGGCGAAGCGCTCGGCAAAGAGCGCATGCTGGAGCTGATGACCGGGACCATTGCGAGCGGACGTTATCAAGCGGCGATGCGGATGGGGCAGGACTATCTCTCCCTTGTCGAAGCGCCGGAGCACCTTGAAGAGGCGACGCCGTGTTTCGAGGTGCGGATGGCTTACAATCTGTGCCTGTACCGACTCCACCGGATCGAGGAGGGGCTCGCGGATATCGATGCGCTCAGCGCGCGCTGGCCCAACCTGCCGACGGCGTTGCGCCATCACGTCCTGACTCGGCGTGGGCTCTATCTCCACCCCAAGTTCCGACAGGTGATCTACGAGGAGATGTTGGAGGAGGGGGTCGCGCCCGAACTCGAGGTAGAGATCCGACCAGCGCTCGCCCGCCGCTGTGAGAGCAAAGGGCGCGTCAGCGAGGCGCTGGACCACTACGATCAAGCCTTGGCGGCCGCCGCAAAGCTGGGCGAGGACGCCGCTTTTCCCATTCTAGCGAAGCGATCGGCTTTGGCGATCGCAGCCGATCGCTCCCGGGAAGCCGAGCAGGACCTTCTCGTCTGTCAGCGGCAGCGAGACGCGGTCGAGGAGCGCGCTCGCTGGAGCTTGGAGCGGCGGTGGATCGAGTGGCTCGCCGCCAATGAACGCGACGCCGAGGCTTGGCAGCGCCTCGAGCAACAGGCGGACACCGAGCAACGCAGCGCGGGCGCTGTGCACCCCAACACGCTCGAGTTGTATCTGCTGCTCGGCGCACTGGCCGGTCGTCTGGACGCCGTGCGCAAAGCGGCTGACGAGGGCCTTGCGCTGGGCTTGGAGCCGTTCGCCGAGATCTTCGAGGCGGCGCGCGTGATCGGCTATGGAGACGACGTACCGATCGAGGACCTCGAAGCGCTCGCCCATACTGTCAACGCGATCCCCGCGCGCTATCGCTTAGCCCAGGTGATCTATCTGATCGGGGTGGAATTGGCGCGCCGAGGGCAGCGAGATTTCGCCGCTGCCACGATCCGGCATGCCCAAGCGCGCCTGGCGATCTACAACAACCGAAGCTGGGTCAGCCGCTGTGATCATGCGCTCGCTGAGTTAAGCCCGTTAGACGTCTAAGGGGTCTGGAACGGCTTTCTTACTGAGCGCTAAGCCGTCCAAATGCATCTCCATATCGATCCGATGCGGCTCTTCTCGGCTGTCGGGAGCGCGCAGGCTCCTCAGGGTGTCGAGGATCTCTTGCTCGGTGACCACAAAGGTCCCTGAGGCGCCGCGGATGCCATGGGCGTAAAACTCGCCGTCTCCCAGGTAGATGACGTTCTCACCGCCCCAGGCTGAATTCTTGGGATCAGCGCCGGGGTTTTTGTAATAATAATGGGAGCCCGGTTTGAGCTTGCTCGGCACGTGAGCGAGCCGCTTGACGTCGATGAAGTCGTCGTCCTCGACGCTCCAGCGGAAAAACTTGAGATGACGCGGCTCGGTAAAGAGCCGATCAAAGGCTTCGTCTCCGATATGGTCGAGGATCGCCTTGTGATAGATGACCATCATCGCCGTGGCGCATTCAAAGCTGTACGCTGACCCATTCTCAAAGATGTCTCGCAAGGCGACGCTGGGCTTGCCGACTTCGCCGTCGCCGAGCCATTTGCGGACCTGCATCTTGCCGCCATACCCCATCGTCCACAGGGTTTTGTTGACCTTGTCTTGCTTGGAGTTTGAGGCGAACGATGCCCCGCTCTTAGCCAAGTCTTTGCTCGCTTGAACCACCGCCGCCCGAAAGGCGAGGTCTTCGGTACGCTCAGCACCTAAGCGCTCAATCAGGGGGTTCGAGGGGCCGCCTGAGACGAAGCGGTCCCCTGGGTCGATCTCTCCGGAGCGACCGCCCGGCTGGTCCTCGAGCTTGACCGGTGCGTCGTAGACCTCGGCAGCGAGCGCCTCGGCGCGCTCGAGGTCGCGCAGGGACGGCGGCTGCACGCGACCAAACAGGTGATTAAGCCAACTAGGCATCGATCGCTCCCTCTCAACAGGAGGGCGTCATGCCATGATCTCGCTGTTTCGCCAAAGTCACTTCGTGGGCGTGACAAGCCTGAGGTGCTCTTCGAGTCGCTCGAGCCCCTCATCCAAGCTGACCACAGGGTGGTAGTTCAGATCGCGCTCGGCAGCCGCAAGGTTGTACCAGTTCGGGGTGCTTAGCTGGTAGGCGAGGAAGCGGGTCATCGGCGGCTCGCCGGATAGCCTTCCCGCAGTCCAGACAGCCTCGAGCGTGGCGCCGAGGACGACGGCGAGCCAAGCTGGGACGCGCCGCCGAACCGGTGGCGCAGAAGCCGCCTTGAGGAGCTGATTGATCAAGGTGCCCATCGGCCGAGGCTCGCCGTTGGAGATGAAATAGGCTTTGCCTGCACAGGGCGAGGGGACCTGATCGAGCGCATCGGCTGCGAGGAGGTGCGCATCCACGACGTTGTCGATGTAGGTGCTGTCGACCAGCTCTTCACCGTCACCCACGAGCGCCAGCCGCCCTGCATGAGCGCGCTCGACCAAGCGTGGCAGGAGGTGCGGGTCACCCGGCCCCCAAACGAGCCGAGGGCGAAGCGCCACGGTCCGCAGCGACTCGCAATAGGCGGCTAAGACCATGCGCTCGCTCTCAGCCTTAGTCGCTTGGTAAAAGGTTCGATGCGTTTCGGGGATCGGCTGCTGCTCATCGCCGCCAGAGCAGCCTTGGTCAGTCTGCGCCACCGAGGGGCTCGACGTGAACACAAAGCGCGTGACGTTGAGCTCTCGACAGCCAGCCAGGAGGTTCTGCGTCGCCAGCACGTTGCTCCGATGAAAGGTCTCGCGCTGACCCCAGATCCCCGCCAGAGCCGCTACATGAAACACGGCTGAGCAGCCTTGGAGCGCTTTGCGGACCGTCTCACGATCCGCAAGATCTCCTTGGACCTGTTCGACCTCAAAGTCGTCGAGCCAGTCGTAGCGGCTGCGCGAGACCGAGCGGACCTTGAGCCCTACGCTGCGCAGGCGGCGGACGATCGCGCCACCGATAAAGCCGCCCCCGCCGGTCACCAAGATCGTCCCGTCTCGCCAGCTGTTCATGCGAGCTCCTTCGCAGCGAGCTGCGCCAGGCGTTCTCGACCGATCTTGGCGTTGTGGCGAATGTCGACGGGGAAGGGCTCGTGAAACAAGACCGTCTCGACGCAGCGCGTCTGGTCGTGCTGCCGAGCCAGCTCGAGCAGCTCCGCTCTGAGTTGCTGCTCGCCTATCGGCTCGCTCAGCTCACGCTCAGGCTCCACAAAGAGCACCGCCCGCTGAGCGCCGGCATCACCGATCCCAACGAGCGCGCTGCGGTGCACGCCGGGGTGGGCGTTAAAGACCCCCTCAACCGCCACCGTAAAGCGGTCACCGCTTGCGAGACGCACCCGCTGCGACTTACGACCGCAGAACCACAGCCGGCGTTGCTCATCGACCCAGCCGAGGTCGCCCATGCGGTGGATCACGCTCCCGTCGGAGCGAGCGATCTTCGCCAACGCCGTCGCCCGCTCCCGCCCAAAGTAGCCCGTCGTGACCGCAGGCGAGGCGACGCACACCTCGCCGATGGTGCCAGGTTCAGCAAGCGCCGAGTTGAGCGCCTCTTCCGTGGTGATCACCTCATCGCTGACCTCAGCGATCCAGAGCTCAACGTCGTCGGCGACGCGACCAACACAGACACCTCGCCCGAGCTGGCTCGACGCTGCCGTCTCACCGAGGACCTCACGGCTCTCGATGCTCGCGATCGGGAGCGTCTCGGTCGCGCCATAGGGCGTGACGATGTCCGCGCCGTCAGGCAGGGCGTCGCGCATCCGCTGCAGAACGGCTGCAGGGACCGGCGCGCCGGCGGAGATCACGCGCTTGAAGCCATCGAGCCGATGCTTGCGCCGAGCGCACCAGCGGCTCAAGGTGTTCAAGAGCGCAGGGGAGCCGAACATCGTGTTGACCCCGTGCTGATCGATCGCATCGACGAGCACCGCCGGGTCGACCTTCGCTGGGCGTGTAAAATCCATCGGAGGGATCACGGACGTCGTCCCAAGGGCGGGGGAGAAGAGCGCAAACAAGGGGAAGGTCGGCAGATCAACTTCTCCCGGCTCGATCGTATAGAGATCTCGGATCATCCTCACTTGCGCCGCAAAGTTGCGGTGCTCGTAGATCACTCCTTTGGGGATCCCCGTACTCCCGCTCGTGAACAAAATGGCGGCGCGGTCCTCTGGCTTGATCGTCACCTCGGGGAGGTCATGCTCAGCGGTCTTGCGGATTAGCTGGTCGAGGCGGTGTTGCGCCCAAAACCCCGAGGGTCCGACGCTAATCGTCGTACGCACCGATCCTTTACCCCATCCAAGGACCACCCGCGCCAAGTGCGCCGGAGGAATCCCGATGAAGACCTCAGGTTGTGCCTCTGCGAGACAGGACTTGAGCGCTTTGAGCCCGATCCCTGGGTCGATCAACACCGGCAACGCGCCGAGCTGAAACAGCGCGAAGGTAAGGCTAAAGAACTCGAGTCCGGGCTTGACCATGACGGCGACGTGTGCGCCCTGGCGCACCCCCACATGATGCAGCGCCCGCATGGTGCGCTCGCACTGCGTGTTGAGCTCACGAAAGGTGACCGGCGTGTACCGCACTGGCGGCTTAGCCTTGAGGCTGCTGGGCAGCCACAGCGCAACGGCGTCGGGCTGCTGCGCCGCCATCTGAGGAAGCGCCGCTGCGATCGTCTGAGCGCCCATCTAGGGGGCGCTCAAGAAGGCGTCGATGCGCTCGAGGATGTCTTCGCCCGCGTCTTCGAGCACATAGTGCCCGCAGTCTTCGTAGCGCGTGATCTCAGCGTGCGGCCAGTGGCGCTGCCAGCGGCGAAGAAAGGCTTCGGTAAATACAAAATCTTTGAGCCCCCAACAGATCATCGCCGGGCGATCGCTGAACTGACCAAGGCCCTCCTCGACGCCGAGCACGGTCTGATAGGACGGGTCATCGGGTGAGAGCGGTATGTCTTCGACAAAGCGGCGCGTCGCCACCCGGCGCTCGGGGGCCTCGTAGGGCCAGCGATAGGCGCGCCTGACCGCCGGCGAGACGGGGCGCGAGAAGGCGAGATAGGAGGCGGAGCGGGCGAACAAGCTGAAGCGCTCGATCAGCCACCGCCCGACGCGGCTGCGCGCAAAGGCGATCGCTCGGGGCATGGGCTGATCCTCCGGCAGCCGAAACCCCGCCGTGTTGAGGATCACGAAGCGCCGAACGCGATGGGGGTGACGGTGAGCCCAAGCCATGCCGATCATCCCGCCCCAGTCATGCACGACCAGATCGATGAGCCCCTCTGGCACGCGCTCGTCCAAGAGGCGCTCGAGGTCGTCGACTCGGTCCTCGAGCGTGTAGCCGTAGTCAGAGTCCTTCGGCGCATCGGAGCGGCCGCAGCCGATATGGTCCGGCACGATGCAGCGGAAGCGGTCACGCAGGCGCCCCACCAGATTGCGGTAGTAAAAGCACCAGGTCGGGTTGCCGTGCACCATCACCACGGGCGGTCCGTCGCCCTCGTCTAGGAAATGCTGCCGCCTGCCCTCATCGCCAATGTAATGGGCTCGATAGGGCATCAACTGCGCGACCATGTCGTCGCTTTCGCTCACCAGATCAGCTCGCTCATCGAACAGTTCAGCCCGGAGCCGATCCCGAGCAGCGCGACCCGGTCGCCCTTCTTGATCTGCCCCGCCTCGACCGCCATGCTCAACGTCAACGGCACGCCGGCTGGACCGACGTTACCCCACTCAGGGTAGATTTTATAACAGCGCTCGCTGTCGATCCCGAGCGTGGCGCAGAGCTGGTCCGTGTGCACGCGGCTGACTTGGTGCAGGACGAACTGGTCGAACCGGTCAACCGACCAGTCGAAGAGTTTCCAGGCACGGTCCCAGGTCTGTCGAGCGAGCTTGAGCCCTTCGACCAAGAGGGTGCGCGTGTCGGTAAACATCTGCTCGGTGGTGCCGCGGCACAGGTGGCTCCACTCGGTCGCCGCCTGGCTGACGCTGCGCAGATAGCGGTGCCCGTCGGGCGCCAGATCGGTGCGCGACAGCACCATGGCCACCGCGCCTGAGCCCAGCGTCAGGGCAGCGAACTCGGCTCGAAACTGCTGCTCGGTGCAGCCCTCATCGGCCATGCGCTTCATCGTCTGGCTGATCACGTGCCGGCTGCCCTCGCCATTGACGATCAGCGCGTAATCGATCTGACCCGTCTCGATGAGGTGAGCCGCCGTGTCCATGCCGTTCATAAAAGCGAGGCACGCGTTGCCGAGGTCGTAGCTGATGCAGTCGCTCGAGAGCCCGAGCTTGCCGTGCACGATGCAGGCTGTCGACGGCTCGATCCAATCGCGGCAGACCGAGGTGTTGATGAGCAAGCCGATCTGGTCAGCCTCAACCCCTGCCTTCGACAGCGCCTGGCGGGCTGCGTCGGCGGCGACATCGCTCGGCTGAATGCCCTCGTCCCAGAACTTCCGCGCCACGATCCCCGACAGCTGCTCGAGCAGCCCTTTGTGGACACCAAGTCGATCCATAGTCTGGCTGAGCTGATCGTCGATCCACTCCGATGAGACACGATGCGGCGGGACGGCGTGAGCCACACTCACCACCGAGACGTTTTCAAATTCCATGCGTCGTCCGAAATGTCGGTTAGCGTGAGCCGCCCTTGCCAGCGCCGTGCCAGCCCGTCAATTCTCTAAGCGTCGCAGCTTTGTATGGGGTCGGGCACACGCCGGATATGCGCACCCTTTAGTCGTAAACCACTCGGGCGCGGCTGGCGCCAAACTCAGCGTCCCACCGCCGAGGCTCGTTCTCCATCGCCTCGCCCGACGCCAGCGGCCTACCGTCTGCGCCGAACAGCTCCATGTAGTTGTCCGAGCCGTCGGTGCGGGTCGCCACCATGTAGAGGGACTCACCGTCGAGCTCGTGGCGGCTCAGGTACACGGTCGCCCAGTCGTTCGCCTCTGCGTGGTCGTAGTAATGCGCAAAACTGTCTCGTACCGACTCAGGCAGCGCATTCATCACCTCGGGGTTGCGATCATCGAGCGCGTTGCGTTGCGCGTTTTGGTAGTCGCTGAGGTCGTAGCGCCCGAAGGCGTCTTGAGCCCGCTCAGCCGTCACACCGCCTTGGCGATCGGACAGCAGCGCAGCGGTCGCCGCGCCGACGGAGCGCACGCTGCGCCCCCCGCCATGCGGCGCCGCCTCAGCGCGCGCTTTGAGGTTCATGAAGCGCTGCATCTCCGCGCGCTCGGCGCCGCTCAAACCCTCGAAACGATCAAGCCCCTGCGGAGAGGGCGCACGCGGCGCCTCAGGTTTCGCCTGATCAGCAGGCTCGAGGGAGGCTCGGCGCAGCTGAGGGGGAACCCCGTGGATTTTCATGCTCATGACGTCGCTCCAAAGCGCAAGGTGCCAAAAGCTGCACGCGAAGGAAAGCGCTCAGCGTTGGGGTTATCGTCCGCCCGTCCTGGCGGTTTCGCCCTCAACCCAGTCCATCCCTAAATGGTGCATGAGGAAGGTGTATTGTTCGGCGAGTTTCTCGATGGTCAACGACAGCGCTCTGCCGGCGCCGTGGCCGACGCGGGTCTCGATACGGATAACCACCGGCGCCTCGCCGCCCTGCGCCGCCTGCATCGCTGCGGCGAACTTGTAGCTGTGGGCTGGCACCACTCGGTCGTCGTGATCGGCGGTGCTGATCAGGGTGGGGGGGTAGCGCACCCCCGCTTTGGCGTTGTGGACGGGTGAGTAGCGAAGCAGCGCCTCGAACTCCGCCTTGTCATCCACCGTGCCGTAATCACTCGCCCAGCGCTTGCCGACCGTGAACAGGTGATAGCGCAGCATGTCGAGCACCCCGACGTCCGGCAGCGCAGCGCCAAAAAGCTCAGGCCGCTGTTGCATCACCGCAGCCACCAGCAGGCCGCCGTTGCTTCCGCCATTGATCGCAAGCTGCCCCGGCGTGGTGACGCCCTCTTGGATCAGATGCTCGCTGGCTGCGATGAAGTCATCAAAGACGTTCTGTTTCTGGGTTTTGGTGCCCGCTTTGTGCCAGCGCTCGCCATACTCACCGCCGCCGCGCAGGTTGGCGATCACGAAGACGCCGCCGCGCTCCAGCCAGACCGCTCGGCCGACCGAGAAGTAGGGCGTCAGCGAGACGTTGAAGCCGCCATATCCATACAGCAGCGTGGGCTTAGGTCCGGCAGGGAGCCCCTTCTTGTGGATGATGAACATGGGCACCTTGGTCCCATCTTTGCTCTCAAAGAAGACCTGGCGGCTCGTGTACTCCGCGCTGTCAAAGGCGAGCTTCGGCGCACGGTAGAGGCTGCTTTGTCCGGTGTTCATGTCCAGGCGATAGATCGAGCTCGGGCGCACAAAGTCCGAGTACACGTAGAACACCTCTGGGTCATCAGCGTAACCTCCCAGCCCCCAGACGCTACCCATACCAGGGAGCTCGAGCTTGCCGAGCGGTTTGCCGTCCAGCGTGAGCCGCTCCGCCACGGCGTGCGCGTCTTTGAGAAAACTGACCAGGAGCTGTCCACCCACGACAGAAGCCGAGCGCAGCACCTCGTCTCGCTCGGGGATCACCTCGACCCAATCCGACCGAGCCGGGCGATCGAGCGTCATCTTCATCACGCGCTGCTTCGGGGCTTGCCAATTGGTCTTGAGCCACACCGTCTCGTTGAGTTTCCCCATCGGCCAGGTGCCCGCTTCCCAGTCCGTCTGGACGGCTGTGGGCGCAGCCCTCAAGTCGTCGAGGCGCTTGAACCAGAGCATGTTCCGGTTGTCCGTATCCTTTTTGGCATAGAGCCAAAGCAGCTGATCGTCGTCGCTGACCCAGCCGCCAACGTGCCACTCCGGCTGGTCGGGCTGCGCAAAAACCACCTGATCACTCGCCTGATCGTCGCCGAGCCGGTGAAAATAGAGCCTGTGGTTTTGATTGGTCTGCTGCAGCTTATCCTCGGGCTCCGGATAGCGGCTGTAGAAGAAGCCCGAGCCGTCCTTACGCCATGATATCCCCGACCATTTGACCCACCGCAGGCGCTCCTTAAGCTCGCCCGTCTGCGCGTTCATCACCTGGATCTCGCGCCAGTCTGAGCCGCCGTCCGAGATCATGTAGGCGATCCAGCGACCATCCTCACTCGCCGCGTACGACCCGAGCGACACCGAGCCGTCCTTCGAGAAGGTGTTCGGGTCGAGCAGAACGCGCGCCTCCCCGTCCAGCCCTTTGGACACCATCAGCACCGAGTGTTGCTGCAGGCCGCTGTTGTAGCGGTAATAGTAGTGCTCACCGACGCGCGACGGCGCGCTGAACCGCTCATAGTTCCACAAGCCCTTGAGCCGGTCCTTGAGGCGCTGTTTGTGCGGCAGCGACCCGAGGTGCTGCTGCGTCAGGCGGTTCTGCGCTGCGATCCAAGCCCGGGTTTGCTCGCTCTTGGAGTCCTCGAGCCAGCGGTAGGGGTCCGGGACCGAGACGCCATGGTGCACGTCGACGACGTCACCGGGTGGGCTCGGCGGGTACGCGAGCGCTTGGCTCGATGGGGCGTGCGCGCAGGCGGCGAGCGCGTTCAGGGCGAGCGCAGCAACAGACGCCCGAACACAAGCTGAACGCAGACGCTCGCAACGAGTAACGCGCCCGCCGCAGCGCGCACCGGCGCTGGCAGGTCGCCGAGCACACAAACGAACAGGAAGAACCCATGCCATAAGATCGAAACTCCAAGAATCAGCCGGTCCGAGGTGCCTCGAAATTGAGGTTGGTCCAGCGCCACGATGAGGACACCCATGATGATGAAGAGCACGAGGATGACGCCATCGGTCAAACCGAGGAAGCGCAAGCCGTGGTAGGGTAGAAACAGCAAGAAGCCGAGCACGAGCGTGGCGAGCGCCACCCAGGCAACGGAGAGGGTGAGCTGCAGCGGACTCGAGGCAACCGGGTCGCGACGCCCGAGCAGCCAGCACAACCCGGCGTGGAACAAGAAAATCCACAGGGTCGAGCTGTAGGGTACACCCATCCAGCGCGCCTCCGTGGTCAGGTGCTCCTTCCAGACCCACCAACCCATCTCGGGCCCCATCAGGTCGTAGGGGGTGTACATCACCATGGCGATCAGACCGCAGACCACCGCCTCGGGGACCGGGTCCAAGCCCAGCCGGCGAGCGAAGTGGTACGAGGCGTACACCACGCTGTGATAAACAAAGGTGATGTAGAGGGGGAGCTTGTGGTGGTAGAGCATCACGCTGAAGCGCTGGTGACCAAAGCTGTCCACGTAGTTGTAGGTGATCACCTCGAGCGCCACGGCGTAGACCAGGATGGCGCTCCAGACAAAGAGTGGCTGCTGATCACCCTGACGAAGCGCCCGCAGCACGTGCGCGACGGTGAGCAACCAACACAGCAGCAAGGTCGCCTCCATCAAGCCGTTGCTCAGCGGGTTGGATGCGGGCGAGAAGAGCTCCACCATCGGCAAGCTGGTATCCACGACGGGCAGCTTCATGAGGCGCCCTCCGGGGTCAACTGCGCCGCCGGGCGACGCCGAGCCCTGCGGCGCTTCTCGAGTCGAGCCAGCGAGCGCGCCTCGACCGCCGCGTGCGAATAACTCATCGGGGTGGCGACCGGGCGCTCATTTTGGTCCTCAACAAATTGCCGCTCGCCGTAGTCGAGCTCCTCGCAACGCCAGGTGCCAAAAAGGCGGTCCCACCAATGAATCGTCTGCGCAAAATTGACGTGGAAATAGGTGTGGTGATCGTCGTGAAAGGCAGCGGGTCCTTGCCACGGAAGGACCATCCCAAAGCGGATCCCGGAGTGATCGATCAGCGAGACCATGTGCTGGTACAGCAACACAGCGATCACGCCACCTGGATGGAGCGGAACCAGGAAGATGGGCGCCATGGTGACCACCTGGAAGGTGAGCAGCTCAAAGGGATGGGCTGCGACCGCCGTGAACGCGCTGGGCGTTCGGTAGCGGTGATGGATGCAGTGCGCAAAGCGGTAGGGGCCTTTGCGGTGCATCCATCGGTGCGCCCAGTAGAGCCCAAAGTCACCGACGACGAAGAAGCCGACGCTCGAGAGCACCGTGTAGGTCCAGCCGTACTCGGCGACGTCGAAATAGAGCATGCTAAAGCCGCCGGTGATCACATGATAGTATAGGACGCCGCTGACGAGCGAGAGCATGATCATGTTCTGCGTGCCGAGCCGGCGCTCCTCCCGCGCCAGCCGCTTGGGCGCCCAGCGGTCAGGCTGTACCTTCCAGGTCTCGGGCTTATCCTTACGCTGCTGATAATAGACCCAATCCAGCGCCAGGCTCGGCAGCCAATAGACCGCCAAACCACCGCCGACGGTGATCGCAAAGCACTTGAGCAAAAGAAGCCAATCCATCTGCGGTCCCTCGGCTTTTGACCCCGTACCTCAACGCGACCATGCCCCGACGTCAAGGCGGGGGACCTTTTGAGTTGGTCAAGGCGGGCGATATTTTGTAAGCCCTGCGCATGATGAATCTGCTGATGACGCTTGCGCTCGCTGCGCCTCCCGAGGCGGCGGCGACCCCCGAGTCGCCAAAGCTGGCGGTGATGGACCTTGAGCTCAAAAAAGGGCTCGATCAAGCGACCGCAGAGATGCTCAATGAGCTCATGCTCGAGCGGCTGAGCCGCTCCAAGCGCTTTGGTGGCGTGATCGGTGGCTCGGACCTGCGTGAGATGCTCAGCCTCGAGGAGCAGAAGGCAGCCATGGGCTGTGACGCGGACAGTTGCTTAGCCGAGCTCGGCGGGGCGCTGGGGGTGCCGTTGATGCTCTCGTCGAGCCTGGGGACCTTTGCCGGCAACTACATCCTCAACCTCAAGCTGATCAGCGTGGAGGACGCCAAGGTGCTTGCGCGCACCAGCCGGGTGGTCAAGGACGAGTCCAAGCTGCTCGATGAGCTCGGCGCAAGCCTCGATCAGATCGTGGCGGAAGGGATGGACGGCGCGGTCAAGCCCAGCGGTGAGCCGGCGCCCGCTTCTGTCAAGAGCAAGCCAAAGGGCGCAAGCGGCGGCGTCTGGATCGCCACCGCAGGCGGCGGCTTATTCGTCGGCGGCTTGGTCGCCGGCGTGCTGCTCAACAACGTCGGAGACCCACGCCTGCATGTTGCGCAGACCGACTTTGTCCTCGGCAACACCTCGTGGTCTGAATTCTCGTCGGCGGTCGAGCGCCGCAACCGCTTGAACCTGATCGGAGGGAGCCTCGGCGCGCTCGGGGCGGTCGTGACGGCTTATGGGCTGTGGGGGCGATGATGAGGGCGTTTGCGATCGTTTGTACGTTGAGCCTCGGTTGCTTGCCCGTCGGCGGTGACGTCAGCCAGCTCTACGATTCGCAGCGTCAGGCGCGCCAGAACCGCTGTGATGACGAGCAAGCGGGCGGGGGAGCCTGGTGCGAGGCGATCGATGGCGCGTGTTACGGTGCGCGCGTCGCCCCCACGATGTCTCCCGCAGAGGGTACAGCGAAGCCGCGCTACGGACACACCTCGATGTGTTTGGCGCCGCCGACGGAAGGGGAGTGCTACCTAGGCTATCAACGGATGCAAGCGCTGCGAAATGACGGCACCGACGTCTATCACGAGGTCTGCGCGCCCAAGCCGCTGTGCAAGGGACCAGCTGACTGCGCCCAACCAGGCTATGGGTTCACCTATGGATCGACGTTCTGTGCTGGGCAGGACCCCGTGTGCCGGTTTCAGCGTGGCGATCGCTGCGATAGCGACGCCGAGTGCGTGGACCGCCACGGCGACGGCTCGCTGTGCTTTCAGAACTATTGCGAGTCGACCAACCCCGACGCCGTCGCGGCCTGTGATGATGAGGAGCTCTTCACGGGACGATGCGAGCTTGGGGAGGACCCTCCGACCATTCCAACCCACTTCACCGAGAATCGGGGATTGGTGAAGACATGTGAGCTCTCTAACGGTGAGTGTACGTTGACGATGGGCCAGGTGGGCGCCTGTCGGGAGCTGTTCCAGGGCACCTATTATTGTTTGCCCGTGGTCGTAGACCAGACGCGCTGCCCAACTGGCTGGTTCGAAGATACGACACAAAACCCTGCCGTGTGCGTCCCGATGATCCCCTGCAAGGGCTTTGGGGTGATCAACACCGACCCCCAAAGCGGAGGCGGTGGCTGGTGCGGTAGCAGGCCCGGTGAAAGCGCCTGTGAGTCAGGCAATAACCTCCAGGTCCTCGGTAATGTCCCGCCCTGCAGTGACGAGCAACCGTGTCCGGACGGCAGCAGCTGTTTCCTTGACCTGTGTGTGGTCGCCGAGTCGAGCACTGAGCGGGCAGACAACCAGGTCACCATCCCCGTGTGCAACCAGCGGGGCTGAGCTCAAAAATTACGTCACGCGCGATCTAGACCTTCCGCACGCTTCTGGTAATTAAGCTTCAACGAGGAGTGATGCGTGCTCGAACTTGAACGCCGACTCGGTCTGACCAGTATCATCGCCATTAGCCTGGGCGCGACGCTCGGCGCCTTCTTTGTCATCCCAGGCCTTGCCGCCGAGCTCACCGGTCCGAGCATGTGGGTTGCGTTTGGGATCGCCGGGATCTGCGTCTTGCCAGCGGCGCTGTCCAAGGCCGAGCTGGCGACGGCGATGCCGACGTCCGGTGGTGCCTATGTCTACCTCGAGCGCGCCTTTGGACCGATGGTGGGGACGATCTGCGGTCTCGGCCTCTGGGCGTCGTTGCTGCTCAAGAGCTCCTTTGCGCTGGTCGGTATCACGCTGTACCTCGAGATGCTCGTCCAGCTCGACGCCACCACCGCAGCGGTGGGCTTCCTCGCCTTGGTGACGGTGGTCAACATGGTCGGCGTACGCAAGGTCGGGCAGGCGCAGATCGTGATGGTCGGGGTGAGCGTGGTCGGTTTGATCGTGCTCATGATCATGGGCACCAAGACCTATGAGCCCCAGCTGATGCAGCCCTTCATGCCCAACGGCTGGGATGGGCTCGTGACCTGCGTCGCCGTGGTCTTTATCTCTTACGCCGGGGTCACCAAAATCGCGGCGGTCGCCGAGGAGGTGAAGAACCCAGAGCGCAACCTGCCGCTCGCCATGCTGATCACGCTCGCTATCGCCGCCCTGATCTATGTCTGCATGTCGATCACCATGGCGGGCAGCGTCTCAGCGAACGCAGGGATGAGCGAGGGTGGCTTGCAAGGGGACTACCGCTCAGTCTACACCGCAGCCCTCGCGATCGGCGGCAAGACCGTGGCGCTCGCCGTGGCGGCGCTCGGGGCGCTGACCATGGTCGCCATGGCGAACGCTGGCTTGCTGGCGTCCTCACGCTTTCCCTTCAGCATGGCGCGCGACCAGCTCCTGCCGAAGGCGCTCGGCGAGGTGCGCTCGCAGTTCCTGACGCCCATCCCGGCGATCTTACTGACCTCAGGCGCTATGCTGCTGGTGATCTTGACGCTCGACGTCGCCAAAATCGCCAAGCTCGCGAGCGCCTTTAAGATCCTCGTCTTCATGGCGATTAACATCAGCGTGATCGTGCTGCGCGAGAGCCACGTGCGCTGGTATCAGCCCAAGTTCCGCTCGCCACTCTACCCGTGGATTCAGATCGTCGGGATCGTCGTCTGCCTGGTCCTGTTGTTTTTTATTGGGATCGCTGGGTGGCTGGCGACCGCAGGCGTGATCGTCATTGGCGGTGCGCTCTACGCCATCTATGGCAAGCAACGCGTCGGTGAGCGCTCGGGTGTGGCGCAGCGCTTAGGAGCTCGTGAGGTCAGCGGCTTGAGCCGGCCGACAGCGGCTTCTGGGGAACACCTCGCCGAGATGAAGATCGGCTCGATGGTGACCTTGCTCGACCGAAACCCGCCGGAACCCCTCGTCGAGTTAGGGGTAGCGCTCGGGCGGGGGCAGACGCTGGCGGCGCTGCGTGTGCGTGAGGTCCCCGAACAGCTCGCCATGAAGGACCTCGCCAATGACCACCCGTATGAGCTGGCGCTCAAGCGCAGGACGCTGGCGATGGGGTCCAACCTCGGCGTCGAGGTGGAGTACGTCAACGCGGCCTGCCGTGATCTGCGTGAGGAGGTCCTCGGCCTGAGCCGGATCATCAAGCCAGAGTGGGTGCTCTTTGAGTGGCAAGACCAAGGCGAGCACGCCGTGTGGCTGCGCGACCCGTTGGCGTGGATCTTCTCCCACCTCGAGACCAACGTCGCCGTCTTCAAGGACGTCGGGATCCGCTACTTCCGTGAGGTCTTGGTGGTGGTCGATCAAGGGACACACGACGAGACGCTGGTGAAGATGGCGGACCAGATCGCCGTGCGCCCGGGGCGGCCGTCGCGCTTTAATGGTGTCGTGACGATCGCCTCGTATCTCGAGCCCGAGGCGGACGAGGCGGCGGTTCAAGCGCACCTCAAAGAGCTGAGCTCACTCT
This sequence comes from Myxococcota bacterium, assembly GCA_036338695.1. Lineage (GTDB taxonomy): Bacteria > Myxococcota > UBA4151 > UBA4151 > UBA4151 > CACGMS01. The sequence goes on from JAYZBQ010000058.1 coordinate 44,553, forward strand.
GCGAGGCGGAGACCCGCGTCCTCGTCGCCCGAGGTCCTGACCGGGTCAACCAGTGGATCGCGCAGAGCGCATCCTTTGACCTCATGCTGATCGAGGAGCCTCCCTATGATCACTTCTACAGCGGGATGATGCGGCGAACCGCCGAGCGTATCACCGGCAAGGCGAGCTGTTCGGTGCTGAGGCTCCGTATCCCGGAGTAGGGCGCTAGCCCTCGAGCACAAAGTCGTATTGGTAATGGAGGCGAGCGTCGACAGGCTCGCCGTCGACCATTGCAGGCTCAAAACGCGCCGTTTTGAGCGCCCTAACCGCTGCGGCTCCGAGACCAGCGCCCGGGTCTTTAAGGATGCGCGCTTTGACGACCTTACCCTTGTAGTTGATGTCGAGCAGGAGCACGACGCGCCCCTCCATCTCCTCGTCTCGGGCTCGCTCCGGGTAGGGGAGCCGCTCAAGGCGCGCCCGCTCGGCTGCTGAGAGCTTGGGGTACTGCGTGAGCTTATGACCGGCAACAGGCGCATACGGGCGCACGTCCTGCGGCTTGGTGAACTCCTTCTCGGGCGCCTTCATCAGCGTGTTACCGACGCGCATGGTGATGCCCGGGCCGGTCTTTGATGTCGCCTTCATGTTGACGCCAAACACTGGCTTGGGCGGCTCGGCGGGCGGCTTCTCGACTGGCTTGTTCGGCTTGGGGACGCGTTTCTTGGTCAGGTCGACCTTCTTGCGCTTCTTCTTCTTCTTGGGCTTGGGTTTTGGCTTGGGCTTCGGCTTTGGCTTGGGTTTTGGCTTGGGCTTTGGCTTTTGGATGACCACGTCAACGAGCGATTTAAGGCCGATCTCTTCGGCGACTGCGCGCAGTTGATTCCCCGCGTAACCGAGCACGCCATGCAGCAGCACCGCAGCGACCGCAGCCACGACGAGAAACCAGCGCCGCCGGCGCCGCTCTGCATAGATTCGCTCTTCGAGGCTGCGGTCCGCCATCACTCACCCTTCGGGTTGATCTCCGGATCGGATTCAATGTTCAGCGCGTAGCGCTCGACCCCGTCCACACGAATCGCATCGATCAGCCGCATCACGCGTCCGTACGAGAGCGTGCTCGAGGCTGAGATCACAGCCTGCACCTTCTCATCCTCAGCCTTCCTCCGGCGCACCTCCGCCCGGAAAGCCTCCCAAGACATCTTCTCGCCGTTGACGTAGACCTGCTCTTTCTCGTCATACACCACGGCGAAGGTCGAGGGCTCCTCGACGCTGCGTCCGCTGCTCGCCTTTGGTAGGTCCACCTCGATCGCTTTGGGCGCAGCGACCACCAAGGCTGCGGCGATCATGAAGATCACCATCAGGCAGAGCATAATGTCGACGAGGGGCGTGACGTTGATGTCCTCGATCGAATTATCGCCGCCTCCGCCGCCGCCAGCCATCTAGGCCTCCTTCTCAGGGTGGGGCAGGTTCGCAAAGGAGATCAGCTCATGTCCGATCGCCTGCGAAGCCGACTCCATCATCTGCAGGCGGCGCCTAAAGTAGTTGTTGGCTGCCACAGCGGGAAGCGCCACCAGCAAGCCAACCGCCGTGGCGGCGAGCGCCGTCGAGAGATCCGCCATCATCTGGGGGATCTTCTCTGCCGACATATTACCTGAGTTGCTTAGCGTGTGGATGATCTCAACCACTGTCCCGAGCAGGCCAACAAACGGTGCGTTAGCGCCCAAGGTGCCCAGGACAGCGAGGAACCGCTCGCCCTTTTGCCGCTCAAGGAGCGTCACCGCCGCCATCGACTCCTGTACCGCCTGACGCCCGTGATGCAGCCGATCAAGGCCAGCACGCGCCACGCGCCCCACCATGGTTGGGTCGTCCTCAAGCTCCTGGCGAGCCTCCTCGAATTCCTCATTGCGGAGGTGCTCGCTCAGGCGTGCGTACTGAATCTCAATGTCGCCGGCGGCGCGCCGAAAGTGGAGCACGCGCTCGATGATCAGGAGGACAGAGATCACCGACAAAGCCACCATGAACCACATGATGACGTGGCCGGCGCCGGCGTTACTCACCCGGACAGTTAATTCAGTAATCACTTGCGGATCCTCCGCTAACTTGATGTTAGCTTTTTACACATTTGGGTACCTGCGCAAGCTAAACTTACGACAAACCGCTCAAACCGTTCAGGAAATCGTCCGCTGGATGATTTCGCCGGCTTGGCGTGTGAAACGGAGCTTTACCGATGTTTTCACTTCTCTTTTACAAGGTCATGCACTTGGTCGGGCTGTTCGTCGCCTTTATGGGGCTTGCCGGTCTGGTATGGGCTGCGGCGACGGGCGCAGACAAGGCGTCGAAACGCCCCGCCTTGATCTTTCATGGCGTGGGACTTTTCTTCGCACTTGTCGGGGGGTTTGGTCTCGCCGCTCGCCTTGGGCTGGTCACCGGTTTACCGGGTTGGGTCCACGCGAAGGTGACGATCTGGCTGCTGCTCGGATTGATGCCAATCGTCGTCAAGCGCCGGCCCGACCTTGGAAAATGGGTCTGGTATTCGGCGCCGACCCTCGGGCTCCTCGCCGCCTACATCGGCGCGTACAAACCGTTCTGAATCGGGACGTTCCGAGTGAGCTCAAGCGCTCATTAAGCGTTCAAAGCGACCCTGCGCTCACAAAAAGGGTGGGGCGTCCATCTGGACCACCGAGCCATCGCAGCGTTCGATCGTCATCTGGTCGTTTCGAGCGAGGGGCAGGTGCTTTCGCCTAAGCAACAAGATCGGGTCGACCTCATCACATAGGGCGCGCTGCAAGCGCCGCATGAAGCCCGCATCCGGCGGGTACGTCACACCGAGCTCTTTCATGATCTGGGGCGGGTAGGCGATCGCTTGCAAGCGATCCACCGCACCGAGCTCCGGCGCAGCGTACTCAAAGGCCGCTCGGATCAGGCGTGGCGGAAAGGGCAGGATCGCTCGATCGATCTCGGGGCTTGAGGCGCTGTGCTGCGCCGCCAGGATCCCGACGTCGTAATTGCCTGCGTACAGCGCCCAGCTGATGTTCGCCGGCGCCAGCCGAACGACATGCAGAGCCGGCAAGAGCAGCGTCAGCGCAGCGAGCGCAAGGGTTGGGCGGGCACGCGCCGCAAGGAGCTGGCGCAGCGAGGTCGCAACGCCTCCCTTGTGAAGCAGCAAGACCAGCAAGACCGCCTGGCTAATGTTCCATGTCCAGACGTTCGGGTCGTAGTTCTGGCCGCCGGGCCCCAGTAGGGCGACCACGCCGAGGTGCAGCGCCACGCCGAGCCGTAACGCCCAGCGATCCCAGCCGCCTGCCTTCGCCAACATCACACCGAGCGCGAGCTCAGCCCCGATAATGAGCAGGCCGAACGGGACAGCGAGCGCAGCGCTCGGCTCATTCACCCCAAAGGGCTCAAGAAAGAAGGGCACCGTCCGGTCAAAGAAGTCGGCGTTAAGTTTGTGCAAGCCCGCCCAGAGGTACATGCCGACCAGGATCAAGCGGAGGTGCTGAGCCGCAAAGACATCGCCCTTGCGCCCATCCCGCCGCCGCGCCTCGAACAGCAACGGACCGCAGAGCATCAACAGCCAAGCCCAGGGCTGGAGACGCAGCTCGTCCAGCGCACACAGCAACAGAACCAGCAGCGACGCTACCCAGGTCGCCTGCCGGTGCCGCGGTCGAATCACGAGCGCAACGGCTGCGCCGGCGAGCAGCCCCGACAGGACCAAGTGCAACCAGCCGGGCGCCCCCACCCACAGCGGCACAAAGACGGGGCGATCAGGTGGCAAGACGAACCACAGGCGCGGGGTGGTGAGCATCTGCGCCAAGATTGTGATACCGAACCAAGCCTGGAGCCGCTGGGTGTAGAGGCTGGGTGTCATGACGGCTTTCTTTTCAGCGAGATCGTGAGCTCAAACCGGGCAGCCGGGCCTTGAGCTTCTTTGCCCTCAACCAAGCAATGCAAGGGTGCTGTGACGTTCACGCGCTCGCCGGTGTCGGCAGCCTCACGAACGGCTTGAGCGATCATCTCGCCTGCGTCACAGACGAAGCGTGCGTGCCCGTCGACGCGGCTCAGGAAATCGGCGCGGAAGTCCTTGAAGATCAGGACAACGTCCGGGTCGATCTGTCGGATGTGACGCAGCGCCAAGAAACCTGCGGCGGTGTCGGCTCCTGCCGCCAGGACACCAAAATACATACTGTGCAGATGATTCTTCGAGCGGCGTCCCAGCGGGATACGCACATCGATCGATTCGTCGCTGAGCGCGACGATCCGCGGCCGAACGTAGCCCAACGAGGGGATCAAGGTCCCCCCGAGGAGCTTGAGTAAGAGGTTATCCCCTTTGGGCGAGCCGAGGCGATCGGCGATCTGAAAAGCGGTCTTCATCATAGCCAAGCGCTTCGCCTGCTCACCAGCAAAAGAAAAGCGATTGAGTCAGGTTAGCCGCAGTCGCTGCCAAATCGGCAGAGGCGATCGATGGGCTCGAAGGGGCCAGCGTCCACTCCTGGATCGACCGGCAGACAACAGCCGAGACCATCGCAAGGGTCCGGGTGGGGGTGCCAACCGATGTCGATCCCGGCGTGATGTCCGTCATTAACCTGCTCCACGGCGCAGGCTTTGGTGCAGTAGCCACCTTGACCGTCAAGCCGCGCAACACAGTAAAAATTGGGGTCCTCAGCGCTGCACGAGTCCACCTCACCGGCGTTAAAGTCGGGTACGACACAGGGCGCTCCGAGCCCGGTCGCTGGCCCGCCACCCGCATCCTGCGGTGGCGAACCCGTGTCCGGCCGAGCGCTCACCTCTCGGCTCATAAAGCCGAGGTCGTCAGCTCCGCTGTCACGGGGGGGCGCGACGCCGGTGTCCCTTGCCGCATCCGGTAGGCTCTGGCCTGAATCGATAACGACGGCGCCGGCGTCACGCTCGGTAGGACGCTGGCAGGCCCCTTGCTGGCAGACCCAGCCGGCGGCGCAGGTGCCCGGCCCGTCACACGGCGCGGTACGCTCGCAACTGCTCAGCAGCACAGCGAGCACCCAAAGAGGTGTGATTCGCCTCAGTTGCAGTCCGGCGCGAAGCGACACACGCCCTCGATCAGGTCACCGGGCAGCTGCCCAGCGTCTTCGTCGTTGGGCACGGCGACGCAGCAGCCGGCGCCGCAGTTGTTGTCAACGTTCCCGGCGTCACCCTCTTCTTCGTGATCGCTGACTTCGCACGCTTGCGTGCAATAACCACCCTGGCCGCTCAGGTTCGCAATGCAATAGTAGTTCGGGTTATCGATGCTGCATGGATCGGTCTCACCTTGCTCAAGATTAGGCACCTCGCAGGCGTCACCGAGAGTGAGTACGTTGACGACGGGGACGTCAAAGACCGGCTCGCCCGCATCCGCTGGGTCGACACCACCGCCGACGTCCTGGGGGACGGAGGGCGCAGCGTCGAGATCAAACCCCATGTCACGAAAGACGATGTTGGCATCGATCGGGGGGCGAGCGGGACCCGAATCCACCACCGGACCTGCATCATAAACGCCCGTGCCGGTGTCCGGTCGAGCGCTGGCGTCTGGAGCAGGGGTCATGACCGCTTCACAGATCCCGCCGGAGCAAATCGCACCGGCTGGGCAATCTCCTGGACCTTCGCAGGTTTGTTCTTCCGATTTGCAAGCCGAGACAATCAACGGCAAGGCGAGGACGATAGGCAGGAGGCTGTGTTTCATCGGACAGGTTCCCTTCACGTGGGTGCCGAGGGCGACTGAACCGACTCATCGACCTGCACCTTACGGAGGCACATACCGGTGAAACGGCACGAAAAAGCAAGCAGAATCCTCGACACGCTGGAGGAACTTTACCCGAATCCGGGGATTCCGCTAGACCACAAGGACCCTTACACGCTCCTGATCGCCGTCCTCTTGTCCGCTCAAAGCACGGACAAGAAGGTCAACGAGATCACGCCCGGCCTCTTCTCTCTTGCCGACACGCCGGCGGCGATGGCGGCGGTTGAGCTGAGCTCGATCCGCGAGGCGATACGCCAAATCGGCTTAGCGAACACGAAAGCCAAGGCGATTAAACGCCTCAGCGAGCTCGTCGTAGAGCGTCACCAAGGGACCGTGCCTTCGTCCTTTGAGGCGCTCGAGGCGCTCCCAGGCGTGGGCCACAAGACCGCATCGGTCGTGATGGCTCAGGCTTTCGGTCACCCCGCCTTCCCGGTCGACACCCACATCCACCGACTGGCGGCCCGTTGGGGCTTGAGCGCCGCCAAGAACGTCGAACAGACCGAGCGCGACCTCAAGCGCCTCTTTCCGAGGTCGAAGTGGAACGCCGTGCATCTGCAGATCATCTACTTTGGGCGGGAATACTGCCCGGCGCGCTACCACGACCTGACGACGTGTCCGATCTGTTCGTGGGCGTCCACCAAGAAGCGCCAAGCCGAGGAGGCGCGCAGCAACGCTAAGCTGCGTCGTCGAACCTAAGTACCTGCCCTTTAGCGAAGTCGAGCAGATAGAGCGCACCGTCGGCACCCTGGGCGAACGAGGCGATCAAACGCCCAAACTCGCCGATCAACCTCAGCTCGCTCACCGCTCCGGCTTGAGCGGGCAGGGCAGCTGACCAGACCCTTCCCGTGACAAAGTCACCGAACACATAGCGACCCTTGTGGGCGGCGAGAGCAGCGCCACGGTGGACATAGCCGCCCGTGATCGAGCGCCCAAGGTCGTGCCCGTACTGCACGAAAGCCGGCGCGTAGTCGCTTAGGTTGCAGTCGCCTGATTTTGAGAAGCAGTTGTTCCCCTCGGTTCGATCCCAGCCCAAGTTGTCGCCCGAGCTGACCAGTGAGACCTCCTCCCACTTGTCCTGACCGACGTCCGCCACGATGAGTCGTCCGTCCGGAGCGAACGAGAACTTCCAGGGGTTGCGCACGCCGTAGACGAAGACCTCAGGGCGCGCGCCGGCTTCACCGACGAAGGGGTTGTCGGTCGGTATGGCGTACGGTTTCTGCGGGCTCGAACCAGCGACGTCGATGCGCGCAATCGTGCCCAGCAACGTCCCCTTGTTCTGCCCGTGTTTACCCGGGTCATCGCGCCACCCACCATCGCCAAAACCAACATACAGGTAGCCATCCAAGCCAAAGCTCAACTGTCCAGCGTTGTGGTTGGGGTAGGGCTGAACGACGTCAAACAGTACGATCTCGCTGCGCTTATCGAGCTGACCCGACGCATACTCAAAGCTGGCGATCCGAGTCAGCTGCTCCGCTCCACGCTGTATGTTGCGATTGATAAACACGCGCCGGTCGCGCGGGTAATCGGGGTGGAAGGCGAGCCCCAGCAAACCCATCTCGGAGTCGCTAATGACCTCGAACTGATGAACGAGCTTCACCGATCGTGTTTTTAGATCGAAGCGCTTAAGGGCGCCGCCCTTCTCGAGCAGCAAACCACGTTGCGGCGCGCCCGGCTCGAACTGCATGTCCGTTGGCTGCGCCAAACCGTCGAGCACCAAGCGAAGCTCAACGCCCGAGACCGCTGCCGCCGCAGCCTCATCGACAGCGGGCGCTTCGTACGAAGGGCTGAACCAGCTAACGAGGGTTCCTCGGCAGCCGCTGCAACCGACGATGCTCAACAACGCAAGGGCGGCTGTGAGCCTCATTTGTTGAGCACGATGTAGAGCGTCCGCTGCCGCCTCTGAATGAGCAAGAGGGTTCGTTTGCCGCTGCGCTTGTAGCGCTGCTTGAACGCTGCCAGGCTTCGGACGGACTTCTGGTTTACCTCAACCAACACATCACCAGCCTGCACGCCAGCCCGGTCAGCGGGGGAGCCCGGCTCGACCGCAGTGACGACCACGCCTGCCTTAATCCGCCGCGGGATCGCATACTGCTCGCGTAGACGACCGTCGATGTTCTCAAGGACCAGCCCAGCCAGATGCCCACTCTTCGCCTCAGCGGGCGGTTCCTTTTGGGCGCGCCCGCCGTCGCCCTCGAGCTCACCGAGCTTCACGCTCATCGTACGCGCACGTCCTTTGCGCAGGAGCTTCAACTTGACCCGAGCCCCCGAACCCGCTGCAGCGACTCGGTTCCGCAGATGAGCCGGGTCTCTCAAGGTCTCGCCGGCGAGCTCCACGATCACGTCGCCACGCTTGATCCCGCTGCGCGCCGCTGGGCTGTCTTGCATCACATCCGAGATCAGCACGCCCTTGGTCGACTTCAGCCCCATCGCTCGCTGAAGATCTTTCGTGACGGGCTGTATCGCGACACCAAGCCAGCCTCGAACAACCCGTCCGTGCTTGAGGAGGCTGTTCATGACGGCACGCGCCATGTTGGAGGGGACTGCAAACCCGATCCCCTGATAGCCGCCGCTGCGTGAGGCGATGGCCGTGTTGATGCCGATGAGCCTGCCTTGCAGATCAATCAGCGCACCGCCGCTGTTGCCCGGATTAATCGCCGCATCGGTCTGGATAAAGTCTTCATAGTCGACGATCCCCACGTTGGCGCGCCCCTTAGCCGAAACGATCCCCATCGTGACGGTATGTCCCAGGCCAAAAGGGTTGCCGATGGCGACCACCATCTCGCCCAGCCGCAGCCTGTCCGAGTCACCCAGCGCGATCGGCGCGAGGTCTTTAGGCGGCTTCAACATCTTGATAACGGCAATGTCCGACTTTGGGTCGGCGCCCACCACCTCAGCGTCAAAGTCCCGCCCATCGCTAAGCGTCACGCGGATCTTCGACGCGCCTTCGATCACGTGGTTGTTCGTCAGGATCACGCCGCTCTTGCGCACGATCACCCCACTTCCGAGGCTGTTCTCACGCTCTGGCATCGACCGCCGCTGCTGCGGCGCACCCGGGCCAAAGAAGCGCTTGAAGAAGGGGTCATTGAGCAGCGGGTGACCACCCGGCCGGGCGCTCATCGCCTTGGTCGTCGAGATGTTGACCACCGCACGCACCCGACGCTCCGCCACGTTGGCGATGGCGTCGCTCGCAAAACCCGTTGGGTCCCACTTGGCGGCTTGAGCGACCGGCGTAGACAGTGAGAGGGCGGCGAGCGCCCAGAGCATTCGTGGGATCATTAAAACGGCTCCTCGTTCTATCGCCTTGACGATAGAGCCACCTAAACTATTTCGAAGAAATGGCGCTGCGATCAATCCAAGCAGTGGCCGTAGTCAAAGACGCTGACCCCTTGAGACGCTGCGGTGCACGCGCTGGTGTAGGTCTTTTGATCACAGCCACACACGGGGGTGGGGTACAGGTCCACCGGACACAGCGGGGCGCCCGAAGCGTCCTGCTCGACGTTCGGCGCACAGTATCCGCTGCCGCCGCAGACTGCCAGCTCCGGCTGACGACACCACTGACCTTCGCCGCACGGGTTGTCGGCGTCGCACGCCACTTTGCCAAGGCTGAGCGCCTTGAGGGTCGCCTTGAATGAGCGGTACTGGTTCAAGTCCGATAAGACGATGCGTTCTCCAGCCGAGACGTAGATCGCCAGCTTACCGTCGGCTCGATAGACGTAAAACTCGTCCTTAGATGCGCCGTCGTGTGCGTTCAGCCAGACATGGTCCGCCTGCGTGTCCTGGAAGACTGGGTAGTTCACCTGGACCTGGCTTGTCCGCTCGTTGCCGTCGCAACTGTCCGTCGCGTGAAGCGCGCACGCCCCGTAAGAGTTGCGCAACTCGGACATCACCTTCTGCTCCGATGAGTGGCAGAAGCCCTGCTCGCAGGTCTCGCCGTCGCCGCAGTCCGAAGCAGCGGCGCAGGTCGTGCCGACCTCACCCGAGTTCTTGAGCACCGTCGCAAAGGCGACGTCGAACCCCTCACTCGCCAGCTGATCTTTGAGCACCTGCAGATAGCCCATCTGCTGGGCGCAAAAGGCGCAGTTGATCTTGTACATGCTCACGACCGTGACCTTACCTTCGAAAGCTTCGAGCCCGAAGGTCTCCATAAACCGCTCACTGTTCTGGTTCACGTCCTGGAGCTGCCAAGTCGGAAGATCCGCGCAGACACACTGCGAGGCGGCGCCTCCCTCACAGGCGGGGGGGGCATCACACGACACCTCGGTCTGCTCCCAGCCACCGACCCGCTGCTTGGGTTGAATGTTCCGATAGTCCGAACAGCCGGCGATCAGCACCGCAAGCGCCAGGTAACGCATTATCGCCGCCGTCTTCTCAAGCCGATGACAGGCACCAGCCACAGCCAGCTCGCTGCGCCGCCGACCGAGCAGCCGCCCTCGGGCTCAGGCGGCGTGACGCCAGCGTCCGCTCGAGGGCGCCGCCGCCGCTGCCCGGTGTCCACCGGCCCAGCGTCATACATCCCTGCGTCCCAGTCTGGCAGAACAACACAGCAAAGCCCGTCAGCGCAACCGGTGTCTGGATACGCGCCAGCGTCCATCGCTGAGCCAGTATCGGCCTCGGGCACGTTAGCGCCTACATCTGCGTAAGCCGACGTCGCCACCAACACCATCAACACTCCTAAGATGCGCATGGAGGTCCCCCTAAACTAGTCGTCCAACAGCTCGTCGATGGCTGCTGTGTAGCCCGTCTGAGCGCGTGGGTCGTCCTCGCACCGCGAGGCGAAGTTGAAGCTCATGTCGTCGCCGTCGAGCACGTAGTAGTTGGGTAGCCCGTTGTCACAGGTGGTGATCCACTCACGACGCCAGACCTCGTTGAAGCCCGCTCGTCCGTTGCCGTTATCGAGCAGCATACGCGCCGGGTCGATGCTTTTGGCCTGCGCATCGGCGAAGCATTCCTGCACCGTAGCCGGCGTGCGGGTGTTCCCCTGACCGATGACGTAATACGCTTCGACCGGTTGCCCTTGGTCTTTGTACTGCTGGATCAGTTGCTCAGTCTGCGGGAGGCGCTGGCGACAGGCTGAGCACCAGCCCGCCGTCAACACCATCACCTGTGCTTTGACGCGACCGCAGTTGTCGTGAATCGCTACCGTGTCACCGTAGCAGTTCGGCAGCACGAGGTCGCGCAGCTTATCGCCGCGCTGGTTGCCCTCACCTTCGCTCTCGCACTCGCCCAAAATGTTGGTTTCGATCGGCGCATCCCAGCGCACGTTGCTGCCACAGAAGCTCGTGCCACGCCGCTTGGGCTCCGAGCCGTCCTCTTCCATCTCCTCAAACATCACGTTGTTGAGGCGCGCCTTGAAGGTGCCGCCCACCACGCCGGTCGAGACGATCTCGAGCACGCCGGTCGCTTGGTAGATCTCGTTGCAGACGCCGTCGTCGTCGCAATCACGGTAGGCGCGCACCAGCGGGTCGGCTTCGTTGCCGTCGTCGGCTTCGAGCATGTAGGAGCCAGCGGGTAGGGGCTCCGTCTCATCCGGCAGCAAGAAGGACGTGAACTCGATCTTATCAAAGCGGGAGCCCGCCCCCGAAGCCTCGTAGCCCAAGTACTCCTTACCCGTCTTGCGACCGAACACAGCGGTCCCCGAATCGACGGCAAAGTCCGCTTGGTCACAGGTCCCTTCGTGGATGATATCGTCCCAAGAGGGCTCTTGAGGCCCGTCATCGGCGGGACCGCAAGCGGTCGCCAGTGCGAGGCATGAAATGGCAAGTGCGATACGCGTCATGAGACGTCTCCTGTCTAAGCCTTTGGGTCATGCACCAGAACGCTATCCCGAACAAGTGCAGCAGCGCATGAACGCTAAGAAGTTATCACGATTTGATCTCGCGCGCACGGCGGCGCACACTGTGGTCGCTGGAGAACCCCACGTGACGAGCACCGCACGGCGATGGATCGCAGGCCCTTGGCGCGACAGCGTCTTGCTGGTCGGCTTGCCGCTGCTGATCCTGCCAGCGTGTGCGCTCATCCTAGGAGCAGGGCTTAGCGATGAGCGCCAACTGAATGCGTGGATCTTTGCGCTCGGCGCGCAAGGTCATCACCTGCCTGGCTGGCTGCGCGCCTATGGCGACAAAGCCGTGTTTTCGGCGTATCGCCAACGACTCATCTGGGGGCCGGCGGTGATCGTGAGTCTGAGCGTGGGCTTTGCGCTCGCCGATCTCCACGCGTTGGTACTGACTGCCTATCTGTGGGGTGTTTGGCATGGGCTGATGCAGACCTACGGTGTGGCGCGAATCTATGGCCGGATGAACGGCGCAAGCGCACAGCTTGCTCGGTGGGACCTGCTCGTCTGCCAGGTCGGATTCATCGCAGCGGTTTTGGCTTCGCCCGTGCGACAACACTACATCCTCGACCTGGCGTTGCGCATCGGTTTGACCATCCCAGACGCTGCAGCGCTTGAGGCCTTGCGCACCGTCGCCGTCCTCGCCACCGTGGCAGCGGTTTTCGGGTGGGTGGTGGTCAACCTGCGCGCCGGCTGGCGCCAAGCGCACCCAGCCCGGCTCGTGCTGATCCCGTCGAGCCTGGCGTTTTGGTGGTTTTGTAACCTAACGGTCGAGCATATGCTCATCGGCCTTGCGCTGTTCGAGGTGTTTCATGACCTTCAATATCTCGCCCTCGTGTGGTGGGTGGGCAGGGCGCGGCACCAGCAGGGGGCTGGGGGACGCTCGGCCCGGTGGCTCTATGGTCGAGGGGCGCTCTCGATCGGTCTCTACGCGGTCGCCTGTCTCTTGTACGGCGCGCTGGTGCCGCTCGGCGAGGCTGGCTCGACCTTTCAGCGCATCGGCGTAGGGGTTCTCGCCGCGTCGCAGCTTGTTCATTTCTATTTCGATGGGTTCATCTGGCGCCTGGGTGAGACGACACACAGCGGCTGGCTGCGGCAGGATGGCTCGAAGTCACAACAGCGCCACCACGCTCGCCCAGCGCTTGCCCTCGCTGCCCTGTCGCTGATCCTTGGCGCAGGTGTGCTCGAGCGGATGCAGCGCTCTCGCCCGGAGGATCGCATCGTGCGCTTAGCCGGTGTGATACCAGGAAGCCCCATCCTGCAGACCCAGCTCGGCGCGCTCCATCTCCAGCGCGACGCGCTCCTCGATGCCGCAGGCGCCTACCGCGCAGCGCTGGCGCTGATCCCCGAGTACGACCTGGCGAGCGACGGACTTGAGCACGTTCTTCGGCGCGCAGCCGAGACCGGCGGGCTGCATCAACTCGTTGCCCCTGACTGCGAGCCGTTTGCGAGCACGCAGCACGCAGCCCTGGCGTTCAAAACGGGGCGCGTGGCGATCGAGAGCGGTCGCCCCGAGCTGGCTCGACGGGCTTGGCACACGGCGCTGTGTATGGATCCACGCCACACCGCGGCGAGCCACAGCCTGGGCGTCTACTACGCCCAGCGCGGCGACTACTCGGCGGCTGCAGCGATCCTGCGGCGTGCGCTCGAGCGTCAACCGAACGAGGCGCAGCTACGAGCTTTGCTCGAGCGAGTTACTGACCGCCCCGAGTGACAAATTCCCACGCCTTCTTAAGCGAGGCAGCGCTGACCTTGGCGCCGTTGCCCGTCTGATCCCGCAGGTAGTCATAAATGGGAGCGCGCCACGGGATCCCTAACATCAGGGGCTTGGGGTCGTACTCTTTGAAGCGGTACCCGTCGCCCCCACCGAGCATGAAATCGTTAATCAGGACGCGCACCTTGGCGTCATCGGTCATCTCCTTGCCGCGAACGAACAGCTTGCCGTCTCGCAGCTCCGCACCGGAGGCGATGGTCTGCGGATTAGCGAAGGCTTCGATGAGCTGCGCTTTGGTCAGCTCGACGCGCACGACCGTGTTGTTGAAGGGGAGGAGCCCGATGACCGATTGAACGGTGATCTCGCCGGGAAGAAACGAGGAGCGCAGCGCGCCCCGGTTGTTGATCGCGACCTCGGCGTCGGGGATCTGCTCAAGCCAAGCGAGGGTGACCAACTGCCCGAGCGCGTTCTGCTCGCTCCCGCCCTTGCGACCAAGCGGCCCGACGGCTTGCGCGAGCACCTCTTTACCACGCTGTGCGACCTCCTCTTTAGCGTCCTCGTAGATCTGCTTGAGGATCGGGTCGTTGATGTCATTGTCGCGGCTGCCCATCGGGTCGCGCTGAACCAAGCCCACTTTGCCCGTGGTCTTGTCGATCTCCACCTGGCAGACCTCACGGAGCTTGTCGTAGGGCACGCAGAACGCGATTCCCTCGGACTGCATCTCAAAGGGCTGATAGATGTGACCGCCGAACACGGCGCGCACCCCAAGCGCTGCCAGCGGCTTCGCCACCGGTTCGAGCTCTGCTGCGCTGTCATGGATCAGAATGATCGTGGCCTGGGCGCCTGCATCTTTAGCCTTTTGAGCCTCAGCCAAGGCGCTCTCGGCATAGTCCGAGAAGACGATCCCCTCGATGTTCGTCGCCAGGGTCACCTTCGGCGTGTCCAGATAGGTCAACCCGATGATGCCGAGCTTGAACCCTTTGACATCGACGATGATGTGCCCCTCGACCGGCATTGCCTTGTCTGCGGGGACTTCCATGTTGGCGCCGAGGTAGCTGTACGCACTGGCCTTTGCGTTTCGGCGGAACGCCTCGACGCCGAAATCGAACTCGTGGTTGCCCATCGCCGCAGCGCGGTACCCGAGGTGATTCATGGCTTTGACCATGGGCTCCCCCTGAAGCAGGGTGCTTAGCGCCGGCCCGGTCCAAGAATCACCGCTCGAGACGAGCACGTCGAGGTCACGATCAAAGCCGTGATCCTTAAGATATCGGCTCAGCAGCTCAAAGCCGCCGGTCCGGACATCGTGCGATTTGCTGTAGCGCCCCTCAAACCATCCATGCTCGTCGCTGGTGTGGAAAATCCGAAGGATGTTACCGTCTACTTTACGAGCCGCATCGACAGCTTTAGCCTCGGGCGCAACCTCGGTGTTCTTCGGCGCCGTCTTGCAGGCGGCAACAAGAAGCGAAAGGGTCAGCAAAGAGCGCATGAGATCTCCTTAGGGGAGTCGGTTCATACGAGCTACGGCGCATTGTGGAAAGGTTAGAATCGTTCTGATGAACTCGGCAGCTACGGACCCCGTGCTCCTGCGCGACGGCCTCGCGGCTTGGCGAGCCAGCCTCGCTGAACTCGAGCGCCGGAGCAGCCTCGCCTCGCTCACCTGGCATCCGCCGAATCAGCTGACCTACGACGGCGCCGTCGTCTTCTCGGGTTGTGATCAAGTCCATGTGCTCGCCGTGGGTAAAGCCGCTTGCCAGCTCGCCCGAGCGGCTTCCGCTCAGCTCGGCGATCGCCTGGCAGGCGGACTCGTCGTCTGCCTCGCCTCCGATCCGACCTCAGGTCTGGACGAGCGCTGGCAGCGTGCACCCGGCGCTCACCCCGCACCCAATGACTCAAGCCTTGCCGCTGGTGAGGCGGTCATGCGGTGGCTGGTGCAGCTGAATCCGAATGATCATCTCCTGGTGCTCATGAGCGGTGGCGGATCAGCCATGATGGAGGTCCCTGCGAGCGGATGGGACCTGGCTGGATTGGCGCAGCAGCGACTCAGCGACCTCAACAGAGGTTACACCATCGAGGCGATCAACCAGCGAGCTTCGGCGCGCAGCGCGCTCAAAGATGGGCGTTTGGCAAGGCTCGTTCCGTGCCCATGGCGACAGCTGACCCTCAACGACGTCAGCGACGCGCCGGACGGCTGCGTCTCTTCGGGGCCTTTTCTCGGCTTGAGTGGAAGTGACCTCCAGATCGCAAACCACCTCACGGCGCGGCAGGCGGCGATGCACGCGCTGGCTGAGCGAGGCTACCGCGTCGCCAGCGGGGACACGCTCAAGGGCGAGGCGCAGCGAGCCGGGGCAAGCTTACCGGACGCCGGCCCGTGGGACGCCCTCGTGCTCAGCGGCGAGACCGTCGTAACCGGACCGTACTCCGGTCGCGGCGGGCGAAACCTCGAGCTCATCGCCGGTTGGCTCTTGAGGCAGCATCACCCTGCGCACTGGGCTTTGGTCGCTGGGTCCACCGACGGCGCAGACGGCAGCAGCGGCGCCCCCGGTGCCTTCTATAACTCGCGTGACGCCATCGATCGAGCGAGCCTCGAGCGTGCGCTTGCACGGCACGACACCGCGCCATGGTTTGCGCAGCGTGGGCGCCTCCTTCCGACGCATCACGCCGCCAGCCATACGGGAGATTTGGTGATCCTCATTCGCCGTGGTCGTTCGCCCGAGACCGGCGTCTCATCACCCGGCTAGGTGAAATGAGCGAATGGGGTGGACCGTTGCGGCTCCTTTCCCTAGGTTCGGCGCCGTCGAGACGGACGACGGATAGGAACGGCATGCGTATCGGGATTCCGAAAGAGACGCTGGCGGGCGAGCGACGAGTCGCTGCGACCCCAGCCTCCATCAAGAAACTCATCAAGCTGGGCTACGAGGTCTGCGTGCAGCCAGGCGCCGGCGAACAAGCCAGTTTTCGCGACAGCGACTACACGGACGCGGGCGCAACTCTGGCAGACAATATCTGGGCTGAGGCTCAGATCGTCCTCAAGGTGAACCCACCTGACGCTTCCGAGGTCGCCCAGCTCGACGCATCCAAAACGCTGATCTCCTACGTGCTGCCCGCAAAGAACAGCGGCATCGCTGAGCAGCTCAGCGCCACAGGGGCTACCGTGCTCGGTATCTGCTGTGTGCCGCGCATCAGCCGCGCCCAGAAGATGGACGCGCGCAGCTCCATGGCGAACATCGCTGGCTACCGCGGCGTGATCGAAGCGGCGAACCACTTCGGGAGCTTCTTTACGGGTCAGATCACGGCGGCAGGTAAGGTCCCGCCCGCTAAGGTGCTGGTCGTCGGTGCTGGGGTCGCCGGACTGGCGAGCATCGGCGCTGCACGCGGTCTGGGCGCGATCGTTCGCGCCTTTGATGTGCGCACGGCCGTCAAGGATCAAGTCGGTAGCCTCGGCGCTGAATTCCTTGAGGTCGACGTCCAGGAAGACGGCGAGACGGCCGGCGGCTACGCGAAGGAGATGTCGGACGCCTACAAAGAGGCTCAGCGGCAGCTGTTTCTCGATCAAGCGGCCGAGGTCGATATCGTCATCACCACGGCGCTGGTTGCGGGCAGTAAAGCGCCGATCCTCTGGGACGACGCCATGGTCGAAGCCATGAAGCCGGGGTCGGTGGTCGTGGACCTCGCCGCCGAGCAAGGCGGTAACTGCTCGAAGACGGTCCCGGGCGAGGTGGCGCAGGTTGACGGCGTCACCATCGTCGGTCACCGCGACCTCACCAGCCGTTTGCCCGTCACAGCGAGCGAGCTGTACGCTCAAAATCTTGTCCACTTGCTCAGTGATATGACGGTGGATGGGGAGCTGACCGTCGACCATGAAGACGAGGTGGTTCGCGGCGCGCTGGTCTGCCAAAACGGTGAGGTCATGTGGCCTCCGCCAGCCCCCCCTGCGCCTGCTCCGCAGCCCAAGCCGGCGCCTGAGCTAGAGCCTGAGCCAGTAGCCGAAGCGGAGGAAGAGCGCAGCCCGACGCCGTGGCTGCTCTATGCCACCATCCCGCTGACGGCGCTGTGGCTTTTCTTCAAGTTCAGCGCCGGAGACGCAGATGGCGGCGAGTCGCCCTTCCTGCAGCACTTCACGGTCTTTGTCTTGGCGTGTTTTGTCGGTTGGCAGGTGGTCTGGAACGTCACCCACGCACTGCACACGCCGTTGATGTCGGTGACCAACGCCATCAGCGGGATCATCATCGTCGGGGGCTTACTGCAAGCCTCCGGCGCGCTGACATCGCCAGCGACGCTCCTTGGGGTCGCCGCTATTTTCTTCGCAACGATCAACATCAGCGGCGGGTTCTTGGTGACCAAGCGTATGCTGCAGATGTTCCGGAAGTAGGGGAGTAAGCCATGGAACAGTCGCTTCTCACCACAGCGTATCTCTTCGCCTCCGTCTTTTTCATCCTCAGCTTGCGCGGCCTGAGCAGCCAGGAGACCGCCAAAACCGGTAACTGGTACGGCATCGTCGGGATGGTCGTGGCGATCGGCGCAACCGTCCTCTCGGACAGCGTCACCGGCTACGGCCCGATCCTGATCGCCATCGCCGTCGCTGCGATCATCGGTGCCGTCCTCGCCGCACGCGTCGAGATGACGGCGATGCCCGAGCTGGTCGCCATCCTGCACAGCTTTGTCGGCTTGGCCGCCGTGTTCGTCGGCTTCGCGCTCTACCTCGACGAGTCGGGCGAGGTCCACGGCAGCCGCACCGTCATGCTCATTGAGATCGCGGTCGATGTCTTCCTCGCCGCCATCACCTTCACCGGCTCCGTGCTGGCGTTCTTGAAGCTACGCGGCACGCTCAGCGGCACCCCGCTGCTGCTGCCGGGGCGTCACCTGATCAACCTTGCGATGGTGATCGGCTGCGTCGTCTTGAGCGTGCTGTTCTGCCAGGCCGAGGGCACGAGCGGGCTCAACTACCTGCTGATCATGTCGCTGATCGCCTCGGTGCTCGGCGTGCACCTGGTGGCAGCGATCGGTGGCGCCGATATGCCCGTCGTGGTGAGTATGCTGAACAGCTACTCGGGTTGGACGGCAGCTGCCGCCGGCTTCATGCTGGGGAACGACCTCTTGATCATCACCGGGGCGCTGGTTGGCTCCTCGGGCGCCATTCTGTCGTACATCATGTGCAAGGCGATGAACCGCTCGATCGTCAACGTCATCTTCGGTGGCTTTGGCACCGGTGGTGGAGCCGCCGCCGGACCGGCTCAAGCGGTCGAGGGTGAGATCACCGAGTTCAGCGTTGAGGATGTCGTCGACGAGCTGCGCGACGCAACGTCCGTGATCATCGTCCCTGGCTACGGGATGGCGGTGGCGCAGGCGCAGCACGCCGTACGGACCATGACGGACATCCTGCGCAAAGCGGGTACAGACGTCCGCTTTGGGATCCACCCGGTCGCGGGCAGGCTCCCTGGTCATATGAACGTGCTGCTCGCCGAGGCGAACGTCCCTTATGACATCGTGCTCGAGATGGACGAGCTCAACGACGACTTCCCCGAGACCGACGTCGTGCTGATCATCGGCGCGAACGACATCGTCAACCCAAGCGCTCAGACCGACCCCAACAGCCCGATCGCCGGGATGCCGGTCCTCGAGGTCTGGAAGGCGCGCCGAGCGGTTATGATGAAGCGCAGCCGGCGCACCGGCTACGCGGGCGTCGACAACCCGCTCTTCTACGAGCCCAACACGCGCATGCTCTTTGGGGACGCTAAAGACTCGATGGATGCGATCGTCAGCGCGCTCAAAAGCTAGACGGCGCCGCGCACCACATCGCCTGCTCGCATTACCAGTGAGGGGCGAAAGCGCTCGCTGACGGTCTCGAATTCGGCGCGCGACAGAGCGATCAGATCGGCGCGTTTACCCGGCTGCAAGCTGCCGCGGTCGTCCAGCCCGAGCGCCTGCGCGCCGTTGCGCGTGGCGGCACGCCAGCAGTCGAGCGCATCCAGGCCGTGATCACGTAGACCTGCGAGCTCGACCCCGATGTTTCCGTGCGGGTTGCCCGGCGTGCCTGCGTCCGTGCCGGTCGCAATACAGCAGCCCGCAGCGTGGGCTCGGCGGATGCTGTCACCGTGCGGGATCGCCGCCTCGGTCAGTTTCTGATTGATCTCATCGGGTAGCAGATCGCTCATCCTGCGCATACAGATCAGCGCGGCGAGGGTCGGAACGAGCGCTCGATCTGGTGCCTTGAGCACCTCAAGCGCAAAATCGCTCAGCCAGAAGCCGTGCTCGATGGTGTGGACCCCTGCGCGCAACGCCGCGTCGATCCCGTCCGCGCCCTGAGCGTGCGCTGCGACCCGTTTACCCGCCTTGGTCGCCTCCTCGACCGCTGCGCGCATCTCGTCTTCGGTGAGCTGCTGCGCGCCGGGGCGCACCCCGGAGGTGAGCACGCCGCCTGTGGCGATGATCTTAATCAGCCGGGCGCCTGCCTTTAGGTTCTCCCGCGCCGCTGCGCGTACGGCGTCGGGACCGTCCGCCTCGATACCCAGCATGCACGCATGGCCCCCGGTCATGGCGATCAACCGACCCGCAGCGAACACTTGGGGACCCTCCACCTCGCCGTCATCCACGAGGCGCTGCAGCTCGAGATCAACGCCCGCAACGCCCCCAACGTCGCGAATGGTCGTGACGCCAGCGTCGAGGTGTGCGCCGAGGCTGCGCACCGCCCTCATCGTCATGCGAGCGGGGTGTTCTTTGAGCGCATCACCGAAGGGGTCCAGACTCGCCGAGAGGCAAAGGTGGGTGTGGACATCGCACAGGCCGGGCATCAACACGCCAGAGACTGTGAGCTCCTCAGCGCCCTTGCGGCGCAGCTCATCGACATGACCGACCGCCTCGATATGTCCGTCCGAGCCGATGAGGACGGCGCCCCCTTCAAGCAGTTCAGGCTGATCATCGCTGGCGCTAAAGACGGCGTCGGCTGCGAGTAAGCGGCGCATACCAGCACCTCCTTGATTAGGTGAACCGCACCTGTGAACCAAGCACACAGCGTCTCGGTCAAGCCGGCTTCTTGGGCGACGATCAACAACGGGGGTTCTATTTGGTCCAACTGTCCTGCTACAGAGCGAAGAGCTTGCTTGAGAGGAGACCTCATGAGCTCAGACCCCGTCGCCGTCCTCAAAGCCCTCAAGGCGAGCCGCACCGCAAGCGCACGCTGGCGGCTGATCATTGCGCTGAGCGTTGTCGCCGTCTTCGGCGTCTACGGTTGGTGCTTCTACAGCTTGGTGACTGGGTTCGACTCGGAGAAATTCGCCGCGCGGTTTGCCGAGCGCGGATCGCAGGCGACGCCGGGCCTCGTGGCGCAGACGGGTGAGGCGATGGATCGGTTGATCCCCATCTACAGCGACGAGGTCGCCAAGCAGGCTGACGCCGGCTTGCTCGCGATGCACAAGAAGCTGCTCAAGGAGTACGAGGTCTTGCTCAAGGACGTTGACCTGATGACCTCGCAACGCAGCACCAAACTCAAAAACTTGATCCATGGGCGCATCGACAGCGCGCTCAGCACCAACTATCCGGTGTTCGCTCAAAACGCCGAGCTTCGGGGTCAGACCAAAGACGCCATCTTGAGCGCTTTTGAGGGCGCAGCTCAAGACGCGCTTGATGCGCGCGTCAAGCGTCCCTCCAACGAGCTCAAACGCTTGATCGAGGCGAGCTCTAAGCTGGCAACTCAGGCGACAAAGGAACGCGGTAAACAAGCCGACGCGCCGGAGCTTCGCATGGTGATCGCCATGCTCGGTCTGGTCTCACGCGAGCTCGCGAATCAGCGAGCCCGCTTGGTTGAGGAGGCAAAGCAATGAATGACCAAGAGTTAAGCCAAGGGCTCATGGACGAACTCGCCGCAGCCGAGGGAGGGCTGAGCAAGCTGCGCATCGGCGGCGTCGTCCTCGTCATCTTTCTGATCGCCTATCTTCAGTTCATGTACTCCCAGCTCAACGCCATGATGGAGCCGGAGGGGCTCGCTGACATCGGCGTGATGATGATCGAAGATCACGCCACCGAGGTCGTTCGTGCGGTCGAATCCGACTTCGTGGACTCGGCATCTCACCACGTCCAGGAGTTCTACACCGCTCTCGTTGAGGGGGTGCCGGTCGTGCGCGTCAGCTTGATGGACCACATGCGTGCAGGCGACAGCGCGCTCGCTCGGCAAATGGAGGCGTGGCTGACCGACTATTTTGACACCCTGGTCAAAGAGAACCCGCAGCTTCAGCTCGCCGCCGAGAAAAAGCAGATCATCGCTCAGGACGCTTTTAAGGGCTTGGGCGACATCATCCGCTCGGACCTCGAGATGACCTTCGAGGCGGGTGGGGTGGACCGCGAGCTCGGCGAGGCGAGCGCCATGATCTCGGGTTTTGCTGACCGACTTGAGCGCTACAGCTCCGGCATCGGGCTCGGCAGCGACGAGCGAGAAGAGCGCGACCTGCTGTACGCCTGGATCAACCTCGTGGCGCCTGACTTCGAGGGCCTGACGGAGCCGATCGAGGCGGCTGCCCCCTAAGCTCGAGCACAAACCAACTCACCAAACCGAGCAGCACGAAAGCGGCGGCGACGATAAAGCACCAGGCGTCGCCATGCCGATCGGCGACGGCGCCAAAGAGGGGCTGGGCTGCGATCGCCGAGGCTTCCCAGATCCCGGTCGAGAGCGCCATGGCGCTGCCGCGATACTGTTCGGGCGTTCGCCCGACCACCTGACTTGCGATCACTGGAAAACAATACCCGTGTCCGACGCCGCACAGCGCCGCGGCGACCAAAAACTGAAGGTCCAGCTGCGCCCAGGTGAGCCCGAGCATCCCGAACGCATAGATGGCGATCGCCGGGACCACCATGTTCCGAACGCCGACATAGTCGGGCAGACGCGCTCCAACGAGGCGCACCACAATGGCGCCGAGCGCATAGGGGATCCACAGCCTCGAGGGCTGCTCCATGCCCGCGCCTGAGGCGGCGACGGCGGAGAATGCCATAAACACCGCAACGGAGGTCGCAAAGGTCATGTTCGCAACCCAAACAGGTCGCAGTTGCGCAGTCCAAAAAGTGCTGAGACGGAAGCGGCTGCGCGCCGCCTCGACTCGCCGGACGGGCTCCTCGATGAGGATGATGAACGGGAGCGAACCCAGGACCCCGACGCTCATGACCGGAAAGACGTAACGCAGCGACTCAGCGCCAGGCGCCAGCCCCTCGGCGAAGGGGTTCATCATCAACGGCAGGAGCCCCGAGATCCCGAAGAGCGCGATCCCCTCGGTGCGGCGCGAGGCGGGGATCAGGTCTGCGACGAAGGCAAAATAGCCCGCAAAGAGAGTGCCTGTACCGACGCCAGCGACGAAGCGCATGACGCTGATGCCCGCTGACATGCTGTCGAAGAACCCGAGCCCGACCAATCCAGCCACGGTGCAGCAGGTCCCGGCGATCAAGGTCGGGCGCCGCCCGACGCGATCGAGCGCTGCGCCGGCGAAGGGGAGCGCCAACAGCCCACCGAGCCCGCCGACGGCCATCACCTCACCGATCTGGGCGCGGTCGGCCCCGATCGACTCGAGATACATCGGTAAGAGCAACATGCTCGTCCAGCCCAAGCCCTGAAGGAAATGGGCGATCAACAAGAGCACGAAGGGCTTCGTCACCAAGCGCTCGCGTTCCATCACTTGCGCCCCTCCGCTTCACGCCGCAAACTGGTGGCATGAGCTTGCGTGCCCACCTGTTTGCATTGATCTGCCTTGTCCTCAATGGCTGCGGCACCGATTGTCCGTCCATCGACTGCGAAGACGTGGTCAACGTGATCTTTAGTGGTGCGCAATCGGGTGATTACACGGTGGTGTGGGGTGGTGACGAGCACGTCTGCGCAGGCGGCGAGCCGCAATCCGAAGGCCTGATCAGCTGCGGCGCGAGCGGCTTTGTGGTCGCAGGTCAGGGCGACACTCTTGCCCTCACAGTCCAAGGCGGCGACTGGTCAGGCACGCTCGATGCCTCGCTCGATTACACGCCGATCACCGATGCGCAGCGAGCCGACTGCACCTACCCGTGCGGCCGCGCCGAGGCGTTGCTGATGGTCACTCCGTAGCGAAGCGACCTTACCGAGGTGGCAGGGTCACCCGACCGTGCCGTCGGCTCTTCGTCCCGTACTGAACCGCCGTGATGGCGGTCATGTTGACGATCTCGGCGACCGATGCGCCGCGCTGCATGATCGTCAGTGCGTGGTCCATGCCGAGCAAAATCGGCCCAACCACCTCGGCGTTCGAGAGCTGCTGCAGGATTTTGTAGGTGATGTTGGCGGCGGCGAGGTTGGGCATCACCAGCACGTTGGCGTCGTCGCTCAGCTCGGTGAAGGGATAGAACTGCTCGCGCACTTTCTGCGACAGCGCCGTGTCCACCTGCATCTCACCGTCGATCTCGAGATCCGGGCGCTGCTCTCGAACCAGCTGAACGGCGCGCTGAATTTTGCGCGAGGACTCGTCCTTGACGGCGCCGAAGTTGGCGTAGCTCAGCATCGCCACGCGCGGCTCGATGTCCATGGAGCGGACCATATCCGAGGCCAAGATCGCGATCTCCGCCAGGGTCCGGTCGTCCGGGTCGATGTTGACGGTGGCGTCGCAGATGAACTTGACCGTGTTGGGCATCACCAACATGTACATACCCGCCGCTCGGCGCACGCCAGGCGCCACGCCAACGACCTCAAGCGCTGGGCGCATATAGTTCGCCCAAGCGTCTGATATCCCGCAGATCAACGCGTCGGTGTCGCCGCATTCAAGCTGCAACATCCCGAAACCTCGGCGGCGTTTTGCCAGCTGCTCAGCGCTGTTGCGCGTGGCGCCACGCCGGCAGGATTTCTGGAACCAATTCTCGATGTATTGGACCTGCCGATCGTCGGTCCAGGGCTCGACGATCTCGATCCCATCCAGGTCGAGGTTGTGTTCATCGGCGTAGCTCTTGATGTCTTTCGAGCGCCCCAGCAGCCGAGGCTGGCAGATCCCTTCGTCGCGAGCGATGACCGCGGCGTGGATCATACGGCCCTCTTCACCCTCCACGAAGGTCATCGTCGGGCAGTACCGGCGCGCCTTAGCGTACTCGGTCGACAAGACGGCGTGGGTGGGCGAGACGCGTCGCCGCAGCGCCTCTCGATACTGATCCTTCTCAAAGCCGTCGACCCGAGCGATGCCCTCATCGACAGCCGCTTGCGCCACGTCCGGCGCCACCCAAAACAGGACCCTTGGGTCAAAGGGTTTGGGGATGATGTAGTTCGCCCCAAACTTGATCGCGTCGACCCCATAAGCTTCCGAGACCGAGTCGGGGACCTCCTCACGAGCGAGATGCGCAAGCGCCCGCGCAGCGGCGAGCTTCATCGCCTCGCTGACGCCGGTCGCCTGACAGTCCAGCGCGCCGCGAAAGATGTACGGAAAGCCGAGCACGTTGTTGACCTGGTTCGGATGATCGGAGCGCCCCGTTGCGATGACCGCGTCGGGACAGGCTGCCACGACCTCGGCGTACGGAACCTCCGGGTCCGGGTTAGCGAGCACAAAGATGATCGGTCGCTCCGCCATGGTCTTAAGGTCCTGCGCAGTGCACACCCCGGGGACGCTCAGCCCAAGGAAGAAGTCAGCACCCTCAAGCGCCTCGCCGACGGTCGACGCGGCGACGTCCCGAGCCCAAGGCTCCTTGACCGCTGTCATCCGTTCTCGCCCCGGCTTGAGAACGCCTTTGGAGTCGCACATGATGATGTTCTCGGCGCGCAAGCCCAGCTCGATCATGAACTTGACGCACGCGATCGCTGCGGCGCCTGCGCCGCTGACGACGGTTTTGAGCTCGCTGAGCTCTTTACCTTGAAGGTGGGCAGCGTTGAGCAACGCAGCACCTGCGATGATCGCCGTGCCGTGCTGATCATCGTGGAAAACGGGGATATCGAGTCGCTCGCGCAGGATCTCTTCGACCTCAAAGCACTCGGGCGAGCGGATGTCCTCGAGGTTGATCCCACCGAAGGTCGGCGCCATGGCGACGATCGCGTTGACCATCTCATCGACGGTGTCGGCCTTGAGCTCAATGTCGAAGACGTCGATGTCGGCGAACTGCTTGAACAGGACCCCTTTGCCCTCCATCACCGGTTTCGAGGCTTCTGGACCGATGTCGCCCAAACCCAGCACCGCCGTGCCATTCGTCACCACCGCAACGAGGTTCCCCTTCGCCGTGTACTTGTAGACGTCCTGTGTACGCTCTGCGATCCGGCGACAGGGCTCGGCGACCCCCGGCGTGTAAGCGAGCGAGAGGTCCCGCTGCGTCTGACACGGCTTACTCGGCGTCACCTCGATCTTACCGGGGCGCCCGTCGGCGTGATAGTTTAGCGCATCTTTGATTCGAAACATTCGGTGGCTCCTTTAGGGGGTCACGCGGCAAGCCTCAACGAGCTCGTCGAGCTGTCGCCGCTCGACGCGATTCGCTAACCGCTCAAAGGGTTGTAGTTGGCGGGCGCCGAGCTCGACATGCCACGAACCGGGCTGCGCCAGATCCAGACCGATCATGCGGCTCAAGCGGGCGGCGAGGTCGGGCATCACAGGCGACAGCGCGGCGAAGAGCACCTGCGCCGCATCGATCGCTGTTGCGCAGACAGCCTGCGCTGCGCTTGGGTCCTCCTTGAACAAGGCCCACGGCGCTCGGTCCTGAAGATAGGTGTTGGCCTCGTCAGCGGACTCGATGAGCAGGCGCATCGCCTGGGCGTGCCGGAACCCTGCAAAATGCTCGACCGCTTGTTGACTGCGCGCCCGGAGCCGCTCCACGAGGTCACCAGCCGCCGGGTCGCGCGCCTCGATGGTGCCGTCGAAGCGCTTGCCTACAAAGCCGATGGTGCGGCTGCACAGGTTAACCACCTTACCGACAAGTTCGCCGTTGATCGCGCCCACGAAGTCATCGAAATCGAGGCTCATATCCTCGATCCCTTCATTCAACCGGCGAGCATAGTAGAACCGGAGATACTCGGCGGGCAGGTGCTCCAACCACGCTCGAGCGCCGATAAAGGTGCCGCGGCTCTTCGACATCTTCTCGCCGTTGACCTGAAGCATGCCGTGGACCTGCACCTTACTCGGCAAACCCCAACCCGAGCCCATCAACATCGCCGGCCAAAACAGCGCGTGGAAGTACACGATGTCTTTGCCGATCACGTGAATGCGCTCAGCTTCCTCACCACGCCAGAGGCGGTCGGGGTCGTCCCAGCCTTGATCGAGGCTCCATTTGCGCGCCGTCGAGATGTAGCCGACGGGTGCGTCCAGCCAGACGTAAAAATACTTGTTGTCTTCGCCCGGGATCGGAAAGCCGAAGTAGGGTCCGTCGCGACTAATATCCCAGGGCTTGAGCCCGCCCTCAAACCAACCATCGACCCAGTTCTTGACCGAAGGCTGAAGCGCCGACGCCGTCCATTCTCGCAGGCGGTCGGCGTAGCGGGGCAGATCGAAGAGCAAGCGCTCCGAGGAGCGCGTCACCGGCGTGGAGCCACAGATGGCGCAGCTCGGGTCACCTAGGTCCGTCGTGTCGTACGTTGCGCCGCAACGCTCGCAGCCGTCACCGTACTGGTCGGTGGCGCCACACTTCGGGCAGACACCTTTGATGAATCGATCCGGCAAGAAGCACTGGTCGTGCTCGCAGTAGAGTTGCTCTCGCTCCTCACGAAGGATCTCACCGCGCGCCCGCAGCGCCTCGTAAATCTCGGTCGCAATCGCCTGATTTTCCGGGCTGTGGGTGGTGTAGAAGATGTCGAAGTCGACGCCAAACTCGTTGAAGTCTTCGATGAAGGCTTGGCGCGCCGAGGCGACCAACGCCTCTGGCTCGATCCCTTGCTTACGCGCGTTCATCTGAATCGGCGTACCGTGAGAGTCGGCTGCGCAATGAAAGTGCACGTCCTGTCCGAGCAGCCGCTTGGCTCGGACGGTGATGTCCGCCTGGACGTACTCGACAAGGTGGCCGATGTGCAGCTGTCCGTTGGCGTAGGGTAGGGCGGCTGTGATGACGGTCGGCTTAGCCATCCTGACCACCACTCTTGGGCTTGCGACGCCGGCGGCGCCGGCGACGCGGACGCTTGCCCTCAGAGCCGCTCTCCTGCGGCTCTTTGCTCTGGCGCGCCGCCGTCTCCTTCGACCGGCCGGAGCCCTGAGCCGAGCGCTCCCGCCGCGGACGCGTAGGGCGTGCGGCGCTGCGCTCCTCGCGCTGCCCCGATCGCTGGCGAGGGGGCGGTCCATCCGGCCCATGATAGAAGCCACCGCGCTCGTCGCCTTGTGGGACGCCTCCTTTGACCCGCTCGACCTCATCCGCCTGAAAGCTAGCGAGCTCGCGATTGGCGAGCGTCGAGACGCGCACGCGCCGCTGGAGCACGTTCAGGTCGATGACCTTGGCGTACCCCTTGGGCGAGCGGACGGTGTGCCCCACGCGCAGCGCCACCTCCTCGAGGTACTCACGGTAGGTATCAGCTTCGTACGCCAGGCAACACTTCAGCTTCCCGCATCGACCCGAGAGCTTTTGCGGTGTCAGCGAGATCCCCTGGTCCTTCGCCATCTTGGTCGTAGGGTTGGGGAAGACCTTGAGAAAGGTCGAGCAGCAGGTCGGCCGACCGCATGGACCGAGCCCGCCGAGCTGTCCCGCCGCCTCACGCGGCGCCAGCTGCACCAGCTCGACCTCAACGCCGAACTCGACGGCGAAGTCTCGCATCAGGTCGCGCACGTCCTCGGTGTTGTCGCTGGCATAGTAGAGCCGGATCTTTCGGTCGTTGCTGATCGTGCAGCGTACGAACTTGAGCTTGAGCCGACGCGCCCGCGCTCGCTGGCGTGCAAATCCAAAGGCTTTGGCTTCGAACTGCTGTCGCCGCTCGAGCAGCTCGAGCCGATCGGGTGTTGCCAAGGCGAGCGCTTGGGGTGCGTCCGTCGCCTGCCGGGGCTGATGCCCCGTGACCACCGCCACCTCTTCGCCGCCGCCAGGCCTCTCGACGATAACCTGCGCCCCGACCTCGGGGAGCGGACGATCCCAGCGGTACGGCTTGGGCAGCGCGCCAGCGCGGGTCACCGCCTCAAAGCTGTTCATTTCTTCTGGAGTTTGGCTCACTTAAGAGCTCCTTCTTCTAGCCTTAAAGGCTATCGTCTAAGGAGCGCTCCACGTCAATGACTCCGAGCACCTCGGCTGCAGCTGCGAGGACGCGCTCCGGGCTTAAGCCCGTCAGACACGGGCGACCGCCGACGTGGCACGGTCGATCTCCTTTCTGGCTGCAAGGCTGGCAGTCTAAGCCCAGCCGTAGAACCTGAGCGCTGGGGGTATCACCCTGCGGCGCTGCGCCGAGCCGCTGATCCGTCGGCCCGATCAAGACGCGCAGCGGCACCCCGAGCCCCTCGGCGATGTGAGCAAATCCGGTGTCGTTGCTGATCACAAGGCGCGCCCCTGCGATCAACTCGATGCAGCCGCTGAGGTCCAGATCGCCTTCAAGCTGCGCCGCGCCCCAGTCAAAGTCTTCGATCGGTAAGTCATCGCCTCGGCTGTACAGCACGGTCACACGCATCCGAGCGCTCAGGGCGCACGCAACCGCGTGAAACGAAGCGAGTGGCCAGCGCTTCTCGGGCCAGGCGGCTCCCGGCACCAAAATGACCTCGGCGTCACCCCGAGGTTCGACGTGAAGCCAGGGCTCGTCAGGCAGGCGCAAACCGCTCACGAGCTGCGCCTGTTGCTGTTGCACGCGGTAGCGCGCAGGCAGCGCGTCGGCTCGCCCCGAAACCAGGGCGCGGCGTTTTCGCCGCCTCTTCTTCAGCCGCCTCCAGGTCAGCAGCGGTGTCTGAGCGAACACCAGGCTGGTGCGAAGGCTCCGGTGCAGGTCGACGACCTCGGCTTGAAGCGAACGCAGGAACGCTGCGATGTCTCCAACGTTCTGCAGCTCCTCTCCCAGCGCAACGAACTCTACCTCACTCGCAAGCGCCGCGATGACGGCTCGATACAGAGCATGCGAGATGAACACGATGCGGCGCTCAGGCCACGCACGGCGAGCAGCGTGCGCAACGCGCAGTGCGCTGGCCACATCGCCAAGCGCTGAAAAGCGGAGCAAGGCTAGGGGAGGCAGTGCGGTTTCAGTCATTTTCCTTTGTCGAGTTCCGGCTGTTGGCGTATGCGCCGCCTGCTCAAGCGGCTCCTACGCTTGGGGACTAACCGTCAAGACTGGAAAAGGTTAAGACTATGACTGTGGAACGCACGCTTAGCATCATCAAGCCCGACGCCGTCGAGCGAAACCTCATCGGCGCCATCGTCGGCCGCTTCGAACAAGAGGGTCTTCGCCCCGTCGCCATGCGGCGTTCGCTGTTGTCTCGCGCCGAAGCCGAGGGGTTCTACGCCGAACACTCCGAGCGCCCCTTCTTTGGTGAGCTCGTCGACTTCATGACCCGTAGCCCCGTCGTTTTGATGGTGCTTGAAGGCGAAGGTGCGATCGCAAAGAACCGTGAGATCATGGGCGCAACGAACCCGGCAGACGCAGCGGAAGGCACCCTTCGCAAGCTCTACGCCGAGAGCATCGGTGAGAACAGCGTACACGGTTCGGACTCGCAAGCGAGCGCCGAGCGTGAGGTCAACTGGTTCTTCAAGGGCAGCGAGGTCACTTCCTGATCGTCGCAGCCCTGACGCCGACCAACGCCGTCATGCTTAGGGTTCAGCGTTTTTGGCGTGGCGCGTGCTGCGCTAGCCTGCTGGTCTCGTGCGCCACGGCGCCCCTGGCGTCACCGCCCAACGATCCGGTCGCCACGCTCGGTGACGACCTGATCGCTGCGGGCATTGAGGCAGAGCTCGACAAGGCAGCTATCAGCGCCCACCGAGGCCTCTTAAGGCGGGACTGTGACGCAGGGGAGCTCCTCGCCTGCGGCGCGCTGGTCGCTCAGTTGCCCGCAGGCTCAGAGCGTCAAGAGCGGCTCGAGTCACTGATCGAGCGCCGGGACCAAGCCGGATTTTTCGTCTGGTCGACCTTGGTCTACACGGCGCCTGAGTCGGTCCGGAGTGACCTCGTCGCTGAGGCGCACAAACGCTTCCCGCACAGCGACGCGTTCATCAGCGTCTCCAACGCCATCCCGGCGCGCGCTGAGGCGATCGAGTCCTTCGTCAACAACCCCACGTTTATGACGCTGATGCAGCTCAGCCTGCGGCTCGCCAAAGACGATGACTGGGCGCTCCTGAGCGAGGCGATGACGCTTGCGCTGAGCGCAGACGCCGTCGATACAGCACGCACCGCCGAGTATTGGATCCTCAGGAGCCGTGTGGCGCACCGGCTCAAGCAGCGAGAGCTCGCCTGGGCGTACAGCGCCGTCGCTGCGGTGGTGCGCCAGCGCGGGCAGAACAAGCACACGTTCATCGAAGTCCTCGCAAACCAGGCGGCGCTGAGCGCCGACACGCTCGACCTCCTGCCCACGTTGCTGAGCCTGCCCAGCGCGCAGCGCATCCGGGTCAGCGAGGGTGTGCTACTCGACGGCTTGAGAGCGCATCGAGCGCGCGTGCAACTCACGGCTCGGGCGCTCCTCGCGCCCAACCCATCTCGTGAGCAGGTCTTTGGTCGCGGGCTGATCGCAGCTTTGGTCGGCACGCGCTTTGAGACCGATATGAGGCGCCGGCGGCGACTGCTTGCAGAAGCCGTACTCCAAGCCCCCGATAACCTGCAGGCTTGGGTCCGCCTCGCCGCGATCGAGGATGAGCTCAAAAACATCCCCGAGGCGATCGGCGCGCTGCGCAACGCCCTGCGGGTCGACAGCGACAACCCGGAGAGCCTGAACAACCTAGCCTACATGCTGGCGCTGCACCGACCGGAAGACCTGGCTGAAGCCGAGCGCTTGGCGCGCCGCTCGCTCGTGATCCGCCCAAGCCCGAAAACTCTCGATACGCTCGCTGAGATCTGCTTCCGGCGAAATCGTCAAGCCGCAGCGCTGCGTTTTATTCGGCTCGCAAAACGGCTCGAGCCGAGCGACAGCTTCTATGCTAGGCAAGAGGCGCGTATGCAGGCCGGTGATCCGAGCGCGCCGGTTCCCGCGGAGAACGAATGAGCACAGCGCAGCGGCAGGAACTTCGCGGGCTCGCGTACGCCGAGCTTGAGCGGTGGGTGACCGAAGAGCTCGGCGAGAAGCGATTTCGCGCACACCAGATCGCTGCGTGGCTGCATCGGCGCAGCGCCCGCAGTTTTGACGAGATGACCGACCTGTCCAAGAAGCTGCGAGCCAAGCTTGAGCGGGTCGCTCGGATTGACAACGTCGAGTTGGACCAGCGGCATGTGGCCTCGGACGGCACGCGGAAATACCGCTTCAAGGGGCTCGAGGGCGAGATGATCGAGTCGGTCTTCATCCCGGCGGCGAGCTCGGAGAAGCGCAACGCGCTGTGTATCTCCAGCCAGGTTGGCTGCGCCATGGGATGCGCCTTCTGCCTAACGGGGCGCTCGGGGCTGATCCGTAACCTGACCGCCGCAGAGATCCTGAGCCAGGTCACCGAGGTCGCGCGCGACGTCGCCGAGGATGAGCTCAAGATCACCAACATCGTGTTCATGGGGATGGGGGAGCCGCTCCACAACCTCAAGGGCGTGCTCCCAGCGATCAATATGCTCTGTCACGACAGCGGCTTCGGTCTCTCGACGCGCCGGGTCACGGTCTCGACCAGCGGTCTCCTGCCCGGCCTGAAGAAGCTGGCGGAGCAGGGAGATCCTATCCAGATCGCTGTCAGCCTCAACGCCAGCAACGACAAGGTGCGGACCGAGATCATGCCGGTGAACAAGCGCTGGAACATCGCCAAGTTGATCGAGGCTTGCCAGGCGTTTCCGCTGGCGGCGCGGCGGCGCATCACCTTCGAGTATGTCCTGATGAAAGGGCTCAACGACTCGCTCGAAGATGCGCAAAAGCTGGCGAAGCTGGTGGCGCCTGTTCGCTGCATGGTCAACCTGATCCCCTTCAACCCGCACCCTGGCTCCCGGTTCGTACGTGGCACGCGCGAGGAGGCGATCGCCTTCCAAAATGTCCTGCGCGCCAAGGGGATCCAGTGCTACATCCGGCACACGCGAGGGGACGAAGTGCTCGCCGCCTGTGGGACCCTCTCGGACGTCAACTATGTTGCGCCAGAGACCGATGAGGACCGACGAATTCGTGACGCCGCGCTCGACGCCATTGACGCCATCCAAGATTCTGCCTAGCCGGCATACAACGCCGAGCCCTGATCCGGCCGGCTCGCAAGGAGAAGAGCCATGAGTCATCCGAACCTGTACGGGATCCAATCCGTTCGCTTGTTCGCTGATTTGACTGACGACGACCGCAAAGAGCTTGCGCTCATCGCTGAGAAACAGACCTTCAACGCCGGCTCGGCGGTGATGCGAGAGGGCGACCAAGGCAGCGCCATGTTCATCATCGTCTCGGGCACCGTCCGCGTCCTGAAGCGCTCACCGCACAGCCATGAAGAAGAAGAGATCGCCGAGCTCGGCAACGGCACCTACGTCGGACTCAACGCCTTGATCGAGCGCTCGACCCGGAGCGCCACCGTGGAAGCGGTTGAGCCGGTCTCCGTGCTGCGGATCGAGTTCGATGACCTCAACGATCTGCTCGAAGACGACCACGGCTTTGCGCTGCGCTTCTGGCGCTGCGCTGCGGTCGGCTTGTCGCGCCAGCTCCGCAGCGCCAACCGCTCGAACAGCCTGCTGCGCGAGATGATGCACCACCGCAACGCCGAGGCGCACGACTAAGCTAGATCGGTCCGTCGGTCCGCCACGCTGCGCCTGCGGTTCGCAGCTCCACGCGCAGACCGTTCACGAGATTAGCGAGCGCCTTGTTCGCGAGCACCTGCGGCGAGTCAAGCTCCGGGTCGAGCGCGTCGAACAAGAAGGCGAGGGGACGCCGCACCGTGACCTCGACCAGGTCGTCGCGTGCTGCGAGATCCGGCTGATCAAAGCGCAGCGTGTAGAACGCGCCGCGCGGCAGCGGCGTCGACCAATCAAAAACCTGCCACGCGGCCTGAGAGCCTGCGCGCCAGCGCCCGAGCATCCGCAACGACTGACCGGAAATCGAGGGTTCTTCTGGCTTATCGACTGTCGCCACATCGGCGCGTGCGCTCGCGAAGCTGAACTGACAGTAGGCGACGGGCTCGGTCTCATGCGTGCTGTAAGCGAGCACTCTGGCTGCGTGCAGCGGCTCGGCGAAGTTGAGCACCCGAGTGGGGTTTGGCGCATCTTCGCCGTGTCCCGCTAGGGCTCGCTTACCCGTTAGCCAACCCAGCGCCTCGCTGACGACATCGAGGACCCCGCCGTCACGATCCTCACCCCAATCGCATGGCAGCAGCTCCATCCTGTTGGTGGTGAGGTAGCCTTGAGACAGCTCGAACTCAAAGCCGAGCGCGTTGACCGCACGCCAGCCACCACCGGGTGCAAGCTCGATGCCTGCGCGATCCCAGTCCAGCGTATACACCAAACGCTCACCGAGAATGAGCCGATCAGGGCTCGCGGGCGCAGCGTCAAGGCAGGCTGATCCCGCGCAGATAAGAAAGGTGCTTATCAGCCGCGTTGCGGCCGGCACGCGAGCCCTCCAGCTGTCTCACCGCAGACACCCGTGACGCGCTCGCCGCCGCGCCCTTCAAAGCTGCAGGCGTCACCCGCGCTTAGCCCATCGCAGGCATCCACCGCCGCCTGGGGCGGCTGACCGCCGCCGCCACCGGGATTACCGCCGCCGCCGTTGCCGCCACCGTTGCTGCCGCCCACCGGCGTCCCCCGATAGCAGCCAGCCCAGTAGGGGAAGGTGTCCGTGATGTGGTAACCGTAGCTGCCATCCGGCTGCACACGGCCGTTGCATTCGTCTAAGTATTGCTCACCGTCCTTGGCGACATAGGCGTTGGTGTCCCAGGCATAATCTTTGGGGATGCAGGCGCGCACCTCGGCGCCGTCGACGACCGTCAGGGCGCAGACGTGGCAGTTGTTGCCAGCGTTGTTGCGCGGGTCGTTGTCGTCACAAGCCGCGACGTTGTTGCACGCAGCGCTGTCCACACAGCCGATCGTACCATCCATGGGCTGCTGGTTCTCCCAGCTCGACTTGAACGACACCACGCGCGAGCACTCAGCGTCTGCGCAGCCGCGGTTCCCGTAAACCGGAAAGCCGTCCAGCGCATAGCCGAGCACAGGCGACGGCTGGCTCGGGTCTGGGTCGGCGTTGTTCCACGGCTCAGCCACCAAGCCACTCGCCGTGAAGCACTTCTCCATCATCGTGTGGTTGTGGTAGTCTTGGCCGGTGTGCCCGCCACAGGGATCCAAAATACCGGCAGCGATCGGGTCACCGTAAGGGTCGGGCGTAGGCCCCTCCGATGCGGCATTGAGCGAGAGGCCTGTGTTCGTCACGCCGGCGCTGCCGAGCTGCGGGAAGCCCTCATTGATCCGCGTCGGAGACTCAGCGACCTCTGGATAGCGAGGAAACACGTGCGTGACCCGGTTTTCGACCAGCGCGTTCGGCGTCAGCGCCAGAAAGGTGTAGTGCGGGATGTCGTTGGTCGTCACGCGGATCTCGGTGTCCGTGCACTCCACGCTCAGCTCGGGCATCAAGCCGTTCTCGTCCGGTCCGGGCGCTGATGCGACATCGAGGAAGTGGTCCGCTTGAGGGCAGTCCGACGGGACGTCACCACAGGCGCACGCGCCATAACCGGAGCCATCATCTAAGCAGACCCTCTGCGCCGAAGCACCATCTGGGCAAGCCGCTGAGTCGCAGGTCGAAACCTCTCCGGGCGTGCAGACGGTCTGAGCCGACCCCGCATCCGCAGACGGTTCGGGCTCATCGATCGGCTCAGAGGGGCAACCGGCAAGCAGCGCGAGCGAGCAGACAAGCGAGGAACGGGCGCGGTGGATCATGTCAGGGTCTCCTTGTGATGGATCTCATGACGGGCCCTGCGAATCAGCGTCAAGCGTCACGAGCAAATTGAGACGCCGATGGAGGCCGTCGATCAACCAGCCTGGCAACGATGAGCAGTGGACACGGGCGAAAGGGGTGCCCCTCTTACTTTCGGGCTTTGTGCGCCCGATAAGTAATATTATGTAAAGTAACAACCCACTGAATAAACTTATGAATGGGCACTTTCGACGACTTATGCGATCCGGGTGTTCCACGGTTTCCAAGTGTCGCTCCCGAACGAGCCTTCAGATTCGCCTGTGTGGCCGTTGCGGCTCCTTATGGAGGTCACGGCTTGTGCGGGCGGCGCTTGCGGCGCTGAGCGACGCTCGCTAGAGCCACGCTGCAGCCAACGGAGATGTGCCATGCTCTGCCTCGCAAGCGACACCGACCCGGCGTGGGTTCACGCAGCCCTCAAAGATCCGGCGGCGCTGCTGTCGGATCATGCACAGTGTGAGAAGAAGGCGGCGCTGAGCGCGCTGAGTCTGACGCAGGCCTTCGCCCACGACACCGAGGTGGTCACCGAGCTCGCAGCCTTCGCCCGTGAAGAGCTCGAACATTTTGAGGCTTGCTGTCAGCACCTGCTCAAGCGCGGCTGGGCGCTCGAGCGCGGCGGCAAGGACCCGTACGCAGCGCAGCTGATCAACGCCGCCGCTGCCGACGTGACCCACCATCTGGTGGACCGCTTACTGATCGCTGCGTTGATCGAGGCGCGCAGCACCGAGCGGCTTAAAATCTTGAGCGAGCACCACCCGGACGCCGAGCTCGCAGCGTTTTGTCGCGAGCTCATGGCGACCGAAGCCGGTCACTACATGTTCTTTGTGCGGCTCGCCGGGCGCGTCAGTGATCCAGAGTTTGCTAAAGTTAGACTGACCGAACTCGCTAAGCGTGAGGCTGAGATCGTCGCCGGATTACCGCACCTGCCGCGGGTTCATTAGCCAGCTTAGGTCAGAGAAATCTGCTAATTGCCATCACCACCAAATGAGACGACCGCGCCTATCTCGGCAGTAGCTTGCCCTGTGTTGTTTCGACCAAGTTGACCGCGGTCGTTTTCACCCCAGCAGCGAACAGCTCGGTCACCCGTTATCGCACAGCTATGCCCTCTTCCCGCAGCTGCTCTTCCCGCCACAGCGACACCCTCGACCTGCCTAGGAGACGAGACCGTGCTGTACCACTGATGCCCGCATTGTTTGGTTGCATTCGAGCCAAAACAATAAAGCGCATCATTGATAGCAACAAGCGTGTGCTCGCTCCCTACGGCTAAGACCTCAGCCACTCCCCTGACGCCGAATTCGACTTTAGTGGGCTGATCGGAGCTGCCGTTGTCGGTCTCGTAACCAAGTTGTTCCTCGTCGTCACTTCCCCAACAGTGCACACCCACCTGACCAAACCAACCTCGCCCC
>JAYZBQ010000059.1:0-66397 GCA_036338695.1 Myxococcota bacterium
AATGGCGGCTGCGAGGTCGGTCTCGTAGGTCTTGAGCGCCCGCGGCGCGTCGTTGCGGCGCGCCGACGACATCGACTTAATGGCGCGCACGGCGCGGCGGAAGCTCGGTCCCCAGTTCATGGCGACGTCGTTGAAGTCCTCGAAGGCGCCATCCTGCGTGCGAGCGTCCCAATAAGCCTTGGCGACGGTCACGTGGGTGATGGCGTCGTCGAGATCATCCTCAAAGTCTTCGCCGTCACCATCCACGGCGCGCAGGCGACCTAAAATGTAGGTCAACGACGAGGGGTAGTCGCGAGGCTCTGCGTTGACGGTGCCGATCGAGAAGTTTCGGCTTGCGAACCCGTTGATCACCTTGATGCAGTACGACGTGTTGCGGCGGATGCTGTCGCCGCTGAAGTTCGCCGTATGCGAGGTGGCGTTCCATGCGATGTTCACGCGCTGGATGCGCGTCCCGGTGCAGTTGGCGCTTCCGTAGAGGTCCATGTACGTCTGGTAGCCAGCCTGCGCGTTGAATCGAGCCGTGGCGCGAATCGAGGGTGCGTACTGATCAATGTCGGATGCCAGCGAGCCGATCGCCGAGTTGAGGTTGACCGCCCGCGACGCGTTGGCGTTGCCCGAGTCGGTCGCCGTCACCTTGACGCAGTAGCTCGTGCCGCGCTTGAGCCGGTTCCAGTTGTTGGTGTTGGTCCACGTGTAGGTAAAGCGGGTGTTGGCGGCGAGGTTTTGAGTGGAGATCACGCTGCCACCCGAGCAGGCGTCTCCGCCTTCTGGGATGCGGCTGTTTTCATAGAGTTGAGCCCTCGCCGTCACTCGGGACGAGAGGTTCCAGGTGGCTCGGAGCTCGGGTGTTGTGTTGTTCGAGACCGTAAAGGCGAGATTTTGGACGGCTGCGCCCATTCCGAAGTTGATCAGCTGCCGCCGCTCAGCCGTGGTGAGGTTGGCGAGCACCTCGGTCGGTAAGTTAACTATGCGCTGCGCCTCCGAAAAACTCGCAGCCTGGTTTCGGTTTTGAGTCGTGAACAGCATGAAGGTGACGGTGGCGTTGCCCGCTACCCTCACGTTGTTCCAGTCGATGTACAGGTTGTCACCGCTGCGCCGGACCGAGCTGGGTGCTCGTCCGCCCGCGTTGCGGTAGATAAAGGACAGCGAGGGGTCCCCGCCCCCGTTCGAGTAGTCATCGGTCGCTAGCCAGGTGTCGCTCGTGCTCCAGCTCGTGTTTCCGTCTGATGTACGAGTAATTCGGGTTGCGCCGTCCGAGCCGAGGTTGCCGTAAATGCGGAAGTTCAGATTCCGTGGGCTTCCGCTGGTGTTGCGGACGTTCCAGATCGTGCGCCCATAGTTTCGTGAGTCTGGGTTGCCCGACGACGGCACGTACACGCGTGCCTGGACCTGAAACCCGTTGTAGGTTGGGTTGTTCGCGGAGCGAGCACCTCGGTTGGAGTACTCTCGGTAGTAGTAGGGGTAGCTCGTCGGGCGATACTGGGTGCCGTTGATCGTGGCGCGCCCCCAGCCATCAAAGGCGTCGATCGTGCCATTGTTCCAGTACCAGTAATAACTAAACAGGTCCCAGTAGTACCGGTCCTGGTCGTAGAATGTCACGTTGAAGTGACTCGCTTGGGCTTGTGATGGCCAGAGCGAGATCGCCAGGCAACTCATGAGAACAAATCGCAGATGTTTTAGCACGTAGAGCCCCTTTGCGATGACGATTGGAACGGTGGTTGAACCAATAAATCAGCAAATTACATGCCTGAAAAGATCTTGGGCGCTCAGCCTTGGAAAATGCCAGTGTCTCGATGGTTTCGGGCAGTGCGAAGAGAGCGTGCGCAAAAATTTCGTCCTTATCTGTCGCGTGGGCCTCCAAAAAACGTCGGTCGCCCAAAAACGCAAAAGACCCGCCGCAGGGGCGAGTCCTTCGCGTCGCGGAAGCGTTCTAAAGGCGTTAGACGCGCCCGGAGTAGCGCTCGACGACAGCGATCGGGTCGACGTCCAAGCAGACCTCTTCGGTCTGCGGTTCGCGCACGAAGGTGATCTTGTTGGGGCCTTCGCTGACATCCAAGAAGCCGGGGATCGGCATGCCGTGTCGGGGGTAGGCACCCTCTTCATTGAGCTGTTTGATCCACGTCGAGCGTTCTTTGATGGTGACGACGTCACCAGCCGAGAGCACCATCGAGGGGATGTTCGCGCGCCGACCGTTCACGAGGACGTGGTTGTGACTCACGATCTGGCGAGCGGCTCGGTTGGTCGGCGCAAGCCCTGCGCGAAACAGGACGTTGTCCAAACGGCTCTCAAGCAACGCAAGAAGCTTGGCATCACTGGCTTGCTTCGAGCGCAGCGCGCGCCGGATAACGTGGCGCAGCTGACGCTCCCGAAGGCCATAATGGAAGCGGAGTTTTTGGGTCTCTTTCAAACGCAGCGCATAATCGCTGGGTTTGCGAGGGCGGCGGCCCTGCCCATGAATTCCTGGTGGGTACATGCGCACGGTGTCTTTTTGTACGAGGCCTGGGAGTGCCACGCCCAAACGACGCACCTTGCGAAGTCGAGGTCCGGTGTAACGGCTCATTGCGATGCCCTTTCTGGCTCTGGGGCACGGGCTTTTCAGCCCGTGCATCGCTGGTTTAAACGCCCGCCCCCAATAGGCGAGGCGGCGCTGGTTGCCCGGCCGAGCGCATCGAGGCAACAAAAAAGCGGCTAGTCGTTTGTCCGGCGGAGCGTCCAGCGCGATGCGACGCCTTTCGCTAGGGTGCCAGGTAGACCGGATTGGAAGGTCCACGTCCAGTGGTCCTGTGAGTGGGCCCAGGTGAGCCGGACTTGGAACTCGCCGGCGCTGTCAGGCGCAGGCTCTGATTCAAAGGAGCAGGCGTCGACCTGCTGCAGATCCAGCGCGCCCCAGCCGGGCACGTCCCCGACCAGCGCCTGCTGCTCGAGCGACCAGTGGAGCGTCTGGCGTCCCAACGAACCCCAAGCGGTATACCCCTCGCTCAACTGTGCGACGGTGCAGTGGATCTCGATGCGCTCACCGTCATCGGTGACGCTGTAGCCCTGCCATGAGCCGACGAGGCTCAGTGTTTGCCCTTGGTATCGCCTGCATGCGCCTTGTGTTTAGCGACTGCGGCGGCGCCGAGCTTATGCCCACCGTAGATGGTGATCCCAAGTCCGAGCCCTGCGACCACTAAGAGCACGAGGAACGGTTTGAATGCGTCTTTCATGAGGACTCCTAGAGCTGAAGTGGGTTCCGCGCACGCTCTGCCTGTGCGGCGATGCGCTCTTCCTGGCGACGGCGGATGTTGTCAAGGCTGTCGTTCGGAATTGAGTCGATGAGCCGGCGTGTGTAGTCCTGCTCGGCTTGCTTGTAGATCTCTTCAGCGGGCCCCATCTCAACGATCTTACCTGCGTTCATGACCGCCATGACGTCGCTCATAAACTTTACGACGGAGAGGTCGTGGCTGATGAAGATGTAGGACAAGCCCCGTTTCTCTTGCAGCTCTTTGAGCAGGTTGAGCACCTGCGCTTGAACGCTCACGTCGAGCGCGCTGACCGACTCGTCGCAGATGATAAAGCTCGGATCGATCGCCAGCGTGCGCGCAATGCAGATGCGTTGCCTCTGTCCGCCAGAGAACTCGTGCGGGAAGCGCCGCAGGTGCTCGCCACCCAAGCCGACCTCTTCGAGCAGCGAGACGCAACGATCACGTCGCTCAGCGGCGCTGCTGCCGATGCCGTGGATCAGCATAGGCTCGGAGATCAGCGACTCGACCGGCATGCGCGGGTTTAGGCTGGAGTAGGGGTCCTGAAAGATGATCTGAAGATCCTTGCGCACGGCGCGGAGCTCAGCGCCTTGGAGCTTGGAGAGATCCATCAGGTCACTCTCGGGGCTGGGTCGGAACCGAACCGTCCCGCCCGTCGGCTCCACGAGCCGCAGGATCGCCCGCCCGGTGGTGGTTTTGCCGCAACCGGACTCCCCGACCAGCCCGAGCGTCTGGCGCGGGTGGACTTTAAAGCTGATCCCGTCGACCGCTCGCACGTAGTCGTAGGTGCGGCGCATCATCCCCTTCTTGAGGGGAAAGTAGACCTTGAGATCTTCGACCTCGAGGATCGGCGGCTCGTCCGAGTGCGGCATCTTACCCCGCCCAGAGTTGACCAGCTCGTCAAAGCGTTCCTCACCAAGGTCTTTAGCGACGACCACGGGATTACCGCCTGCGTCCTCTTGGACCTCCATGAAGTCGGTCACCGTCGGGAGGCGCTTGAAGGTGCTGTCGAGGCGCGGTCGACAGCTCAACAACCCGCGGGTGTACGGGTGCTGGGGGTTTTCAAAGATTTGACCCACCTCCCCGCACTCGACCAGCTTACCCCGAAACATCACGGCGACGTCGTCTGCGATCTCACCGATGACCCCGAGGTCGTGTGTGATGAAGAGCACCGCCATACCGCGGCGGTCGCGCAGCTCACGGATCAGGTCCAAGATCTGCGCTTGGATCGTCACATCGAGGGCGGTCGTCGGCTCGTCGGCGATCAGAAGGCGCGGGTTGCAGCTGAGCGCCATCGCGATCATCACGCGCTGCTTTTGACCACCGGACATCTCGTGAGGATAGCGGTCGACGCTACGCGACGGGTCCGGAATACCGACCTCATCAAACAAGCTGATGGTGCGCTCGCGCGCCTCCTCTTTGCTGATGTCCTCGTGCAGGCGGAGCGCCTCCATGACCTGCTCACCGACCGTGAAGACGGGGTTGAGGCTGGTCATCGGCTCCTGAAAGATCATCGCCATCTCTTTGCCGCGCATCTTGCGCAGCGCGCTGGCCCCGGTGGTCTGTAGGTCACGCCCGAGGAAGCTGATCTTGGCAGCGCTGACCTCTGAGATCGCCTCAGGGAGCAAGCCCATCACGGTCAGCGAAGTGACCGATTTACCCGAGCCGGACTCGCCGACCACGCCCAGCGTCCTGCCAGCGCGAATGCCGAGTGAGATATCATCGACCGCCTTAACGACGCCATCTTCAGTGTGAAAGTAGGTCTTGAGACCTTCAATTTCTAAGACGCTTTCCGGGTCGTGCATGAACCGTGCTCTCCAACTCGTCCGCTGCCCTATAGCCGCTTTGGTGCGCCCTGAGAAGAACGACCTGAAGCCACCAACCTAATAGGGAATCCCGACCTTTTTGTAGATGAAGTGGATCAACCAAGCCGGCCCCACGAACAGGAACTGTAGGTCTTCGAGGAAGCTCGGTTTCTGTCCCTCGATGTGGTGGCCGATGAACTGCGCAATCCACGCCAGCACGAAGGTGATCGTACACACCTGCCAGAGCGAGTATGCGCTCGCCTCGATGGCGACGATGCCCCACAAACACAGCGCCGTGTAGGCCAACATAAAGACGCTGATGGACAGGCTGAGCCGAACGTAAAAGCCGAACAGCACCGCCAACATCGTGAGCGATCCAAGATTCGCATAGGGCGCTAAATCAGCCCCGAGAAGCGCCGTGCGACCCGGCATCGGTACAAGCCAAAGCAAGCCGAGCGTCGCAAAGACAATCACCGGCACACAGACCCAGTGGATCGCCTTATTAACCGGGTTTTGATGGCTCTCGCCGTAGGCTTCGAACCACTCGTCTGCCGTCCGCATTCGACCGCTCCCATTCGCTCCGAGTGTGGCCTGCTCTCCGGTGATGAGCAATACGCCGCGGCGTTTATTCTGAGCGCTCATTCGATGCGCGCAGGCGGCGCGCCATCTCGGCGGCGAAGTGACGGTAGAACTGGATCGCCATGTCTGGGTGGGTGTCGAGCAGATGTTGAAAGTCGTCGTGTTTGATCGCCAAGACCGCGAGCGGGGTCGCAGCACGCACTTGCGCTGACGCCATGGCGTCGTCGATCAGCGCCATCTCACCGAACCATGAGCCGGAACCGAGCTGCGTGAGCTCTTTGCCGGAGGCTGTTCGCACCGAGGCGGTCCCTTTGATCAGGACGAACAGGTAGTGGTTGGGTTCGCCCGCCTCAATCAGGATGGCGCCCTCGCTCACGCGCTGACGAGCGAAGCTGTCGTAGAGCGTGCGGATCTGAGGCAGGGACAAGCCGGCGAGTAAGGGGTGACGCTGGAGGATCTCGATGCCTGCTCGCACGCGCGCATCGTCGAAAGCTTCTTTGGGTTGGTCGGCTTGTACCGACTGCGCCGGCGCTGAGCTCGTTTTGCAGCGCTTGAGCCGCTCGGCGACATCTTTGTAGCTAAAGTTCCAGCTCGCCAGCATCTCGAGCGGCGAGATCGCTTTGTGGAACTGACCTCGGTCCATCAAGATGACCGCTTGCTCAAGGTAGAGGTCTGCGTTGCCCTCTTCGATCGCCGCGCCGTTGATGCCCATATCGAGCCGGCGGATCGCGAGATCGCTCATCTGAGCCTGGTGCAAACCACGCGCCGCCAACAGGCAAGCGCCACGAAAGTTGAAGTCATCGGGCGGTACCTTCTGCAGGAGCGGGATCGCGCGGTCCGCCCGGTTGGCCTCGAGCAGCGCCTTGCCGGCACGGTAGATCTCGCCGGCGCGCTCAAACGCCATCCCCGCTTTGAGCTTGTCTTTCATCGTGAGCCACAGCTCGGCCGCTTTGGTGAAGCTGCCCGAAGCCTCGTAGCAGATCGCTGCGCGCGCAAACACTTTGGCGCGCCAATACATCTCCGCAGCGTTCGCCGGGTCACCCGCCTTCTCGTACATCTGCCCGCTGCGCGCATAGTCGCCGAGCTGATCAAAGCATTCGGCCACCAAGCGGAAGTGGCGCGCTCGGTGAAAGAGCGTTGCGAGTCGACCGAGCCGGTCTTTGTCGCGGCCGGTGCGCTCGATCAGCAGGTAGCCTAGATCGGCGCGACTCTTGGTGTAGTGCTCGGTCGCAGCGTCCATGCGGTTTTTCGCAAGGTGCGACTCGATGATTTTAATTTCTTGAGCGTGAGGTTGGTGCTGCATGGCGTGGACCATGGCGAAAAGTGCGTCAGCCGAAAACCCCTAGCCTAGGATTTCAAGCCCCTGGCGCGCTGTGACCTGCGCCGCCGGGCGGACGATGCGCTGGATACCCCCCACGAGGTCATAGTCATGGACCTCTTCGATGGTCAGCTCGACGAGATCGCCCGGGTTGGCCCAGCCGTCGTTGATGTAGGTGATGCCGTCGATCTCCGGCGCTTGGCTCATCGAGCGCCCCTGGAGCAACAGCTCCGTCTCTTCGCTCACCCCGTCGACGAGGACTTGGATGGTCTGCCCGACCAGCCGCTCGTTGTGCCGCCGGTGGATCGACGCCTGAAGTTCCATGATCTTCGCCTGCCGCTCCGCCTTGACCTTCTCGCTGACTTGGTCGGGGAGGGTGGCTGAGGGCGTGCCCTCTTCTTGGCTGTATCGGAAGACACCGACGCGCTGGAACTCCATCTCTTTGACGAAGTCGTAGAGGGCTTGGAATTCCTCTTCGGTCTCACCGGGGTAGCCGACGATGAAGCTGGTCCGCATGGTCAGCCCCGGCACCTCTTGCTTGAGCCGGTGCAGGATCGAGCGGATCTTGTCGGGGTGGGTGCCGCGCTTCATGCGCTTGAGCATGTCCCCGTGGATGTGCTGGATCGGCATGTCGAGGTAGGGGAGCACTTTCGG
Source organism: Myxococcota bacterium (assembly GCA_036338695.1). Lineage (GTDB taxonomy): Bacteria > Myxococcota > UBA4151 > UBA4151 > UBA4151 > CACGMS01. Next base: position 7,599 of record JAYZBQ010000059.1, read on the forward strand.
GTGGTCCCGCATCAGCTCGAGCAGAGGCTCTTTGATGTTGCGCGGGTAGGCGTACATGAGCCGGATCCAGGCTAACCCGTCGATCTGAGCGAGGCGAGCCACGAGGTCATGGAGCGTCGGTCGCCCGGGGAGGTCCACCCCGTAGGCTGTGAGGTCCTGCGCCACCAAGATCAGCTCGCGCACGCCGGTCGCAGCGAGTCGCTCCGCCTCGACGGCGAGGTCCTCAATCTCTCGGCTATTTTGTACCCCGCGAAGTGTCGGGATGATGCAGAACGCACATTTGTTCGAGCAGCCCTCGGCGATCTTCAGGTACGCTGTGTGCCGCGGCATCGAGTTGACGCGTGGGACGGCGGAGGTCGCCACGAAGTCGGGGTCGGAGACGATCCGCCGAGGCATGTCGCCGGCTCGCTCGAGCACCTCAGAGATTTTGGCGTACTCGGCGGTCCCTAAGAAGTAGTCGACCTCTGGCATCTCTTCAGCGAGCTGGTCGGCGTAGCGCTGCGCGAGGCAGCCGCTCACGACCAAGGCTCGGCAGCGGCCATGGTCTTTGTACTCCGCCATCTCCAAGATCGCATCGACGCTCTCTTCTTTGCTCTCGTCGATGAAGGCGCAGGTGTTGACTACAATCGCCTCGGCGCGGTCGGGTTCGTCGACAACCTGCCAGCCCTTGACCCCCAGAATCGCCAACATGTGCTCGGCGTCGACCCGGTTTTTCGGGCAGCCGAGGCTGACAAAGTGGACGCGGCGATCGGGGATCATGGGGACTCCTTGACGACCTACCTTAGCGAGAGATCCGGCAAGACGGTACCGGAAACCACGCAGCCCCAACCGACCGCCGGATGGCGCTGAAAACGATGGACCGTTTGTCGATGAGGGACACGAGCCAACTTCGACCTGCTCGCAGCCGGTAGACTTGGCGCACCAACTGCGTTTACCTAGCGTCTGCGAGGAGACACATCGTGACGCTCTGGCGGTTGTTGGTGATGGCGTGCATGTTGGGGACGACAGCCTGCGCCAAAGAGGTCGTGCAGCACAATTTGAGCGAACGACAAGCGACGCAGATCCAGGTGCTGCTCGAGAACGCTGGGATCGAGGCGGTCAAGGTGCGAGATCTTAAGGCGCGTACACCCAGCTTCTCTATTGAGGTGAGCCCAGGGGAGGCGAGTAAGGCGAGGCGCTTGTTGGTCCGTCATGACCTGCCGCGCCGCGAGAGCCGGGGAATGTCCGAGACCTTCTCGGCCGACCCAGGGTTGATCCCCACCGCCATGCAAGAGCGGGCGCGGCTGATCGCTGCGCTCTCGGGTGAGGTCGAGAAGAAGCTGCGGATGGTGCCGGGTGTCGCAGACGCACACGTGACCGTGGTGTTACCCGAAGACGACCCACTGCGTGACGTCGACGCGCCGGCGGAGCGGGCCACCGCGTCGGTCGTCTACCGCTACCTCGTGAAGTCGGAAGCTGGCGAGAAGCCCCCGCTTGACGAGGGGGACTGTCGCTCGTTGGTCGCTGCGTCGATTCCGGGCTTGAGCCCGAATGATGTCGTTGTCGTCGCCCGGCCAGCCATCGCTGATGTGTTTGAGAAGGTCGAGGGTGACCCGACCGTGAGCTTCCTTGGTGTCCGCGTCCATCCGAGCAGTCGGGGGCGTTTCCGCGCGGTGGTCTTCGGTCTGCTCGGCGTCTCGCTCCTGAGCTTAGCCGGTTTAGGCCTCGTGGTGATGCGACGGCGGCGAGAGGCGTCGGTGTGAGTGATCCTGCGCGCGACGCAGCGCTCGTCTGGGCGGTTGGGACGCGCGGGGGATTAGGTCATCTCGAGGGGTTACCTCCCGAGCGAATCGAGCAGCTAAGCGAAGCGGTACAGAAGGTGCTCGATCTGCCCCGCGAGCAGCGCGTCGCCTTCGCCGGGCGAGAGGCGCGGCGGCTGAGTGCCTCGCGGCTACGTCGTGGCCTCGAGGGCATCGACCCGTCCTGGATCGTCGAGGCGCTGCGCGGTGAGGAACCCCATGTGGTGGCTGCTGCCCTGGTCTACTTGCCGACGCCAGTCCGTCGCACGGTCGTCAAGCTCCTGCCCCGCAAGGTGCGTGAGGCGATGCCCGACCGGAAGACGACGGCGAGCGTGGAGCAGCTCTGGCTGGTTCGCTGTCGCGACGTTTTAGACCGCCGTATTCAGACGCTGCTTCCGGACCTTCAGCGAGGCGCACAGATCGACGTGGCGGCGCTGGAGCTTCGGCTGCGTGCGCTGGGCCGGGTCGAGGCGGCGCTTGGCTTGTACCGAGTCGGCCGCTCAGCGCTCGCTCGCTTTATCGCCACGATGGAGCCAGAGGACCGAGCCTTGGTGCAAGAGGAGCTGAAAGCAGCCGACACGATGGAAGACGTTCGCGTGGAGCGTGCCGAGCGGTTCTGGGGGCGCGGCGCAGGCGTTGATCAAAAGGCAGACGATCTCCACCTGCGGGCAGGGCTTTGGCAGCTCGCACATGTTCTGATCGTGGAGCGTTATGCGGCGCATCTGCGCAGCTACTTCTTGTACCTTCCGCGCCGTTGGGTGCAAGAGCTGGAGCTGATGACGGACAAGGTGCGCGAGCCGGAGGAGGGTTTTGCTGAGCGCCTGCTCACACACCTCGACTGGCTCCCAGGGGATGCATGATGGCGAGGATCATCAAGGCCGCGAAAGGGGAAGCCGAGCCGAGCCGAGCGCAGGTGGCGCGGCGTGTCGAAGAGGCCGAGGAGCAAGCTGAGGCTTTAGTACGCCAGGCTGGGCATGAAGGCTATGAGCAAGGTCGCCAGGAGGCTCAGGGCATGCTGGATCAAGTCCAAGAGCTCGAGCGGCAGCTGATCGAGCAGACGGATCGACGGATTCAGGGGGCCGCTCAGACCCTTGTCGAGGACCTCTTGCGCGCCGAGGTCGCTGACGCGGACGGGTTCCTCGATATGATCAGGCACAGCCTGCGCGCCATGCGCCGCGGGCGCGAGATCTTCCTGAGGGTTCACCCGGACCGAGCGCAGTATCTTCAGACGCACCGTGACAGCCTGGTCGCCGTGCTCGGTCGGGCGCGGACGATCGAGATCCGAGAGGACATCTCGCTGGCGCTCGACGGCTGCGTCGTGGAGACCGACGCCGGCGTGCTCGACGTTGGCCTTGAGACGCAGCTAAGCGCTTTGTTTGAGGGGGTCGACCGATGAGCTATCGCCGCAGTCGGGTGATCCCACGCGCTGAGGTCGAAGAGGGCGCTCGCCTGGGTGTCCTGCGTGCACGCGCCATCGACCGGGCGCGTGTGATCTTGGAGCGCGCGCAGAACAGCGCCGAGCAGATGCGTCAGCAGCAGCGCGCGCAAGCCGCTCAAGACACCGAGGTCGAGGCGGGGCGGCGCTTGCTCAAGGCGCTGATTCAGCGTGACACCACCCTGAAGTCGAGTCGGGTGACGGTCGAGCAGATCCTAAGCGAGGCGACGCAGCGCGTGATCGGACGCAGCGAGCTGAGCCCAGAGGCGGTCGCCACGCTCGACGAGCGCCTCAGTGAGCTTCAGCGGCGTGATCGTGCCACGCTGACCCATCCTGAGGAGGACGCACCTCGGACGCAGCCGTGGTTTGATCCGCGGCCGGACGCACAGTGGCGCATTGCGTACAACGACCTGGACTTTGAGCTCGGCGAGCTCACCAGCGAGGAGGTGAACGAGGAGGCTGAGTCCGGATTTCAGACCGGGCTTCCACGCCTGGCGGATGTCGTGCGTACGGCGCGCCCTGTTCGCCTGCGCGGCGCAGTCCACGAGCTCACGGGGCTGGTCTTGCAGGCCTCCGTGACGGGGGTGCGCATCGGTGAAGTCTGTGAGGTGAGCGACCCGGACTCGGGCCGCGTGATCACCTGTGAGGTGGTCGGCTTTCGGGGGAACTTGGTGATGCTGATGCCACTCGGCGAGGCCTCGGGGATCGGGCCGGACTCTGAGGTGGTTCCGACAGGGCGGCCGCTTGAGGTGCGCGCCGGCTGGGGCCTCTTGGGGCGCGTGCTGGATGGCTTAGGGCGCCCTATGGACGGTGGTCCCGCGCTTGAGAGCGTCGATGGCTTGGAGCCGTGGTCGATCGATCGCACGGCGCCTGACCCGCTGACCCGAGAGCGAGTCTCCAAGCCGATCTCCATGGGGATCCGCGCCATCGATGGACTGCTCACGGTAGGAGAGGGACAGCGCATCGGCGTCTTCGCTGGCTCCGGCGTCGGGAAGTCAACCTTGATGGGACAGATCGCACGCAATACCGAGGCGGAGGTCGTGGTCGTCTGTCTGATCGGCGAGCGTGGCCGCGAGGTCCGCGACTTCATCGAGGAGAGCCTCGGTGAGGAGGGCATGAAGAAATCGGTCGTCGTCTGCGCAACGTCCGATACGCCGTCGTTGGTGCGCCTGAAGTCAGCGTTTGTTGCCACGGCGATCGCCGAGTGGTTTCGCGATCAAGGAGCCAAAGTGCTGTTCATGATGGACAGCTCGACGCGCTTTGCCCGTGCGCAGCGGGAGATCGGACTGGCGCTCGGTGAGCCGCCCGCTCGACAAGGCTATCCGCCGTCCGTGTTTGCCCAGATTCCGCGTTTGATGGAGCGCACGGGCAATTCAGCGCTGGGCTCGATCACGGCTTTGTACACGGTCTTGGTCCAAGCGGGCGATATGGAGGAGCCGATCGCCGATGAGGTGCGCGGGATCCTCGACGGGCACATTATCCTCAACCGCGACCTCGGCGCCCGCAATCACTGGCCGGCGATCGACGTGCTGCCCTCGTTGAGTCGCGTGATGAACGGCATCGTCGACGCCGAGCATCGCACCGCTGCTGCTGCGCTGCGAGAGGTGTTGGCTGCCTACGAGAAACAGCGCGATTTGATCTTACTCGGCGCCTACGAGTACGGCTCGGATGACGCAACCGACTACGCCATCGACCGGATCGAAGAGGTCGAAACCTTCCTGAGGCAAGGGACGGAAGAGTCGCAAATTCTCGGCGCGACGCGTGAGGACCTTGTCCAGCTCTTCGCTGATCGGGTTTAGCGATGGCGGACGCCTATCGGTTGGCTGCGCTGCTCAAGCTGCGCCAGCGCGCCCGGGAGGAGGCTGAGCAACAGCTCGCCGTCGCACAGTCGGCACAGAAAAAGGCGGAGCAGCATGTCGAGGCGGCGCAGAAGTTTGAGGCTGCTTGCCGCGCACGCGTCGAGGAGGCGAAGGCGCAACTCTACGCCGGCGAGGGGCTGACGATCGGCAAGATTCAGTCGCGCGAGCAGTACATCAAGAGGCTGGTCGCCGAGCTGGAAGAGGCGCTCGAGGCGGTGGCGCAGGCGGAGCGAGCGCTCGAAGCGGCGCGCCAGCAGGTCCGCGAGGCCAACGCCGCCATGGTCAAAGCAAAGCAGGACGAAGAAGCCCTGATCAAACACCGCGAGAAGTGGGAGAAGGAACAGCAAGTGATCCAGCGCCGGCGAGAAGAGGACGAGGCGGACGACATCGCGCAGACGCTCTGGCGCAGTAAAAAGTGAGACCTTGGTGGCTGCTCGTCTGGACGCTCGTCAGCTGCCGCTGTGAGCGAATCGAGACGATCTCGGTTGCAGCGCCGATGGGCGAGGAGGCAGGCCCGAGCGCAACCATCCCGAGCGCTGCGCAGCCACCCGTACCCCGGCTGGATCGTTTGGTCCACGATGAGGCGAGCGTCGAGCGCAGCGTGCGTGCGCTCAAAGGGATGGGATTAGGCCGTTTGATCGATGGGGGACCGACGCCCTAGCGTGACGCGCTCGCGCTGTCCGAGGTCTCGGTGCGTCGCCACGTCATAAAACCCTGCGTCGTGAAAGAGCGAGCGCAGCGCGTCACCTTGTTGATGACCATGCTCCATGAGCAGCCAACCGCGCTCGCTGAGATGATCCTTGGATTCCGGGATCAATCGCCGGATCAAGTCGAGGCCATCGTCCCCTGAGAACAGCGCCAACTCCGGGTCGTGATGGGCGACTTCCGGGTCGAGCGTCGGTCGCTCGGACCAGCCGATGTAGGGCGGGTTGCAGACGATCAGGTCAAAGCCCACACCGAGTCCTTGAAGCCCATCGGCGTGCACCCACTCAAGCGTTTGGTCCGGTACGCACTCCCTGGCGTTACGCCGCGCGACCGCCAGCGCCGGCTCGCTGATGTCACTCGCCACGACCCGCCATTGCGGTCGCTCGGCCGCCAAACTGATCGCTAGGCAACCGCTCCCTGTGCATAGGTCCAAGACCTTCGCCTCGGTGGGCAGCTCCAGCTCGAGGCTGAGCGCGACGAGCTGCTCTGAGTCTGCGCGCGGTGAGAGCACGTCGCCGTCAACGAAGAAGTCATGATTCCAGAACCCTTTTCGCTGCAAGATGCGGCTGACCGGCTCGCGCCGCCCGCGCCGTTGCAAGAGCGGGCGAAAAGCTGCGAGCTCAGGCTCATTGAGCGGTCGGTCGGTCTGCAGGTAGAGATTGAGACGTTTCATCCCGAGTGCGTGTGCCAGCAGGGTCCCGGCGTCGACCTTGGGTTGGTCGACTCCTCGCTGCGCCAGCCAGGCTTCGCTGACCTTCAGGATCGAGCCGATGGTGTGGGTTTGAGCGTTCATGCTCCTAATACTTTGCCAGGGTTGAAGAGCAGCTTGGGGTCCATGACCGCTTTGAGCCGATGCTCAAGCGCCATGCGCGCCGCGCCGGCTTCCCATGGCAACGCGTGACGTTTCGCCAAGCCGATGCCGTGCTCACCGGTGATCGTTCCGCTCAGGTCGATGGCGATCCGAAAGACGTGGTCTTGGAGCGCCTCGACCTCGGCGCGCTGGGCTTCACGATCGAAGAGGATGTTGACATGGAGGTTACCGTCACCTGCGTGTCCGTAGGTTGCGACCTCAAAGGGGGTGGCTGACGCAGCCTCGCGGATACGCTCGACCGCCGTCGCAAGCTGACCGCGCGGCACGGCGATGTCTTCGCTGACCTTGAGCGCCCGGCGGTCGCGCAGCGCCACCGAGAGGTCTCGGCGAGGCGCCCAGATCCGCTCGCGTTGACTCGGTGTCTGAGCCACCATCGTCTCTAGAGGCTGCGCCGCCTTGGTAAGCGTCAGGAGCTCATCGAGCGACTGATCTTCGGTGCCGTCGGTCTCGAGGATCAGCGCCGCTTGGCACCCTTGGGGCAGCGCATGTTGCTCTAGGTTGCTGATCGTGTCGCAGCTGATCTCATCGAGCAGCTCCGCACACCTCGGCATCACGCCGCTGCGAAACAACGCGCCGACAGCCTGAACGGCTGCGGCGGTGCTCTCGAAGGTTAGCAGCGCCGTCTGCACGGTTTGAGGGCGAGCGACCAGCCGCATCGTCACCTCGGTGATGAGCCCGAAGGTCCCTTCCGAACCGAGCAGCAAGCCCGACAGGTTGGTGCCGGCCACCGATTTGATGGTGTCGGCGCCGGTGCGAACGACCTCGCCCTGCGCGCCGACATAGGTGAGCCCAAGCAGGTAGTGCCCGGTCAGGCCGTACTTGACCGCTTTGGGTCCGCCGGCGTTGGTCGCCACGTTCCCGCCGATCGAACTGATCGCAAGGCTGTTTGGGTCCGGTGGATAGAAGAGCCCGTGAGCGGCTGCCTCCTCGTCCAACCGAGCGGCGAGCGTCCCTGCCGAGCACGAGACGACCAAATCGTCGGCGCGCACGATCGGCGCCCCGTTCATGCGCTCAGTCGAGAGCACCACCGATCCGGGGCTAGGGATGCACCCCCCCGCCTTGCCTGTCCCCGCGCCGCGGAACGTTACGGGCACGCCGAGCTGGTAAAGATGCGCCACCAACTCAGCCGCCTGCTCGGTGGTCTCCGGTCGCACGACGAGTTCAGGGGTTTGCGGCGACAGGCCGCTCCAGTCGCCTGCGTAGCGAGCGCAGCGCTCAGGGTCGGCGACGACACAGCGTTCACCAAACCGCTGCGCCAACGCTCCGATCAGAGCCGGGCTCACGGGGTGCCGTCGCGGAAGACTCGGGCGCTGACCTCCAACGAGAGCACGCCGTCGACCACCCGGGGGGCGGTCGCTGAGATGGGGAGGATCTGCCCTGAGCCTCTCGATTGTTTCGCGATCCGCTCGATCGCATCGAGACGTGCCCGCTGGATGTGCGTCGCGCTCGGCTTGACCTTACCGATGGTGATTTTGCCGGTCGCCATGGCGGCGGTGCCCCCTGGGTTGGGGACGCGCAGCGTGATGGTCGCCACGTTGAGCCCAAGCTCTTGGGAGCGCTCGATCTGGTGCGGCGGGAGCTGCGCAGGGCTCTGCGGCATCACGATCACCTTGTCTTCGCCAGTCACCGCATAGCGCAAGCCGCTGATCGCCTGCGCAAGCCCTTTACGTGCCCGGGCGTCTTCGGGGCGCAGGGGGCGTGGTTTCGCCGGGATGGTCGCATAGCCTCTCGCCACGAGCGCCAGCTCCTGATGCTTTTCGACCATAAGGTCTGCAGCCGCCGGTTTATTTCCTGCGTCGGGCTGAGCGGCGGTCACCGCAATCGGAGCGATACCCGCTCCGGCGTCTGGAGTGGTCTTTGGCTGCGACGACGACGTGCAGCTTTTGCACCCGCTGAGTGCCAGGCAGGCGGTCAGCGCACTGAGTGTTCGCATGATCGGTTCGCCTATTTATCGTCCGGTGTGGGGGGAGCGGGCGCCGGGGCGGGCTCCGGCTGGGGCGCAGGCGCTGGGGCGGGCGCCGGCGTGGGAGCAGGCGCTGGCTGCGCAGCGGCGGGCGCAGCGGGTGCTGCCGGGATCGGCAGCGCGATGGGGGCCTTGCGGAGGCGCTCGGCGGCGGCGCTGGTCTTTACGCTGCCTGCGGCTGCTGCCGGGCGCGCCGCTTTCTTCTTCTTCTGCGCTTTCTTACCGACAGGGATCCGCCACCAGATCGACAGCTGCGGCAGGAAGTCGGCGTCCGGTCGTCCTTCGGGAGCCACGCGATTCATGGGGATCCAGAGCGGGTTGTAGAGTACGGCGACGCCGATACGTGTCGATTGACCGATCGCTCGGAGGTATTCCATTTTCCCTGTAAAGGTGGGGAGCGGCTCAAGGACTGAGCCGTTGTCGAGCGTGGTCCCGCCGACTGGTAGGGTGTAGTGCACCTGCAAGGCGACCGCGCTGTAATCGTCGATGACGCGCAAGTAGTCGACGTCCACCCACGGCTGGTTCACGCCAAAGCGGAGGATGTCCTCGGCTTCGTCCTGGCGCATCCCGGTGATCCCCTTCGTCGCCGCCCGATAGCCCGGCGAGACGGACAAGAAGGTCCCTTTGTTGACTTTGATGGTCATCGGCATCGAGATACCAAGGACCGTGTAGTCTTGATTTTGACCATCAAAATCGGGTGAGTAGACGAGCTCAGGCGCTAGCGACAAGATGAAGTTGGGCGTGTTCACCATGCGTGACTTGATGCGCATGTTGGTGATGCCCGTCATGAAGAGCAGCAGCGAGCTCTCGATGGTGAGGTCGTCCGTGAGCCCAAAGGCCGAGTTACGCCGAATCATCTGAGGCGAGAAGTAGCTCGCCACCAAGGGGAACAAGAAGCTGTCCTTCTCGAGGGTAGCCGCCGAATTGTAGACGAACGGTCGGTCGTAGCTAAAAGCGGGTTGAATCGGCTGTGCGGCGAGCGCGAGGCTAGCGATGAGGGTCGGCGTCATATGAAGTCTCCGTAGGGGCACGCTATCAGCGGTGACCGGCTCGATCAACGCCTACGATGGGTGCGCGGGCGCAGAGTCCAAAAACGACGAAGCTCGCCCCACAGGCGAGCGTCGTTGGTTTGCGCTGACCGTCGAGGCGCTAGCGCTTGCTGAACTGGAACTTCTTACGAGCGCCGGGCTGACCGTATTTCTTACGCTCGACCATGCGAGCGTCTCGGGTCAGGTGCCCCGCTTTCTTGAGCGCCGGTCGGAAGTTTTCGGTGTCGAGGCTGTTGAGCGCCCGAGCGATCCCGTGCCGCAGCGCGCCCGCTTGACCGCTTTTGCCCCCGCCATCGCAGCGCGCAACGACGTCGAACTTCTCGCTGGTCTCGGTGACGTCGAAGGGTTGGTTGAGGATGAGCAGATGGACCGCTCGTCCGAAGTATTGGTTGGCTGGCATCCCGTTGACGGTCACCTTGCCCGTGCCCGGGGTGAGGTACACTCGAGCGGTTGCCGTTTTGCGTCGACCTGTAGCGTAGATACGAGACATGGATCAGATCTCCAGCGGCTGCGGAGCTTGACCATCGTGGCTGTGCTCGGCGCCGGTGTATACATGCAGTTTCTTGAGCATGGCGCGCCCGAGGCGACCCTTGGGCAGCATCCCTTTGACAGCGTTCGTGATCAGGAACGCCGGGTCGGTCTCACGCTTCGCCTTGACCGTGCGGCTATTGATTCCGCCCGGGTGGTTGGTGTGCCAGTAGTAGACCTTGTCCTCTTCTTTGTTCCCGGTCACGGCGACCTTCTCGGCGTTGATCACGACGACGTGATCGCCGCAGTCCACGTTGGGTGTAAAGAAGGGCTTGTGCTTGCCGCGCAGGACGGTCGCAATGCGGGTTGCGGCGCGCCCGAGGACTTTGTTGTCCAAGTCCACGACGTACCAGTTACGCTCGACATCTTGCTCGCGAATGGATTCAGTCTTCATTGGCTACCTCATTCTTCGTCATCGCTGGCCGCACGGGGTCCCCCCTGAGCCTGCGAGGTGGCGCTATTGTCAGCCTGAGAACCTTGGGTCAAGGCAAATACGGCGCCGAGCAGACCCGCTGTGGCCAGATGGGCAGCGGCCTGCAGGGCTTCACTCTGCCCCTGCATCCACAGCAGCGCCTCAAGGGTGAGGACCGCGCTCAAAGCGCAGCCGGCAGCAGAGCTTGGGGATCGGCAAAGGAGCGCCGAGGCGCCCGCAGCGATGAGCGGCGTCGCCCAAGGTGAGGTCACCCCCAGCAGGTCGAGCAGGCTGGACGGCGCCAGCGCCGTGACGATGAGCACGGCGACGAACGGGAACAGCGCCGTCATGGACTCACTCGCCAAGGCGCTCCAGGCCAGCTTAGCCCGCTGGGCAGCTGCGCCTCTTCTTCTTGGCCGACGGTGTACATCTGCCAGAGCGTCAGCCCTTTAGCGGGCGCCGTGATCCCCGCGCTGCGCCGGTCACGAGCACTGAGGATCCGGGCGACGTCCGCAGGCGCTGTGTGACCGCGCCCGACGTCGACCAGCGTCCCCGCAAGGATCCGCACTTGGTGGTGGCAAAAGGCGTTGCCTCGAACGTCGAGCTCGATCAACCACCCAGCCTGTTCGCCAGGTGGCAGGTCGGGGTGGTCTATGTTGCGCTTGGCGCGGAGATACCAAAGGGCGCGCCGTGCATGCGCTGCTTGGCAATGCGTCGAGCGAAAGCTCTCAAAATCCTGCTCGCCGGTCAGCAGTTCAGCCGCTTGATTCATCGCGTCGAGGTTGAGCCGGTGGCGACCTGGGCGTAGCCAGCAGAGGGGCTCGAGCGACGGTGGTGCGGCCCCGCCGCACCAGATCCTGTAGACATAGCGTTTACCAAAGACCCCCTGTTTCGGGTGCCAATCGGGTTCGACCTCGGCGCTCTCGTAGACGCGGACCTGCGCTGGGAGTCGCGCATTGAGCGCAATCATGAGGCGCTGCGCGTCGACGCGCGCGTCCCCGGCGAGTAGAGCACGTTGGTCACGAGCGTGAACCCCGGAGTCCGTGCGCGAGGCGCCGAGCAGCCGCGGGGTCCCCTCAAACAGGGGCGCGGCGGCGTCCAAGACCGCCTGCGCAACGGACGGGTGTGGCCCCTGCAGCTGCCAGCCGCAGAAGGGTTGGCCGTCGTAGCCGAGCCGCAGAGCGAAATGAACGTTGCGCAATGGTGAACGGCTCCTTATCGTGCAGCACGTCGAACAGGCGTGAACGAGGGGACCCTTTCAGATGCGATCCGTGACGCTATGTCTAGTTCTTTTGGTGGGCTCCGGCTGCGCAGCACCGGCGGGGTCCGGTAGCCTAACGGCGCTGATCGCTGATCCCGGCGACGACCGAGTGATCCTCGTTGGCGAGAGCACGACGCTCTCGGGGTTGCGTTCGTGCGATACCGAGGAGACGGCGACCGGGGGCTTAGGGTACTCTTGGACGCTCCTCGAGAAGCCTGAGGGCAGCGCCGTTGCGCCCGACACGAACCAGCTGGCGTCGGTTCAGTTTGGGATCACGGCGGACGTGGCGGGGACCTACCTCTTTCGACTCGTCGTCACCAACGGGAGCCGCTCATCGCAGCCAGAGATCGTCGTTGTCGAGGCGACGACCGATGAAGACCGGTTGACGGCGCCAGCGATCACCCCCGAGACCGAGGACCGCTGCGGGAACGCGCTGTGACCTCGACCGGGCTCCGCGTCGCCGTCGTCGGCGCCACCGGAGCTGTGGGGCGAGAGCTCCTGACGATCCTCGAAGAGCGCCGCTTCCCGGCGGCGTCCGTGCGCGCCTTTGCGTCGGAGCGTTCAGCCGGTGAGTTTGTCTCGTTTGGTGGCGAGGACATCGCCGTCGAAGCGCTCGATGCGCGAAACCGCAGCGAGTCTTTTGATCTTGCGCTCTTCTCAGCCGGGTCCGAGTTGAGCTTGAAGCATGCGCCGGAGTTCGCTGCGGCGGGCGCTTGGGTCGTGGACAACAGCTCGGCTTTCCGAGGCGACGAGGGCTGCACCTTGGTGGTTCCCGAGATCAACAGCCACCGGTTGCGGGAGGCCACAAAGCAGATCGTCGCCAACCCCAATTGTACGACCATCGCTTTGGTGCAGACGCTGTTCCCGCTCGCCCAGCTGCAGCGGGTCAAGCGCGTGGTGGTCAGCACCTACCAATCGGTGAGTGGAGCCGGTCAAGCGGGTATGGATGAGCTCGAGAGCCAGGTCCGTAACCTCCTCAATGGGATCCCGCCGGACATCAAGACCTTCTCCGAGCGCATCGCGTTCAATTGCCTGCCGCTCATCGGCGCCCCCGACGAAGACGGGGTCACCGAGGAGGAGCGCAAGATCGTTCGTGAGACGCGCCGAATCCTCTCGGATGAGCGGATCGCCATCTCAGCGACGGCGGTGCGGGTCCCGGTGTTTATCGGTCACTCGCTCTCGGTCAATGTCGAGTTTGAGGGTGACCTTGACCCTGAAGCGGCGGCGCAGGCTATGGCGGATCACGCCGGTGTTTTGGTGACCGATCGCGAGAGTCACCTCGCGACGCCGACGACCGCAGACATCGCCGGTGAGGACATGGTCCTGGTTGGACGCTTGCGGCGTGACCGCTCGGTCGAGCACGGGCTGGCGTACTGGGTGGTCAGCGACAACCTTCGCAAGGGCGCTGCGCTCAACGCCGTCCAAATTGCCGAGAGCCTGATTCAGCGCGATCTTATGGGGGCGACATCACTCGACGCCGTGAGGGGGAACGCATGACCGGAGCGGATAAGCGTGAGCACAAACGCGCCGCCATCCCGTTGCTTATCCAGTACCGCTTCTCGCCGTTCGAGCGCTACGAAACAGACTACTCGGCCAACATCTCGGCAGGCGGCTTGTTCATTCACTGTGACCAACCCCCAGCCAATGTCTCGACGATCCTGCTCCGCTTCCTCCCGCGCGATGGCTCACGCGTCATCCTCGCCCAAGGGGAGGTCGTGCGTGCGACCGCGAGCGGCCTAGCGGTCAAGTTTTTACAGATCGACCCGGCGGACCAAGGCTTTCTTGAGGCGCTGATCGAAGGCGCCGAGGGCGTCGTCTAGAGGCGCTATCTCGGCTTACTTCTTCCCGTAAGCTGTCCACAGCACAACACCGTCCACCTCGTGCTGGTGCAGGACCGGTCGCCCGGAGAGCGTGAGCGCGAGGTCACTGAACGTTCGCCAGCGCCGCTCGTGGGTGAGGATCACGATCTCCGCCGACTGCGCGTGGCTGAGCCGCAGGTCCGGTCTTAGGTCACCCCGCCGGATCATGTAGGGCGCTGAGCGGACGTACTCCTTGTGGTTTGGCTCAAAATGAACTCGAGCGGACGCGGGCTGCTCGTTGAGCCAGCGCGTGAGGCTAGGGTCGAACATGTCGTAATACTGTCGCTCAAAGCCGCGTGTCACGGCGCCCGGAAGACCGCCAACATGATGACCGTAACTGCTCAGTTCGTGCCCGCTGAAACGGACGGTGTCGATCAGCCCTGTGCTCAGCATCACGGCGGCGAGCGCGACGCCCCAAGCTGCGGAACCGAAGCGTTGATGCACCACTTGGGTTAGCGCTTGGCGGAGCTGGACAAAGCCGATGCCTGCGGCGACGGCGAACAGCGGAAAGAAAGGGAGAAACAGTTTAACACCGCCGTATTTGGGGACGGGTGAGAAGGCGACGGTGCCGATCGCCACCACGGCGTGGATCAGCAAGAAGCGCGCAAAGCGACCGTCCTCGTCTTGACGCCCAAAGCGACCGACAAGCGCCGCTAAGCCGACCAGACCGCTGACCAAGGTGAGCGTGGGGAGCGCAGCCCACGCGAGCTTGAACGGCGCGTGCCATGGGGCGAACGGGCGATCCCAGATCTGCCCCTCATAGAAGAGGTAGATGGGGTAATGTTTGGTGTGAAAGCTGACATAGGCGCCGTAGCGGCTGATGGTGTCCGTCCACATATGAGGCCAGAGCGCGATCTGGACGGCGAAGCCGACGCTGGGCACCACGATCATCCACAGCGGGACCACGGGCAGCCTCAACCCGTCCGACTGCTTCGTTGCGGTCCAGAGGTTCTGTATGAGCCAATAAAGGCCGCACCCGATCAAGGCGAAGGGGGCGTTGAGCTTACTCGCCAGCGCCAAGCCAAAGACCAGCCCCATGATGACGGGCGCCCGCCAGCCCGGTTTCCGGTGCAGGTGCCAGAAGCACAGTAAGAAAGCGCTCGTCGTTGCAGCGACGGTCATGTCTAAGGTGGGCACGCGCCCATGGAACGCGAAGCGCGGAAAGAGCAGCAAGGCGAGCCCCGCGAACCAGGCGGCGAGTGGCCCAGCACGTGAGTACGTCAAGCCGAATGTGACCATGATCGCAAGCGCCAACATGGCGCAGATTCCCAGCCTCGACGCCTGCGGCGACGACCACCAACCGAGCAGGTCGTGACCGAGCAAGCGGCCTGCGCCGATGAGGTATTTGGCGAGCGGTGGATGCTCTCGGTTGTGGCTGAAGTGCGCGTCGATCTGGGTTCGGCGCAGCGCCTGCGTCGGCTGCGTCAGGAGCTTTTTGCCCCAGCGTACGTAGGCGTGACCTGCGTGTTGGTAAAAGTCGTCGTCGTCGGTGATCCCGACCGTTGGGAGCGTCGCAACCGCCGCGCTGAAGCTGAGTACCCCGATCAGGAGCAGTTGATGGCGCGGGCTCATCGGATGGTCCCCCGGAAACAATGATGGCGCTGCCCATCCGCTCGCGCCCGAACACGCACCTCGAGGAAGCCTTTCACTTGGTGGGTCGAGCGCCGCCAGCCGTCGTTGTTGCCGGCTTTCAGGGAGGCTTTCCCGCCCTCCCAGCGGAGCTCGACCTGCACGGGTTGGCGATTGCTTGAGCGCGAGGCCGTGTCGCTCAAGCCATGCTCGAACTCGAGCGCGCCGCTCGGGATTTGATCATAGCGGATCGTCAACTCGCGATTTTCGGAAGGGGGATGAGCCCAGAGGCAGTCATGGGTTGCCCCGGAGCGGTTGAGGCGAGTCGGTGAGACGTGCATCCAGTCCGGTAAATGAGCGCAGCGCACCCCCCCGTTGTGGGGTTGACGACACGCTTTGCCAGCAGCTCGCACCGAGGCGCTGAGCAGGTGGTCTTGTGCTCGCCACAGCGCGCTGCCCGCGGCGCGCGCAAAATGCGTCAGATAGAGCCCTTGCGGACGATCCGCTTTGGGCATCTCCTCAGCATACAGCTCGCCGAGACCTTGCTCCAAAAATCGGTGGCGCCCGATCACCCACAAGCGCCGGATGCGCCCCCTAGGTTCAGGGAGTGCGAGCCGCACGGTCAGGCCGGCTGCTTGGAGCACCTCGAGGCCTTCTGTGCTGCCGCCGTTGTGCAGCAAAACGGTGTCGTCCTTTGCGTGCTTGATCAGGTATTTTGCGGCGGCTTCCCAAGTCGCCTCTGGCAGCGGTGACGTCGCGCGCTGCCACTCGCTTGCGATCACGACGAAGAGCGAGACCGCAAGGGTTGCGACCAGGATTTTGGGCAAGCTTTTCATCGCCCCGTCGTCTCCGCAAAGGCGCTGAGCGCACAGAGATTCCAGAGGATCTTTGCATGGTTGCGTTTGCCGCTTAGGTGTTCGTTACGCAGCTTCTCGACGACCGCAGGGCGCACGAGGTTATGTCGCCTAAGCAGCGCCGGATCGAGCAGCTCGCCTGACCAATCTTTGAGCGGTCCTCGAAGCCAGGCTGCGAGCGGGATCCCGAACCCCTTCTTCGGTCGCTTCACGATCGCCTCGGGGAGGTGCTGCTGGGCTAAGCGACGCAAGGCGACCTTGGTCTGAGTTCCCTTGACTCGAAGACTGTCGTGACAGCGCGCCGCCTGCGTGACCACGCGATGATCGAGGAAGGGGGCGCGCACCTCCAGGCTGTGCATCATGCTCGCTCGGTCGACTTTTTGCAGGACACCCGCCGCCAGATAAGTGCCCGCATACACGCTCGAGAGGCGCTGCAGTTGCGACCCTTGGCTCGATTGCCAGAGTGCTCGACTCGGCTCGTAACGGCTCGCACCGGCGCGGTCGGGCATGAGCGCATCGAGGACGCTCGGCAGCGCGCCGCCGATCCAGATTTGGTGCCGCTCGGGCAGGGGATGCCCTGCCCCCCCCAGGAAGCGCTTGAGCTTGTACTCGGCGGTGTAGTGTCCCGTGCCGGTCGGGAGCACCCGGTCCGCCAGCGCATGCCCCGCGCGCCAGAGCCCTTGGGGCGCCCAGTTGAAGGGGCGCCTGAGCTGCTCTGCGACGAAGGTGGCGTAGCCCAAGAAGAGCTCGTCACCCCCGTCACCCCCTAAGGCCACGGTGACGTGCTCGCGCGCAAACTGGCTTAGGATGCTGGTGGGGATGATGCTCGGGTCGGCGAAGGGCTCATCGAGCGATGAAAAGATCTTCGGGACGACCTCCAGCAGATCGTCCGGCCCGATCACCTTGCAGTGATGTCGGACACCTAAGTGATCGGCGACGGCTTGGGCGTGTTCGCTCTCATCGAAGCTCCTTTCACGAAAACCGATGGCGAAGGTTTTGAGCTGAGCTGGGTCGGTGTGCCGGATGGCGTAAGCCGTGACCAAGCTCGAGTCGATCCCGCCGGATAAGAAGATGCCCAGCGGGACGTCCGCGACGAGGCGAGCTTGGACGGCGCGATCGATCGCCTGGTCCAGGTCGGTCAAGGCGTCTGTGCTGGTCGCCTCGGCGCCGAAGGGGATCGACCAGTACGGTCTGCGCTCGACGCCGCCGAGCGGCTCGTCGCGGTTGAGAATCCAGACCTCTCCCGGGCGGACCTTTTCGACGCCTTCAAAGATCCCTTCGCTGTCGGGGACGAAGTCGTAGGCGAGGAAGCGCGCGACGGCGTCGCGGTCAAAGCGGTTAAGGGCGTGGTCCTCTGCGTGGAAGGCTTTGAGCTCGCTGGTGAAACCCCACACAAGGCCCGGGACCAAACCGGCGTTGACGGCGAAGAGCGGTTTCTGGCCCATTCGGTCGCGCGCCGCCCAGACCAGCCCGCGCTCGGCGTCGTCCACGACCACGGCGAACATGCCGTTGAGCTTGTCAAGGCAGTCGGGCCCCCACTGCGCTGCGGCGTGAGCGAGGACCTCGGTGTCGGAGTCGAGCGCGAATTCGTGTCCTAAGGCTTCGAGCTCGCGTCGTAAGGCTCTAAAGTTGTAGATCTCGCCGTTGAAGCTGATGCGCACGCCTCGAGGTCCGCGCATGGGCTGCTTCGCCCCATGGACGTCGATGATCGCCAAGCGCCGATGCGCCAATCCGACGTGACCGACGATGTCCACGCCGGAGCCGTCCGGGCCGCGATGGGTCATGCGATCGTTCATACGTTCGAGCTGGTCGCGTCGGGGCTGAGAGCCGGGCACACCGACCCAAGCGAGGACACCGCACATGGTCAGCGCGTCGCAGCGTGATCAGGCGTCATCAAAACCGACTCGCCGCTTGACCAGATAGGTGCGCTTATCCTGGCTCTCGTAGAAGGTCCTCATCTGCAGGTCCGCCAGGATGCCCATGAGGATCGACTGAATACCGATCAGGAACAAGAAGATGGCGAGCAAGATCACGGGGTTCTTATGCACCATCGTCCCGAACACGAACTTCTCGACCAAGGTCTCGACGCCGCACAGCACCCCGAGCGAACACATCGTCAGCCCGAAGCCGCCGAACATGTAGATCGGCTTTTGTCCGTAATCGCCTAAGAACTTGACCACGAAGAGGTCGAGCAAGACCTTGAAGGTTCGATTCAGACCGTAGTTCGAGGTCCCGTGCTCTCGCGCACGGTGGAGCACAGGCAGCTCAGTGACACGGGCGCCTTGCCACTTGGCGTAGATCGGGATGAAGCGGTGCATCTCCCCGTAGAGACGTACGTTCTCGATCACGTCACGCCGGTAGGCTTTGAGCGAGCAGCCGTAGTCGTGGAGCGGGACGCCGCCGATTTTACCGATCAGCCAGTTCGCCATACGACTCGGCAGTTTGCGCGTGAGCGCTTTGTCCTGACGATCCTTTCGCCAGCCGCTGACCACGTCGTAGCCCTCGTCGAGCTTGGCGAGCAGTTTGGGGATCTCGCTCGGAGGGTTTTGTAGGTCGGCGTCGAGAGGGACGATGACCTCACCGGTCGCGTGGTCAATGCCCGCTTGCATCGCTGCGGTTTGTCCGTGGTTTCGTCGAAAGATCACCGCCTTGTAGCGTGGGTTCTCATGCGCCTGCGCCGCGATCATCTCAGCGGTGCGGTCCGCCGAGCCGTCGTCGACTAAGATCACCTCAGCGTCGAGTCCAGCGGCGTCGATCACCTCATCGATCTCTTGCACGAGATAAGGCAGAGACTCTTCTTCGTTGTAGCAGGGGATAACCAGCGAGATTTTCATGGGGGGCGCATAACGCAGGATCCAGCGATTGGCTACGGACAAGCGAACGAAGCAAAATGCCGACTTTACGCGGTGCTCGGTCAGCCGGGCGTTGACCCGGCCGGCTTTTTGGTGTGCATGGCAAGCGCAAAGGGGAATTGTAGCTATGGGCATAATTCGAGCAGGGCTTGCCTTGTTGCTCATCACCGCCGGCTGCCGGATGCCTCAAGGTGGGGTCGCACCGCGCTTGGAGCAGGAGTGGAAGATCTCCATCGGCAACACCATCAGCGGTGATGACTTTGAGGTGATCGGCGGGACCTGGACGGTCGATAACGGCGCCATCCGCTCGCTCGGCGAGCAGAACAACCACCCGTTGTGGCTGAAGCGGCGTATCCCGGACGCCTTCGAGATCAGCTTTGAGGCGCGCGCGCAGAGCGCCGCCGTCGACCACAAGATTGAGTTCTGCGGCGACGGGGTGCGTCACGAGTCAGGTTATATCGCCATCCTGGGCGGCTGGAGTAACTCGATCTCGGTGATCGCACGTCAAGATGAGCACGAGAAAAACCGAAAAGAGCTTAAGGGGTCCTGGAAGCGTGACCACTGGTACAAACACCGGCTCAGGCGAACGTTTGACGGCCGGAGAGGGCGCATCGAGTGGTTCGTTGACGGTCGCTTGATGATGGAGCGCGTCGACAACAAGCCGCTGCGGGGTCCAGGCCACGACCGGATCGCCTTCAACAACTGGAAGACCGACGTGTCGTTCCGAAACATCGTCGTCAAGCCGCTGTAGCCATGGATTATTTAGAGATTCACGGCGGACAGCCGCTCGAGGGACAGGTCAAGATCAGCGGCGCGAAGAACGCCACCTTGCCGCTCATTGCGGCGACCTTGCTCACAGAAGAGACCGTCCATCTGCGGCGCGTGCCGCACCGCTTAGTCGACGTTCAGACGATGACGCGCCTGTTGGTCGGGCTCGGATGCGAGGCGACCCAGCGAAGCGGCGGGCGCTTTGATCTGACCACCCCGGTGATCGAGGAGACGACCGCAAGCTACGACTTGGTCCGGACGATGCGCGCCTCGGTGCTGGTGCTCGGCCCGCTGCTGGCGCGCCATGGCGAGGCTCGGGTGAGCCTGCCGGGTGGCTGCGCCATTGGCGCACGACCTGTGGACCAACACCTCAAGGCGATGGAGCGCCTGGGCGCCAAGATTGAACTCGAGGGCGGCTATGTCGTAGCGAAGGCGCCGCGCGGGGGGCTGCGCGGGGGGACGATCGTCTTTGATATGGTGACCGTCGGCGGCACTGAGAACGCCCTGATGGCAGCCGTGCTCGCGCAAGGTACGAGCATCATTGAGAACGCCGCACGCGAGCCAGAGATCGTTGAGCTTGCGGATCTGCTCCAGGCGATGGGCGCCCAGATCGAGGGCGCCGGGACGTCGGTGATTCGTGTCGAGGGCGTGCCGCGTCTACACGGCTGCACGCACACCGTACGCCCGGATCGGATCGAGGCGGGCACGATGCTCTGCGCGGCTGCTGCGAGTGGTGGTCACATCGAGCTGGACCGTTGTCCGACGCACGCGCTCGACGCCTTGATCGCCAAGCTACGTGAGGCGGGATGCAAGATCACCACCCTCGGTGATGAGCCTTATGCGCCGGTTCGAATTAAGGCGCCGGCGCGGCCGCGAGCGGTTGACGTTACGACGGCGGCACATCCTGGTTTTCCCACCGACATGCAGGCTCAGTTCATGGCGGTGATGGCGGTCGCAAAGGGGCGCTCGGTCATCCAAGAGACGATCTTTGAGAATCGGTTCATGCACGCGCCGGAGCTGCAGCGAATGGGTGCCGATATCGTGATCAACGGGAATCAGGCGGTGGTGCGCGGGGTGAGTCGCTTGAGCGGCGCGCCCGTGACGGCGTCGGATCTACGCGCCTCGGCGAGTCTCGTGATCGCCGGGTTGGTGGCCGAGGGCGAGACGGTGCTGCGCCGTATTTACCATCTCGATCGTGGTTATGAGCTGCTCGAGCGTAAGCTTCAGCGGCTCGGTGCCAAGGTTCACCGACGCCACGGATGAGCACGTCGCCTCCGCAACCAAAGCGCCAGGTCGCTAAGAACACGGTGGTCGTGGGTCTGTGGACGGCGGTCAGTCGCGTCTTTGGAGCCGTTCGCGATCTCGTGGTTGCGCACCTGTTTGGCGCGACCTGGACAGCGGACGCGTTTTACATCGCCCAGACAATCCCGAACGCGTTTCGGCGACTCGTTGGCGAGGGGGCGGTCGCTGCGGTTTTGGTTCCAACCTACGCCGGTCGGCTCGAGCGCGCGGACGAGGCGACGGCGCGCCGCTACGCTCGTGCGCTGCTCGGGATCTGGATCGCCGTGCTCGCAGCGCTCATCGTGGTGGGCATACTGGCTGCGCCGCTTCTGGTGAGCCTTTTTGCCGCAGGTTATCGAGACAACCCCGAAGCCTTCGACCTGACGGTCTCTTTGACTCGCTGGATGTTTCCGTACCTCGGTTTGGTCAGCGTGGTGGGCTTCTTTGGCGGCGTTGCCAACAGCCACGGACGCTTTGGCGCCTCAGCAGCGAGCCCCGTGGTCTTCAACGTGTTCATCATTTTGGGCGCCATCGTCCCGATGAGCTTTGTCCCGGATCCGATCTACGGATTAGCGGTCGGGGTCGTCGTCGGTGGGTTGGCACAGCTTGCCCTCCTAAGCGGCGACCTCATCGCAGGAAAGATTGCGATCAAGCCGGTCTGGAAGCCCGAGGATGCGGATCTGAAGGAGGCTTGGCAGTTGATGCTGCCCCAGCTCTTCGGCATCGCCATCTACCAGATCAACATTATCGTGCTGCGAACCTATGCGAGCTTCCTCCCGGAAGGGTCGGTGACCCAGTACTACAACGCCTCGAGGCTGCAAGAGCTCGCGCTGGGGGTGTTCGCCGTGGCGATCGCAACCGCAAGCCAGCCGACTTTTGCACGCTTGCGCGCCAAAGGCGACCGGCGGGCGCTCTCGGAGCTGTTTCAAGGCGCGTTCAACAGCGTCGTCGTGGTGAACGTGGGCGCAGCGACGGGGCTGATCGCCCTTGGGCTGCCCATCTGCATCGTCTTGTTTGGGCACGGTAAGTTTTCACACGAGGCGGTGGAGCTCA
Source organism: Myxococcota bacterium (assembly GCA_036338695.1). Classification (GTDB taxonomy): domain Bacteria; phylum Myxococcota; class UBA4151; order UBA4151; family UBA4151; genus CACGMS01. The sequence continues at coordinate 29,696 of JAYZBQ010000059.1, forward strand.
CGGCGTGGACGCTGTTTTGGTTGGCGCTCGCCTTGATCCCGGTGGCGATCGTGCGCGTCGTGGGGCAGATATTTTATGCTTTCAAGCAGGCGAAGCGCCCGGTGCAAGCGGGGTTCTGGTCGATGGTCGTCAACGCCATCTCAGGCGCTGTCTTTGCGTATTATTTTGGGATCGCAGGGCTTGGGATGGGGCTGGCGCTCGCTACCAGCGTGCAGGCGTACCTGCTGATGCGCTGGATGCTGCCTCAGCTCGAGAGTTGGGTACCGTATGCCCTGAGCAGGGTGGCGGCGAAGTGTGTCCTAGCGGCGCTCATTATGGGCGTTCCCGTCGGGCTGATCGGCGCCTGGTTTCCCTACCAGCGTAGTGGGTTCGAGGCCGCGGGTATGCTGGGCGGAATCATCGCCCTTGGTGGGTTCATTTACCTGATCACGGCGACCATGTTTGGCGTGGATGAGCTCGCCGGCGTGGCCGAGCGCATCGCTCGTCGGTTTCGGCGTTAGCTCGACTTCGCCTCGTCCCAGAGCCGCTCGACATCGTCGACCTGCTCCCAGGTTTGGTCCGCTTGATCTAAGCTCGCTTCGATGTGTTCGATCCGCTGGGTAAACTTCCGGGTCGCCTTGCGCAGCGCTCCTTCTGGCTCAACCTTGAGATGGCGAGCGAGCTGCGCCACTGTGAACAACAGGTCGCCGAGCTCTTCCTCGATCTGCGCCGCATCACCTCGCTGGGCGGCCTCCTCGAGCTCGCCGAGCTCCTCGTTGACCTTCTCACGGACGGCGGCGGCGCTGTCCCAGTCGAGCCCGACGCGGCTCACCTTCTCGCCGAGGCGAGCCGCCCGCTGAAGCGCCGGCGCCGACACGGGGATACCGGCGACGATGCTGCGCGGCTGGTCGCCTTTTTCGCGCCGCTTGATCTCCTCCCATTGCGTGAGCACGTCCTCGGCGTCCTCGGCGCTTCCGTCGCTGAAGACGTGGGGGTGGCGCCGGATCATTTTGTCGCTGATCGCTTGGATCACGTCGCTCAGGGTAAAGCTGCCGTCTTCGCTGGCGATGCGGCTCTGGAAAACGATCTGGAGCAGCAGGTCGCCGAGCTCGTCGCATTGCTCGTCACGGTCTCCTCGCTCCATGGCGTCGAGGCACTCATAGGCCTCCTCGATCAGGTAGGGCTGAAGACTCTCCATGGTCTGCTTTTGGTCCCATGGGCAGCCGCCTGGATCGCGTAGGCGATCCATGATGGCGATGAGCGCTTCGAACTGTTCTCCCGGGGTCGGCATCGGTCTCTCCTGCTGCGTCATGTGACGGAGCGCTCGCCGCGGGTCAACCTGCGCTCGCGCTCGCTCGCTGATCGCGTCTTTCGATGACCTCAAACCGCTCGCCAATTTGTGAACTGGCGCCGCCACCTAAAGGGCGGTATTTGAGACCCTCAGACTGCTAGGGAGTGCTATGCTCTCCGATCTTCGTCGACGAGGCGCCGAGCCGACCCCGAGGGTGATCTCGGCGCTGCTGATCTTCTTGGTCATCGGCGGCACGCTGGCGATGCGCCCAGACCTCACCAGCGCCAAGGTGCAGATCCCGGCTGTCGGTGAGCAGGCGCGGCGCGAGGTGCGCGCTTGGCGATCCCTGCGGGTCCCTGATCGGGTCGAGACCGAGCGCCGGCGCGAGGCAGCGCAGCGCCAAGTCGAGGCGGTCTACGATTATGAGCCGGATCTGGTGGCGCGCCAGACGCGTCTGCTGCGTGAGGCGTACTCCGTGCTCGCGATTGAGATGGCGAGCATCGAGCGGCGGCGTCAAGAGCTGCAGGCGAAGCTCGATGAAGGCGCTGACCCGGGCGCGCTCGGTGGTCTTGACGCGATTAACACGCACCGTAAACGGGTTCAGTTATCGGCGCTGCGGAGCTTGGGCATCGCCGGCGTCCGGGTCGACTTCGATGGCTTGGATCCGCTCGGTTACAATCGCCCCGTGGCGGATGCGCTTAGCGAGATGTTGCACGCCGTGTATCGACGGCCGGTGGTCGCCGAGCGCGAGCTGGTGAGCCAGCGAGCGCCCAACGGGATCGTCCTGCGTTCGGGCGCAAGCGGTGAAGATAAACGCCTCTCCGTCGAGGCGCTTGATGACTTACGCGCGCTCCGGCTGCAAGTCGCAGAGGTGGTGGGGTCCAGGCTTGATCGGCTAGCGAACCGAGCCAAGCTTGAGAAAGTCAGCGGTCGTTCACGCAGCGCGGTGGTCGAGCTGTTGGGGCGGATGGTGGTGCCCACCGCAAGCTTCAACGCCGCCGCCACGCGGCAAGAGCGCGAGAGCGCAGCTCAGCGAGTTCCCCTGGTGGTGGTGCCGGTGAGTCGTGGCGAGGTGCTGATCCGTGAGGGTGACACCATCACGCCGGCGCACGTCGCGCTGCTGGGGGCGCTCAATGAGAGCTCAGCGGTGTCGGCTTGGCTGACTGCCTTGGGCGCCGGGCTTTTGATCGTGTTGTTGGTGATGTGTGTCCACTGGTTCGCCCAGCGCCATATCCAGCGTTACCGCCCGGATGCGCGCGACCTCGCGTTTATGGTGATCACACTCGTCGGGATGATGACGCTGTGCGCCGTAGGTTCGTCGATCGTCGAGAGCGTTGCGGCCCAGTACACGTCCCTGTCGCTCTCGATTTTGAGACCGCTCGTACCGGTGAGCGCCGGGGCGCTGGTGATCGGGTTTGTGCTGAGCGGTGCCTCGACGCTCGTCTTCGTGGTCGTCAGCTCGCCGTTGCTCGCCTACGCCCTCTACGGAGAGGTCGGGGCGTCGATTCCCATCGCGGTCGCTGGATTCGTGGGGTCGTCGTTGATCGCCGGCGCGCATCGCCGCGTGGAGTTTTTGCGCGCCGGGTTAGCGGCTGGCTTGGCAGGGTGGCTGTGCAGCTTGGGCTACTCGCTCTTAGTCTCCGGCGCCGTCAGCCAAGAGATGGGCTATGAAGGCCTGACGTCGATTTTCGGCGGCTTGATCACGGCGATGGTGATCCCGGCGGCGACACCTGGGATCGAGTGGGCGCTCAAGTACATGACGAACCTGCGGATGGCTGAGCTCGCAACCATGGAGCATCCGGTCCTGCGCGAGCTGGCGATGCGTGCGCCCGGTTCGCACCATCACTCGATGATGGTGGCGGCGCTGAGTGAGGCAGGAGCCCTTGCGACGGGCCGCAACGCCCTGCTGGTCAAGGTGATGGCGTACTACCACGACATCGGGAAGATGAACCATCCAGAGTACTTCGCTGAGAACCAGGGGCGCGAGAACCCGCACGACAAGGTGAAGCCCTCGATCTCGGCGCTCATCATCCGCAAGCACGTGACCGAAGGCTTGGAGATGGCGAAGAAGTACGGCTTCGAGGAGGAGATCCTCGACGGCATCGCAACGCACCACGGGACCCGCGTGATCTCCTACTTCTACAAAAAAGCTCAGGAACAAGCCGCCGAGGGCGAGCGGGTCGAGCAGGCCGACTACACGTACCCCGGGCCGAAGCCTCAAGACGCGGAGTCAGCGATTCTGATGATCGCTGATTCGATTGAGGCTGCGGCGCGCAGTTTGCCCGACCCGAACCCGGATCGGTTGCGCGGGTTGGTCCAGAAGATCACCAACAAAATCTTCTCGGAGGGGCAGCTCGACGAGTGCGACCTGACCCTACGTGATCTCCACAACCTGGCCCAAGCGTTCCATAAGGTGCTCTGCGGCATCTACCACCACCGTCCGCAGTATCAGGAATCCGCAGCGAAGGAGCGTCGTGACGTCAGCACGAGTTCGACTCAGCATCAGCGCGAGCCTCAAAACACACCCAAGCCGTCCGTCAGCGTCGATGATCCAGAGGCTACGCCGGACGACGAAGAGCATCTGCGCCGCTTGGGTACCGGCTGAGGCGCGCACGCAGCCGATCGAGGTGAGCGTTCGGCTCTGTTCGGACGACGAGATCCAGGCGCTGAACGCCGAGTGGCGGGGTAAAGATCAGCCGACTGACGTGCTGAGTTTCCCGCAGTTTGCTGGGTCGGTACCCGACTGGGCGCCGACGCTCGGCGACGTGGTCATCTCGGTCGATACGGCGGCGCAGCAAGCGCAAGCTCAGCGGCACAGCCTAAGCGATGAGCTGGTGGTCCTGATCACGCATGGTGTGCTCCATTTGCTGGGTCTCGACCACCAGTCACCCAAGGAGCGGGCGCGTATGCTGGACGCCGAGACCGACATCCTCAAGCCGCGCGGGCTGGCGAGTGGCTTAATCGGTCGCGTCCACGACTGACGCGATCACCTTCATCTCAATCAGGAGATGCGGGTGGGGTAGCTCCGCAACCGCAACGGTCGTACGCGTCGGGCCGGTCGCTGCGTCGAACCAGCGGTTGTAGACGCTGTTGTAGCCAGCGAAGTCCTTCATGCTGACCAAGAAGGTGGTCAGGTCAATGAGTTGGTCCATCGAGCCACCGCATCGCTCGACGATGACCTTCATGTTCTGCAGCAGCGCCTCGGTCTGCTCTGCAATGTCCGCCTCAAAGCTGCCGTCTTCGTGGATCACGACGCCGGCGTGGCTGTTGTCTGGGCGGCGACAGCTCATCCCCGAGATAAAGAGCAGGTCACCGACACGCCGGGCGTGGGGGTAGTGCGCGTAGGCGCCGGGTCGGTCTTCAAACCGGAAGGCCTGTCCGGCACCGTTAGAGTTTGACGCAGACATTTTTGAGCTCGCTGTAGAAGTTGACGGAGTGGATCCCTCCTTCGCGTCCGATACCGGAGGCTCCGGTGCCGCCGAAGGGGGTGCGTAGATCGCGTAGGAACCAGGAGTTGAGCCAGACCAAGCCACAGTCCATTGCGGCAGCCACGCGGTGGCCCCGCTGAAGATCCGAGGTCCAGACCGCAGCGCACAGACCGTAGTCCGTGTCGTTGGCGCGGCGAATCACCTCTTCCTCGCGATCGAAGGGCGCCACGTGGCAGATCGGTCCAAAGATCTCTTCTCGAACGCAGCGAGCCTCGTCGCTCAAGCCGGTCAAAATGGTCGGCTCAACCCATGAGCCTGCGTCCCATTCTGCGCCAAGGCTGGGTACGCCGCCTCCGGTCACGACCGTCGCACCCTCTTCGCGTGCCAGCTCATAGTAGCCGAGCACCTTGTCTCGGTGCTGAGCCGAGATCAGGGGCCCGATCCCGGTCGATGGGTCCATGGGGGGTCCATAACGCAAAGCCTCTGCGCCTTCTTTGAGGGCTGCGACGAAGCGCTCATAGATGGGGCGCTCCACGTAGACGCGTTCGGAGCACAAGCAGACCTGCCCGCCGTTCGAGAAGGCGGAGCGCACCGTCCCGGCGACGGCGGCGTCAAAGTCCGCGTCGGCGAAGACGATCGCCGGGTTTTTGCCGCCGAGCTCAAAGCTCAGGGGCTTGAGCGTCGGGGCGGCGTCCGCCATGATCCGCTGACCGGTTGCGCTCTCGCCCGTAAAGGTGATCGCAGCCACCTCGGGGTGTTGTACGAGCGCCTGGCCTGCGGAGTCCGGCCCAAAGCCGTGCACCACGTTGTAGACCCCGGGCGGCATCCCGATCTCGTCCATGACCTCGGCGAGTAAGGTCGCCGTCGAGGGGGTCTCTTCCGAGGGTTTAACGACGACCGTATTGCCCGCAGCCAGAGCGGGGCCGACCTTCCACGTCATGAGCAAGAGGGGCAGGTTCCAAGGGCAGATCACGCCCACAACGCCTAGGGGTTGGCGAACGGCGTAGTTGATCGCTTTCCCTCCGTCTGGGGTGTCTGAGACATAGCTCTCGTTGGGGATGTTGCGGGTCAGGTCGGCGAAGAGCTGCAGATTCGCAGCGCCGCGCGGGATGTCGACCTTGCGCGCCCATGATACGGGTTTTCCGGTGTCTTCGATCTCGGCGGCGAGGAAGTCGTCGAACCGTCTTCGGATCCCGTCGGCCGCCGCCGCCAAAAGCTCGAGCCGTTGCGCCTGAGGCATACGCCCCCACGGGCCATTGAGCGCCGCTTTGGCTGCGCGCACGGCGCGGTCGACGTCGCCCGCTTTGGCTTCCTGAACTCGCCCGATCGTCGCGCCGGTCGCCGGGTTGATGTTGGCGAAGTGATCACCCGTCGAGCTGTCACAAAATGCGCCGTTGATGTAGAGCTTGCGATCACTCATTCGGGCGCTCCGAGCTTGGTGATGATGTGCTGGCGCGCCTCCCAGATCTCAGGGAAGGCCCGTTTGCTCAGCGTCCGGCTCAGGTATTCGACCCCGTGAGTCCCCCCTGTGCCGCGCGTGATGCCGATGATGCGCTCGACCATCGAGACGTGTCGGTACCGCCAAAGCAGCAGTTTTTGATCCAAATCCAAGAGGGATTCAAGGATCGTGTACAGGCTGTAGCGCTCATCGAGGTTCCGGTAGATGGCTCCGAGCGCTTGTGCCAGCTCTTCGCTGAGCACCCAAGGCTCGTGCGTGTCGCGCTCGAGGACTTCGGCGGGCACCTCGATCCCCGCTCGGTGCATGTAGGCGACGACGCTGTCCCACAAGCTCGGCTTCTCGATCGCGGCTTTCATCGCCTCGAACCCTAGCGGGTTGGACTCGTGATACCGCAGGTACGCTTTGTCTCGGATGCCGAGCGTGTATTCAGCGACCCGGAACTGGTGCGATTGAAACCCGCTGGCCGGATTGAGAAGCGACCGAAATCGATCAAACTCGATCGGTGTCATGGTCTCAAGAATGTCGATTTGATGGACCAGGACGTCAAAGATACGCGTCACGCGCTTGAGCGACTTGATGAAGGGCAGCGGTTGGTCTTTGTTGATAAAGACGACCATGCCGTTGAGCTCATGAAGGATCTGCTTAAACCAGAGCTCGTAGACTTGGTGGATGATGATGAAGAGCATCTCATCGTGCTGCGGCGGGTCGCTCTGCAGTTCTTGTGAGGCGAGCGGTTCGTGCACTTTGAGGTACGAGTCATAGGTCAACTGTGTGGGTGTAGGGATGAGCGCATCTTGGGTCATCTGAGCACCTCCGTGGCTCCGCTTTCGCGCAAAGCGCGTGCGCTGCCTACCGTCGATCCCGAGAAGACCTACAATTTGTTGTCCGGTACGGGCGGGCTAGGCGTCGCCGGGTCTTTCGTCTAGGTTTCGGTCTCAGGGGCGGGTCTCGAGCCGCTCTGACGGGGTGCAACATGACGATCTCAGGAGCCAGCGAGGGCGCTAAAGCGGCGGTCGCACGGACCTCGGTTCGAGCCGAGGGGTTGTTGGTCGATGAGTGGCGGGACTTCTGCGCCATTTTGGATCGCGAGGACATGAGCTTCGAGGCTCGCTTTGCGTTGATCGCCGAGCGCATGGATCAAATTGATCTTGAAGCGTTCCCTGGACATCTCAAGTGCCCGGTGGTGCAGTGTTATCGCCGCACCGTGATCGGCGCGCGCCACACCGAAACCGAGCCAGGCTTCGAGGCGGTCCTGGCGCATTGGCGCCTGCAGTGTGTGACCCCGATCCACGGCCACCCGCCGGTGCTCATGTATCGAGCGCTCAGTGGGCTCTACCGGATGACGATGTATCGCCTAGAGAATGGCGTCCCGGTCCCCTTTGAGGACCGGATGATCCGTCCTGGCGATTGGTTTCATTACGAGGGCGAGGGCGGCGGCTACGATCATTTCATCCACACCATCGAATGCATCGAGGAAGGGTGGACGCTGAACTTGTACTCGGATGACGCGCAAAAAGGCATCAAGTACACAGCGTAGCCGGCACCAGGCGACTGCCGCAGCCGCGTGCGCGCTGAGGCAACGGGCGTCACGTGCATGTCACAGGCTTGCGGCAACACCGGCGCGGGAGCAGCCATGAAGAAGACCATTCTAGTCGTCGAAGATGAGCCGGATCTGGCGCAGATCGTCGCCTACAACTTGGCGCGGGAGGGCTATCGCACGGTGACCGCCTCCAGCGGTGAGCAGGCGCTCGAGGTGCTCTCCGAGAGCCCACGCCCTGATCTGGTGCTCCTCGATCTGATGCTCCCTGGGATGAGTGGGACCGAGGTGTGTCGAGCGATGCGGGCGGACGCTGAGCTCGAGCAGATCCCTGTGATCATGTTGACCGCACGGGGCGACGAGATCGATCGCGTGGTGGGCTTTGAGGTCGGCGCTGACGACTACGTGACGAAGCCGTTTTCGGTGCGCGAGCTTATGCTCAGGGTGCGCGCGCAGCTGCGGCGACGAGATGGGGCGGGCGCGCCTGCTGAGGTGGCGACACAGGTGAGCTTCGGGGTCCTTCAGATCGACCGGTCGGCTCATCGGGTGCTCGTCGAGGCTGAGGAGGTGCTCTTGACGGCGCTGGAATTTCGACTGCTCGATACGTTCTTGCAGCGCCGTGGTCGGGTCCAAACCCGTGAGCGGTTGCTCAGCGACGTCTGGGGAATTGACGCAGACGTGACCACGCGCACCGTCGATACGCACGTCAAGCGCTTGCGCCACAAGATCGGTGCAGCCAGCGCCTACATCGAGACCTTACGCGGTGTGGGTTACCGGTTCATTTCGGAGCTACCGAAGGCGTGAGGCTGAGTTTTCGCGGGCGGCTCTTTTACCTGTTCTTGCTGCTGTTCGTGCTGGTGGGCAGCTTGGCGGGTTTGATCCTCGAGCGGACGTTGAGTCGGCGGATTGAGGCCGCGGTCAGTGATCAACTCTGGAGCCTCACCGGCGTTGCGCGCGCAACGCTCAGCCAGACGGGCTCAAGCGATGACCCCCTGGTCGTCGACCCGGTCGTCGATTCGCTCGCCAAAGAAGCCGGCTTTATGCTGGCGGTCGTGAGCTCGAGCGGTCGGCTGATCGGAGACAGTCGCCTCATCCTTCCTCAACTTAAAGGCGCCCCGTCTTTTCGTCAGGACGAACAGATCCTTGAGGCGGTCGAGACCGGGCGGAGTTTTCGACAGCGAACGCTGTGGCCATTTGAAGAGCGCCTCATCGTCTCGGCGCGCTCGTTCGTGGACCGCTCGGGGCAGGGGGTGGTCCTCGCTGCCTCCACACGTCGGCAGATCGACGCCCTGCAGGGCGATCTGCGCAACCGCTTGGTCGGAATCGGCCTGTTGGCGTTCGTTCTCTCGGCGCTTTTTGCGGCGCTCGGTTCGCACGTCATCACCGGTCGTTTGCGCACGGTGGTTCGCCGCCTCAAAGCGCACGGTGAAGATCACGAAGAGGAGCTGCCGGATCTGCATCGCACGCCCGAGGATTTAGAAGGGCTGACCGCCTCCGTGGATCTCCTGCTGGCTCAAGCGAACGAGCTCGTCGATTCGCTCGCTGGCGAGCGTGACCGCTTTGGGGCGGTGCTCCAGGCCATGGACGCGGGCGTGATCGTGCTGGACGCCAGCGGCGCGATTGAACTCATGAACCGGCGAGCGCGTAAGATGCTCAAGCTACCCAAGTCGGCGCTGGGTAGCACTCTTGAAGAGCACACCGAGTTTCCTGCGCTCGAAGCGCTTGCGGATGTCAGCGTGAACGAGAGCGTCTCCGAGGAGATTGAGCGCGCTGGGCCGCCGCTGCAGACCTTCTTGGTCAGCGCAACGCCGGTTGCGGCCGGTGGTAAGGTGTTGGTGTTGCGCGACTTGACGCCGGTTCGGCGCGTCGAGCGGATGCGGCGCGATTTCGTCGCCAACGTCTCGCACGAGCTGCGCACGCCCATCGCTATCATCCAAGCGCAATCGGAGACCTTGCTCGAGGGCGCGCTCAGCGACGAGGTCATGGCGAAGCAGTTTCTTAGCTCGATGCAGCGCCAGGCTTTGCGTGTGACGACGTTGGTCAACGATCTGCTCGATTTGGCTCAGATCGAAGCCGGTCAGCGTGAGCTTGAGCGGGAGGACGTCTCCGTGGTCGCAGCGGCGCGCCGAGCGGCTGACGGGCTCGCTGAAAAGGCACGCCAGCGAGACCTGCGCCTCGAGATCGACCCGAGCGCCGATGAGGTTGCGTTCGTGAACCCCGGCGCGCTGGAGCAGGTGCTGGTTAATCTGCTGGAGAACGCCATCAAATACACCAACCCGGGGACGGCGATCGTGCTCAAGGGGCGAGCGGAGTCCAAGAGGCGGCTGCGGCTCGAGGTCTGGGATGAAGGACCGGGGATCCCTGTTGAGCTGCAAGGCCGTGTGTTCGAGCGCTTCTTTCGGGTGGATAAAGGGCGCTCGCGCGATCTGGGCGGCACCGGGCTGGGCTTGGCGATCGTCAAGCACTTGGTGTCGCAAATGGGCGGCCGCGTTGGGGTCAGCCAGCGAGAACCCAATGGCGCCATCTTTTGGTTTACAGTGCGCCTCTCAAAGTAAAGCGCCTTCGTCGGTTCAAGCCCTCGCTCATCGAACAGCGGTCAAGCCTGCCCCCGATTTGTCACCCAACCGCCTGACAAAGGTAACGTGCGCTCCCTGCGCATGTCACAGAGCTTCGACAAGACCGATCACGAGCAAAGAAGCTCAATGGGAGATCGCTCATGTCCTGGTGGTTACTCGGCGCGTTGACGTTTGGTGTGTGGGGCTTGTTCGTGGCTTTTGCTTGGGAGCGGCGCGCGGTAGAGCCGAAAGATCCGGCGCAAGATCAAGTCGGTGTCACGGTGTTTAAGCCCTTAAAGGGGGCGGTTCCGGGCTTGCGAGAAAATCTCGAAGCCTTCTGCGCTCAGACGCACCCGAACCTGCAGCTGATTTTGGGCGCCGAAGACTCGAGCGATCCGGCGCTCGATGTGGCTCGTGCGGTTCAGCGGGCGTATCCTGAGCGCAATATTCTGGTGCTCGCAGGGACGCCGCGCAGCGCGCTCAATCCGAAGGTCAGTAACCTGCTGCACTTTGAGCGCTTTGCGCGTCACCCTTTTGTGCTGATCTCCGACGCCGACGTCCGACCCCATCGAGACTACGTCAGCAACATGCTCAAGGTGATGAAGGACCCAACCGTTGGGCTGGTCCACAGCCCGCTGATCTGCCGCGCCGACGACAGCGACGCGTCCTTGCTTGAGAGCTTGCACTTCAACACCTGGGTAAACCTTGCGGTGATAGGGTGTGGACGCTTGGTGGATCAACCGATCGTCGTGGGTAAATCGATGCTCCTAAGGCGCACCGCGCTGCAGCATATTGGCGGTCTGAGCGCCTTTGGGGATGTGCTCGCAGAAGACTATTTGATCGGTCAGACCATGGCGAGCGCGGGGTGGAGGGTACGCGACGCCGGCGAGGGCGTGACCGTCCACATGGAGGGGCGCCGCATGGCTCAGTTCCGGGAGCGGATCTGCCGTTGGGCGCAGATGCGATTTCGAATCAACCCGTTCGCCTATGCGGGCGAGGTGCTGCTCAACCCCTCTATCTGGTGTTTGATGACGCTGATCGCAGGCTTGATCAAGCAAGAGGGGTGGATGCTCATCGGCGCCATCGGCTTGCTCGTCAAATGGCATATTGAACGCCGCTTGTTCAGCCGCTGGAGCGGCGTCGAGCTCCGCTGGGGCGATGTCCCGCTGTTGCTGGTCAAAGACCTCGCCGTTGCGATCGCCTGGGCGCGTGGCCCCTTCATCAGGCAGGTCAATTGGTCTGGGAACCGTCGGCGTGTCACCTGGGGCAGTCGGCTCGAAGCTTTTGACAAACCGAAACACGTAACGGCTCGAGTCATGCGGTAGCAAGCCGGCGTCACCTAAACGTAACACAGACGGCCCTTGCATGTCGCGTGGGCCCCATCAGCAAGTCACAAAGGCGGTTCAGTAACGAGCCGTCAAAACACGCGGCGTAGGTCGCATGAGTTAAAGGAAATCAGAGAATGAGTTATCGAAACCCAACCCTTGCCCTTGTAGGTGCCTTCGCGCTTGCCGGTTGCGCCGATGAAGCAAACGAGCCGAATCAAAACGGCAATAACGACGCCGGGCCGACCACCGGTACGCTGCCCTCCCAGGTGACCTGTGAGGGGGACGTCTGCCGCGTCGCAGCGCCGGCAAACAACCCTATCGTTGAGGACGTCACCTTTACCGCAGACAAGCGCTGGCTGCTCCAAGGAGGTGTCTTCATCGGCAACGACACCGATGAGACGACTTTGACGATTGAACCGGGGACGACGCTTTATGGTGAGACCGCCTCGAAAGCCTTCTTGGTCATTCGACGAAACGCAAAGATCGAGGCGAATGGGACGAAAGAGGCGCCTATCGTCATGACGTCCTCCAAAGAGCCGGGACAGCGCGCCCGCGGCGACTGGGGCGGCTTGGTGATCAATGGCAAAGCCACGATTAACACCTGCCCCGAAGGGACCAGCGGAGCCTGCACTGCCGAGGGTGAGGGCGGTACCGGTGCCTACGGCGGCGACGACGACACGGACAACAGCGGTACGCTCCGATACGTGCGTGTTGAGTTCGCAGGAAATCCCATTACCGAAGACAATGAGCTCAACGGGATCGCCTTCCAAGGTGTGGGTAGCGGCACGACGCTCGAGTACATTCAAGTTCACATGGCTGATGACGACGGGATCGAGTTCTTCGGTGGTACGGCAAGCTTTAAGTACGTGATCACCACAGGGATTGCTGACGATAACCTCGACTGGACCGATGGTTGGCGTGGTAAGGGTCAGTTCTACATCGCCCAGCAATACTCGGATGATGGCGACCAGGGTATCGAAGCGGACAATAACGGGGACGCCAACGCAGCGACCCCTCGCTCAAACCCGATGCTCTCCAACCTGACCTTGGTCGGTTCACCGGATTCGAGTGATTCGGACATCGGTATTCTTCTTCGAGAGGGCACGGGCGCAAAGATCCACAGCGCGGTGGTCGTCGGGTTCAACGATGCCTGTTTGGACATCGACCACCCGGAGACCTGGAATAATGGCGAGCCGGTGCTGGCACACAGTGTGGTCAACTGCGAGAAAGCCTATAAATACGAGAAGTGGGACTGTGACGAGGATGAAGCCGCTGAGTGTGCCGAAGCTGGCGTCGTTGAGGGCGACCCGCGCGAGCCGTGGCAGGTAGAAGCCTGGTTTACCGGTGCAGCGGGCAACGTGAAGGTGGACTGGCCTGAGACCGGGGACCGGAACCTTGTCCTGACCGATGCCTACAATGAGACGACTCCGAACTTTGCTCCGAAAGCTGATGGCGAAGCTTCAAGCGGCGGTTCCGTTCCGAATGATTCCTTCTTCACGGACGTGACGTTCCGAGGTGCTGTGGATCCAGCGAACGACTGGACGACAGGCTGGACGACCGCTGCGAAGAACTAAGTTCAAGCGAATTTGATCGACCAGGTGCTGGAGGACCCTCGGGTCCTCCAGCATTTTGTCAACTTTGTTACAGGGAGGAAAACGTTGTGTTGACAGTGTTTTCAATATTATTCGCCACACAGAACGCTCAAGTCACTCCGCTCGTTGATGCGCTGGTTCGTCTGCGCTCTGAGGTCGATTCGCTCGCCGTCGCCGTGGAAGACCAGCGCGCCGCCCAGCGGGCTGAACTTCGAACGCTTCGTGCTCAAGAGACGGATCTGACGCTCGAACTGCAGCGCGAGACGACTCGCCTCAGTCAGGCGAAGGCGCTTATGGAGAAGCGAAAAGCCGCCATCGCGTTGGCGGCGTCGGGAAGTGAGCGCTTGCTACCCGGCTTAGAGCAAGCGCTGATTCAGTTGAAACGAGACGTTCTGGCCGATCTACCGTTCCGACAAGAGGGGCGCGTGCAAGCCATTGAGGAGCTGCTCAGACAACTCAAAGAAGGGCTGCTGACACCGGCAAAGGGCGTTGTGCGTTACTATGCGTTGATCGAAGACGAGCTGCGCATCGGGCGCGAGAGTTCGCTGCAGCGTCAAGCCGTGCTTGTGGATGGTAAGCGCTACCTAGCCGATGTCCTCCATCTAGGACGTATGCACATGTACTTTCGGCTGCCGAACGGTGACCTTGGTTGGGCGAACCAGAGCGCCGCGGGGTTCGAGTTCCGTCGGACTAGCGATCCAGACGATGCGCAGCGTATTGGTCAGTTGTTTGAGCTCTTTGAGCGTCGAGTGCGAACCGGTTGGTTCGACCTCCCGGTGGAAGGGAACCGACGATGATCGTTTTGATGATGATGCTCGGCGCACAACCGACTGTTGCAACGGCGGCCGAAAAGGTCGACCTGACATTGATCTACAAGCGTGAATACACCCTCCTAAAGGCTCAGAAAGAAGCGCTCAAAAAGAGGCTCGCTGGCTTAAGGGGCGGACAGGACTCGGAGCTTGAGAAACGCAGGCAGCGTATCGCCTCGTTGCGGGCGAAGTTGGTCGCCGCTCAGCTCGAAGCCGATGGACTCGAGGACTTGATGACCGGCTTTGACCAAAAGGTCGAGCGAGCCGAAGAGGGGCGTGAGTCCGTTCGCGACACTTTTGCGCGTGCAGCGGCTTTGCTCGAGGTCAAGACCTTAGAGCTCAAAGCGGACCAAGAAGCGAGTAGGGAACAACTGCTCGCCATGGCGACCGCAGCGACGAATGCGCTCAAAGCGGGGCGCACGGTTCGTCAGGAGCGAGCCACCTACTTTAATCGAGAGGGTAAAGAGGTTGCAGGGGATGTGTTGCTCTATGGTGCGCTCGCTCGGTTTGCGGTGGATGGCGCCGGAGCCGGAGCTTTGTCGCCTGCAGGAGCGGGGCGCTGGAAGATTTGGCCGGTGGACGCCAAGGAGTCGATCGCTGCGATTAAACAGAAGGCGACGCCCCCAGGTTTATTGCTCTACGAGCACCCGGATAAAGCCATGGACCCGTCACCATCGAAGACGGTTATGGGCGAAATGAAGAAGGGGGGCGTCATCGGTTGGGTGATCGTCAGCTTAGGCGTGCTCGGGCTCTTGATGATCCTAGTTCGCGTCGGGATTGTCTGGCTTGGAAGATCCCGTGAGGAGGTCGTCCGGCGCGCCATAGCAGAGGCTGAATTGGGACGGGTGGCGCAAGCCCAAACGATCCTCGGTGAGGGACACGGCGTCGCAGAGCAGGTTTTAGCTGAGGTCATGAGTCGGCTTGACGGCGGTGCCGAGGTGATGCGTCAAGTCGTCGAGGACAATGTCGCTCGGCAGGAGGCGCGCTTGGCGCGTTTCGGCTCGATGATTCAAGTTTGTGCGGCGGTAGCTCCGCTTCTTGGCTTGCTTGGGACCGTCACGGGGATGATCGCGACCTTCGACGTCATTACGGAATTTGGTACCGGAGATCCCAAGTTGCTTTCGGGTGGAATCTCGGAGGCATTGGTGACCACTCAGCTTGGACTGATCGTCGCCATCCCCTGCCTGCTCCTCGGTCAAATGATGAACGCGTGGGCGGAGCGGACCGTTAGCGAAGCCGAGGAGTTGGGTTATCAGCTCAGCATGTTGCTCGAGGACGTTGTCGTCCCGTTAACGACAAAGGAGACCGTATCATGCGAGATCTCATCGAACGATGTCTCGATGCCCTCGCCGGCACCGGCTTTGTAGGGTTACCGCTGATATTCTGTGCTGCGCTGCTTGGCTATGCGCTGTGCTGGCGGCTCATGCTGGTCATGAGTGGGCGTGTGGGGGGAAGCTCAGAGGCGCTCCACAGCGTCTGTGCGGCTGCTGCAGCCGTGGCGCCTCTGCTTGGCTTGCTTGGCACGGTCACCGGTATGATCGAGACATTCGACAGCCTTGGTGAGATGGCGATGCATACGCAAGGCGGCGGTATTGCGGGCGGTATTTCGGAGGCACTCCTCTCGACTCAGCTCGGCCTCTGTGTGGCGATTCCCGGGCTCACACTCGATCGTCTGCTTTTGCGAGTTGAGGCTCGATTTATGCGTGAAAATGAAGGGTTAAGTCATGGCACGACGTAAGAAGCGCGGCGGCGCTGATGTGGATATGTCGCCGCTGATCGATATGGTCTTCATTCTTCTCATCTTCTTTATGGTCAGCACGACCTTTGTCAAAGATATGAAGGTCGAACTTGATCGCCCATCAGCCTCTAGCGCTCGAAGAGCTTCAACCAAGTCGATTCGGATTCAGATCGCCAAGGGGGGGAGGATCCACTTGGACGGTGTCCCCGTGAAGGCTTGGATGCTTCAGAGTCGTCTCAAAGAACGGTTAGAGGGTGCGACCGACAAGAGCGTTTTGGTGATCACGGATCGACGCATCGCAGCTGAGAAGCTTGTGGAGGTTGTGGATCAATGTCGGCTGGCAGGCGCCGCTGATGTTGGCGTCGCAACTGATCTCGAGGCCGGCTAATGAGGATCGCTCGACACATGGTGGCGCTGGTTGTTGGCTTGGTAACGGGCTTGGGCGCGCTGGTTATGCTGGCGGTCCTGGACCAGCCGATACCCGTTAAGCATAAAGCAAAAACGAACAGCGCTGTCGCGATGCAGGTCAAGCGAACGAAGCCAAAGAAGCGCAAGCCGAAGCCGAAGCGACGTAAGCCCAAAAATAAGCCGAAGCGGTCCCTGAAAGCCCCGCCGCCCATGGCGAGCGACTTATCCGACGTGGCGCTTTCCGGCGGAATGGATTGGGGGCTTGAGAGCAGCGGTGAGGATTGGCTCAATCAGCGCTCCACCAAAGATTTGGTGATGTCAGAGGGGAGCGTCGACGCGCCGCCACGGCCGTCGGAGCGCGTGCCTCCGGAGTATCCAGAAGAAGCCCATGCGCTCGGTACGGAGGGGAAAGTGACCCTGAGTTTGCTGATCTCAAAATCTGGGTCCGTTGAGCGCATTCGCGTGGTCAATGCAGCTCCCAAGGGAATCTTCGAGGATGCCGCAAAGGCTGCCGTGCGCCAGTGGCGATTCGAACCGGGTCGTTATCAAGGTGACCCCGTGCGTGTGTGGGCACGCCAGGTAATCCACTTTAAGGTGATGTGATGATGACGCTGATGTTCTCGTTGCTGGTGCTCGCCGGCCCAGCGGCTGATGGTGATGAGATCGATCACCTCGCCCTCGCTGCGCTGCTCATGCGCGATGGACACGCCGAGCGGGCGCAGATCGAGCTAGCCAAGGTGAACCCTAAGGGCGAGGAGGTTGATCGTTTCCAGCTTTGGTTGCTCAAAGGGATTGCTTCGCTTCGGCTCAAGCAGCCCCAGTCAGCGTTGGTCTTTCTGAGCCGCGCGCTCGAGGTCAAAGAGGACCCTCAGGTGCATCTGCTGAGGGCACAAGCGGGCGCACAACTCAAGCGTTGGGACGTGGTCGTCGAGGCGTTGGATGGTGCCGGTTCCCTCAGTTTCCGAGATCCTAAGTTGCTCATCATGAGGGGAACTGCGCTGCTAAAGCTCAAGCGTTTTGGAGAGGCTTACGCCCTCACGGAGCGGCAGCTTCAGCACCATCCGGCAGCGATCGGGTTGGTGACCATCCAAGTGCAGGCTCTTATTGGGCTTCAACTGTACAACTCGGCTGCTGAGCGAGCTCTTTCGATGGTCACTCGAGCAGAGTTAACGCCTCGTGACGGGCTGCGCTTGGTTGATTCCTTGCGTCGAGCGAAGCGGCTCGATCAAGCCCTGCGTTGCGTCGAGGCATTGACCATGAGGTTTCCAGACGACCGAGAGGTGGCGCTCTTGCACGCTCGGCTGCTGCTCAAGGCGAAAAGGGTACAAGCTGCTGCGAATCGACTCGAGCGAGCTGCTTGGGTCGACCCCTCGCTCGCCTCTGACGCCGCCGAGCTTTTCCGGCGCGCAGGTAATTGGACTCGAGCTCGGGCTTGGAATGCACGGATCCAGGACCCAGCGACGAAGCTGAATCAGCGTCTTGGGCTGCTTGTTTCGGCTGAGCGGTTTGATGAGGTCATGGCACTGCGTCACCGTTTGCAGCGACTCGGTCTCGGTAACGATGACAAGGTGCGCTATGCGCTTGCCTTTTCAGCGTTTCGAACAGGCGCCTTTGATCAAGTAGACTCCCTCCTTGAGGGGATCATGTCGGAGTCGGTCTTTGAGCAGGCTATTGAGCTGCGTCGAGCGGCGAGTCGGTGTCAGGTTGACCCGGCGGGTTGTCTCTAATGGTCTCGTTGTATGTCGTTTTTGCAGCGCAAGTTAGCGGCGTGGTGCTGCTGCCTGATCGCGAAGGCCCTCAACCAGGCGCTGAGGTCCGCATGGGCAGAGCCGTTGCCGTAACCGACTCTGACGGCGGCTTCGCGTTGGATGTCGACGACCCCGCACAGCCGGTGGTCCTGCGCGTGGGGGGCCGTCAATGGACGCTCGGCACCATACCACTCAATCAGGAGGTGCCGACCGAACTCACGATCACGCTGCCGGTCGGTGACGCCGAGCCGCACGTCGAGGTGAAAGCCCTCGAGGCGCGCAAAATTCAAAATGCAAGCGAGGTGCAACTTGCGGTGCTCAAGCTGACGATTTTCGATCGAAATCAGAAGACGCCGATCGCGGGTGCGCGCGTGGTGGTGCGCGGAAGCAGTCACGAGGCGACGACTGATTCGCAGGGCATCGCTCGCCTACAGGTTCCGGCCGGTGACGTGGGTATTGCCGTCATCGCACGCGGGTTTACGACAGAGCACCAGAGCGTGCGGGTGGAAGCGCAGGGGGCGACCACAGAGGTTCTGTTGGAGCCATCTGGTGTCACCCTCGACGCCTACACCGTTGCGGCGCCTCGTCTTCAAGGGAATGCGCTCGCGCTGTTGGAGGAGCGCCGTCAGTCGGCGAGTGTAGCGGATCTGTTAGGTGCGGAGCAAATGAGCCAGTCCGGCGACGGCGACGCGGCATCGGCAATGCGCCGAGTCACTGGAGTGACCTTGGTGGGGGGGCGCTTTATCTACGTTCGCGGGCTCGGTGAGCGGTATGCATCGACTTTGCTGGATGGCGCGCCTTTGCCCAGCCCTGACCCTGAGCGCCGTGTGGTTCCGCTTGATCTTTTTCCGACCGATTTTATCGGCAGCATCGCGGTGCAGAAGACGTTTAGTGCAGATCTTCCAGGTAATTTTGGTGGTGGCTTGGTCCAGATTCGAAGTCGGGAGGTCCCCAAGCAGCTGCAGGCTTCGGTGTCGTTGTCGATGGGTTGGCACCTCGGCACGACCAACGAGTTGTTGCTGATGGGTGACCAAGGCCCAACTGACTGGCTTGGTTTCGATGGAGGGCACCGAAGTTTGCCCCCTGAGGTCGCTCAGGCGAGCGCCGCTCAGCCGCTCTTGCAGACGGATATGTTCTCTGATCGCGGTTACACCGCAGCGGAGCTCGAGCGACTGGGCGAGGCGATGCCGAATCGTTGGGGTACCCAGATGAAAAAGGCACCCCCGAATTTAGGTATGTCGGCCACACTCGGCGATGGCTTCAAAATTTTTGGTAAACAAGGCGGCTACATGCTCGCCTTCACGCACGGTAACGCCTGGACCCGAACGGACCGTCTCATGAACATCTTTACGATGGGCACGACGGGGTTGGAACTGGCGCACCGCTATCAGTTTGAGGGCAGCAACAGAAACATCCCGATGGGTGGATTGGTGGCGCTTGGCTGGCAACCGCGAAAGGGTCACAAGCTGAGCCTCAACAGCCTTCTCGTGCGGATTAGCGATGATGAGATCATGCGCTACTCGGGGCGAAATCGGGACGTCGCCACGGACATCCGTATTACTCGTTATCGGTTTCTCGAGCGGACGGTTTTGTCAGAGAACTTGCGCGGTGAGCATCGGTTGTCCCTGGGGACATTTGATTGGCGCTTAAGCGGCGGCTTTGCGGCTCGCTCCGAGCCTGATCGGCGTCAGCTGCGTTACGATTATGAGCCAGGGGTTGATGAGTGGTATCTCTCGGGTCGACCCGATGGGAACCGACGGGTTTTCTCTGATCTTTTTGAACTTCACCTTGGCGGCGCGGCGAACCTCAAACTCAAGCTCAAGGGGTGGGGTAAGGACGCCTCTCAGCGCATGGGGCTGACTTTTGACTCGAAGGATCGTGATGTAGACACTCGCCGTTACCGCTTTATGCAAAAGGGCGAACTCAGCCGTTCGGCTGAAGTTCAGCGGCTCGCTCCTGACGCGATCTTTTCGCCCGAGAACATCGGTTCTGATGGGTATCAGATCCAAGAGACGACACTGGCGACCGATAACTATCGAGGCGTTCAGTTTATCGGGGCAGGTTACTGGCTTGCTGACATCCGGCCAACGAAGAACTGGCGTCTGCTGACAGGTCTTCGGCTCGAGTACGGGTTGCTGAGGATGGAGACCTTTGAACCCTTCAATCCGAACGCAACGCCCATCACCAGTGAGCTCAAAAATATCGATTGGTTACCCTCCGCCACGGCGACCTACTCGATCAGTAAGCAGCAGTTGCTTCGGTTGGCGCTGGCTCGCACAGCCTCGCGACCGGATATTCGAGAACTCTCACCTGCGACCTTCAATGCGGTGACCGGGGGGCGGCAAATTTATGGAAATCCGGATCTAAAGCGCGCCATCATCAATCACTTCGATCTACGCTATGAATGGTTCCCTCAACGTGGCGACGTCGTCAGCTTCAGCCTGTTTGGAAAATACTTCGAGCAGCCGATCGAGACCGTCGTGATCCCGAGCGCTCAACTCTCGGTCAGTTTTGATAACGCAACATCGGCGACGAACATGGGATTGGAGGTCGAGGCGCGCCGCTCGTTGGCAAGCCTAAGTCCTGCGTTCAAGGGCTTCACCGTCGCCGGCAATGCGGCTCTAATTCAATCGAATATTGTCGTGCCTGAAGGCACGATCCAAACCAATACCAAGCGACCGCTTCAGGGGCAGAGTCCTTACGTCCTTAACGGTCAGGTGATCCATCAAGCCGGTAAAAAGAACCGGCGCGTCACCACTTCGATCATCTACAATATTTTCGGTCGGCGCATCTCTGAAGTGGGCGCGCTCGGAGCCCCCGATACCTACGAGGAGCCATTTGCGCAGCTCGATCTCGTCACCAGCGCCAAGTTGCCCCATCAGTTCAAGATCGGGCTCAAATTCAAGAATATCCTGGATCCAAAGGCTGAGTATCAACAAGGAGCAGAGACCGTTGTTAGTCGCCGTAAGGGGCGGGCAATCGGGCTTAGTATCTCGAGGAGTTTCAAATGACCGCCTGCTACAATTCGCAGCTAGATTGCTCGTCGGTTTGTGCGGGCTCGTGGGCGGGACGTTGGATTCTGATTGGGCTCGACGGGGCGCTCGAGCGCTCATTACGAGCGTGTTTAGAGCCACAAGGCATGCTGGTACTTGCCGCACCGAGACTCCTCCCTGAAATGAGGATGACGGCGTTGCCGCAGACCATTGTTTGTTCCGTCAACGCGCTCAGCGACGCAGGTTCGGACGTACTCAAGGCGTTGACGGGCTCAACGGGTGTCGCCGTGTTGGTCGTCGGTGATATGAGCCCGAGTCGGCGCTTGTCCGTGTTGCTTCAGGGTGTTTCTGAGATCGTCTCGCCCGACGTTCTGGCTGGTGAACTCTACGTAAGGGCTCAGCGCTTCTTTTGCAGCGACGACGTCGTCTCGAGACCCCCTCCAAGCAACCGTGGTCCTGTGATCGAGTTGGGTGAGTTGGCGATCGATCGGGTGGCGCACCGTGTTTTTGTTGGTGACGATGAAGTACATTTCTCAACCTTGGAATACCGGTTGATGAACGACTTCGTGGACCATTGCGATGAGCTTCGAACGCGCCAGCAGCTATTGGCTGATGTGTGGTCAGCCCCGGGGGATGCCTCAAGGACGGTCGATACACACGTTCGCCGACTGCGGGTTAAGTTGGGACGTTGCGGCTGGATGATCCAGACCGTGCGTGGCTTGGGATATCGATTTTCGGCACGGTCCTAGCGTGTTTCGCTGCGCGCTGAGTATCACCCTAGGTCTTCTTGGCTGCGGCTCCACGCCTAGCGATGAGTTTGCGCCTGCCGTATTGGCACGAGCTCATCAGGCGGATCGTTGTGCGCGCCCTAGCTTGTTGCGGCTTCGTTATACGAGGATGGCGAGGGCAAGCTACGCCTACATGAGGGCTGCTCGATCGGTGCTGGTCGCTCGCAGGCAACTCGCGGCAGAGACACAGCCTCTGCCGGATCTCGGTCGCGGTCTAGGGCCAGGTGACCCTCACCTGGAAAACTTCGGCGTCATGCATAGTGCCGGCGGTCCTGTTGTGACCTTCAACGATTGGGATGCCGCAGGCGCTCATAATTTCGCGTGGAGCCTCGAGCGGCTAGCGCTCAGTGTAGGCTTGACCACAGAGCGCTACGGTTATGCTGATGAGGACCTAAGGCGCGTCATTCGACAGACGCTGTCCGGTTATCGAGCCGGACGATGTGGTCAAGAAGAGGCGCCTGCCTCTGAGGCGGTCGACCAGCTCCTTCGGTTGGCGTCTGAATCAGATGGTGGCTTGAGCAAATACACCGAGTTAGGTCGCCTTCGGTGGGGTGTGACGTCTTCGGGGCGACAAGCGGTCGTTCCGCTTCCGTCTGCGCTCGCCGATCACGTGATCGATCAGGTCAGCCGACATCTTGAACACAGCTTGGTCGATATCGGTGTCCTACTTGGTCGTGGGATTTCCGGATTAACCCGTTTGCGTTTGTTGGCACTGACTCGAGACGGGCTCACCTTGCGCCTGGTCGAGTTCAAAGAGTTAATCCCGCCGGGCGACGTGCAGGTTAAGCAGGATGTGCTGCTCACCGGTGACATCATGACTCAGTCGTTAGCGGTGGCGCGCCGTCTGTGGCCTGAGGGCGTCGGTTTGGGGTGGCGCATCGTCGAGGTGCTTGGCCAGCCGATGTGGTTGCGTGAGATGCTCCCGGGGGAGAAGGGTTTTGAACATGATGAACTCGGACTTCATACAGGTTCGCCCGAGGGACTCGCTGAGCTGGGCGAGACGCTTGCCTGGCGGCTGGGACGAGCTCACCACGAGTCGACGTCAGTATGCCCCCCAGCGTTCTTGAGCGCGCACGTTGAGGGGCTCGTGAATGCGCTGACCCAGCAGCATCGTGACCACGGGGCGTTCAAGGCTGCGTTTACACGCCATGGGCTTGGGCTTGGAGCGCCAACTTGCGAGAGCAGCCCAAGCGCGGAGCGACGACGTCTTCTGGGGCTCGATGTTTTTGAAAGCGAGATGATGCGATGATGATCGTTTGGGCAGCTGTTGGTCTGCAGGTTTTGACCGGGGCCGAGGTCACGGGTGATGGAGACTCGGAGCGTGCGCAGTTGGTGATGCCACGTTTGCGGCTCGCCTATGACGAACGGTTAGCCCTCGTTGAGGTCGAGGCGATCCGCAGCATCTCGAGCGGTAGCCTGTTTGGGGTAGCTGGCGACAGTCAGTTGATCCGAGTGCGCCGTGCGGAGCTGCGGTTCGGTGAACACGATCGTTGGATGGTACGAGCCGGTTTGGTGCGTATTCCTTGGCTCGAGGTTTCAAATGTCGCTTGGACCTCGAGCGATAGTCAGCCCCATGGCTGGGTAGAGTACGAGTTGATG
This sequence comes from Myxococcota bacterium, assembly GCA_036338695.1. Classification (GTDB taxonomy): domain Bacteria; phylum Myxococcota; class UBA4151; order UBA4151; family UBA4151; genus CACGMS01. The sequence continues at coordinate 52,948 of JAYZBQ010000059.1, forward strand.
GATGCCACCGACTTAGGCGTAAGCTTCGAGGGGTGCACTGCCAATCGATTGTGCGGTCATATCGCCGCCGTCGCCGGCGAGGGAGCGCATCAGCGGGAACTCAATGACAGCCCTTCGGTTCACGGCGCGACGACCTTTGAGAGGCATTCTCTGCTTCTGAGTTTAGGGGCGGTGTATGGTATGAGAGGGGTGAGCCGTGCGCGCGATCATCGGGCGATGGCATTGGCTACATGGAAAGCACCGCGGTACTCAGCCTTCGCGTCCTGGATCGAGGGTTGGGGGCGCGGCGATGATGGCTCCGTTCGCTGGGTGCTCACCGAGGTCGGTGGTTCGACGTCTTTCGGCGTGTATACGGTTGCTGCTCGGCTCCGTTACACGGACTTGAGTCGGCAACTCGCAGATCGCTGGCAATTCGTTTCTAGCCTACAGCTTGAGCGTCAAGTGCGAGGACCGCTGGCAGCCCGTATTTGGCTCGATCAGCGACAACGAGGGGCTGCCTCTGAGCAAGCCGATCTCGGTCAATGGCGGTGGCGTGCAGGGGCGGGTCTGAGCTTTCGTAGGCAGCCATCATGAGGGTTCTTCGTTTCCTCGCTCTCGGTTGCGTCGGGTTGGGTTGCGGCGCACAGCCCAACGCGAACTCGCCCGCTCGTGACTACAATTACACTCACTGGCTTGATGCAACTGAGCAGACCTCGCAGTGGACTCTTGACTGGGTGGAAGAACCTGATTTTCAGTTGGCGCTCGTGCAGGGAAAGGGCACGGATCGGGTCGTTATCGAGCGCCTCGGCGATACACCCGCCAATTCGGCCGCTTTTTATGTTGCGGACGGCAGCCTGCTCGAGCCTCAATTTGATCACCTGACCGCGTTACCTAATACAAGTGTTGCCACGGGGGAATTGGTGGCGCTGCGTGAGGATGACGGGACGCCTGGGCAGGAACTCGAAGCGTGTCAGGACGGCGTGATCTCGTGTGCTGTTCTCGGGTTTGGGATCTCCAATTCAAGCGGTGAAGCGGTGTGGTTACTTGACGCCCAGCTGCGTGTACTCGATCGAACAGCCTATCCCGGCGGGTTATCGAGCGGGCAATGCTGGATCCGCCGTGAGCGCTTGTGGCGCGTCGAGTCTTGCGCTGCCGGGCCTTGACGCACCCCTGGTGAGTATGAGCCGATAACAGGTCACCAAGGAGGGGTTATGCCGCGCATCCCGTCACGCCCAACGGTCGCACCTCCGACCGCAACGCCCAACCAGCCGAACACGCCGCTGTCGCGTGAAGGCGGCACCTCGGATCGGTTCGAGGCGGGGTCAAAGGCGGTGTTTGAAGCCTACTTTACGCCCTATGAGCCGGCGCAAAAGGCTGAGCTTGCGGCGCTCGATACCCTCCTCGCTGCGCGTCGCGCAGACGAGACGGTCTATCCCGACGGTGAGAACCCTTATCGGATCGATTACGCGGTCTACAACCTGCGCAGCAAGGCGGTCATCAAGCGTTTGATTGAGGCAGCCGGCAGCGGCGTTGACGTGCGCGTGCTGGTCGAGGCCGATCAGATCTCGCCTGAGCGGCCTTGGAATACGGTCGATGAGCAGTTTGAAGAGGCGGGCTTGCAGGTGATGCGCAGCGACAAAAATACCTCGCTTGCGGAGCGGGAGGCGGCGACGCTGGTGGGGATCGACTCAAACCATCTGATGCACCTCAAAGCGCGCGTGCTCAACTGGAAGAATCCGGAGACGGGTCAGCCCGAGCAGCTGGTGCTGTCGGGTTCGATGAACCCGGGCGATGGTGCGGCGCGTAACGACGAGAACTTAAACGCCATTCGAGACCCGCGCATCGCCAAGCTCTATGAAGAGAAGGTCGACGCGGTGCTTGCTCATCGGCGCACGGACAACGTCTGGAACCCTGACCAGGCGATCAATGTCCTGTTCACCCCGGCTAAATCGGGTCCGCGCCCCATCGAGAAGCTCTTTGAGTGGATCGACCAAGAGCAAGAGCAGATCCTGATCAACGTCTTCGATATGAAGGACGTCATTGACCCGGCGTCGAAGAAAAAGCTCACCGAGAAATTGATCGAGGCGAAGGATCGAGGCGTCGACGTCGTCGTCGTGACGGACCGCAAGAAGAGCGATGGGCGTGACGCGCAGGGCAACCGCGTGGAGATGTACGGACACTTTGCCAGCAACTCCTGGGTCGATGAAGACCTCGAGCGCGCGGGGATTCCGGTGTACGAATTTCAGAATGAGTCGGGTCAGTACAACGCAGTCCACGGCAAGGCCGCCATCTTTGGTCGATCGCAAACGAAGGTGCTCACCGGAGCAGGTAACTGGACGCGCGGCTCGATCGGCAGCGGGAACAAGCGCGCGCGGAACGAAGAGTCCTTTATCTTTGTCGACTCGGGGCGGCTCGACGGCAACCGCACCGGGCGTCGCTACATGAGCAACTTTTTGTATCTGCTGCGCCACTATGACCACCAAAACACAGAGCACGCGCCTGCTGAGGAGCTCATCGCTAAGCTCCAGAGCCGTCCGGGCTGGCCCCGCGTGGATTTTGACCCCGTCCGGCTGTTGCCCGCTGATTTTGAGGGCGAGGCGGTGTTGACGGGCGATCACCCTGCGCTGGCAGAGGGGCTCCGGGTACGCACGGGGAATTCCCCGGGCGCCTTGCTTCAGCCTGCGCTTGAGCTGCCGTTTGGCAGCCAGATCACCTACGACGTGGCCGACCCCCAAGGCGCGGTGGTCAGCGATGACCTGACGTTGACGGTCCTGCCACGAGGCGATGAGGTGGCGCGACCATGACACGGATCCATCCACATACCTTGCAGCAGCCTGCTGCGCCGCAGCCCAGGCAAGCGCCTGCGCATCAGGCGGACGAGCCGGCACCGCCGGGCGCATCGAGCGCACCCTTAAAGGACGGCTTCGACCGCAGCGCACCGCCGCAAGAGGCGCTGGGGGCGGCGCCGATGAACGAGTCGAGCCGTCTCCAACTCGAGCGGCAGCTGCGCACGAGCGCTGAGCGCGTCGCGAGCGTCTTCCCCGAACCCATGCGCCCCGCCGTCCAAGACGCGCTCGACGTCTCGATCCGCCGTATTGGTGAGGCGAAAGCATCGGGGCAGATCGATGCTTTGGAAGCAAACCAGGCGACCGAGATGATGCGCGAGTTGTTCGAAGGATTGACCGATCTGCGCACGGGCGACGCGCAGGTGACGGTGCGCCCGAACGACAACGCAGGCGTCAGCGTCTGGCGTCTTCGAGGCGTTGACGGTGATGAGTTTCAGGTCACGGCGCGTCGGCGCGTCGACGCCTTCGGCGAGGCGCGTATCAGCTTCCGTCAGGTGCTCGACGACGATCAGCGCCTGCCAGGTCGTCATCGCGTGAGCTTGCGCGTCGACCTCGAGCGCTTCGGTCAAGCCTCGGTGGACATGCAGTTTGGGGGATCGAGTCTCGATAAACGGATCCATGGGCTGATGAAAAACCCAGACGGGACGGTTTTTGAGACGCCGTCGGGGAAGCAACTGGCCGACCATCACTTTCGCGATCAGCTGCCCGATCACATCGAAGACCCCGAGGTCTTTGCGCAGCTCGTCGAGGGGTTCAGCCGTGGCATCATGCAGCCGCTTGAGCAGCTTCCGTGATGCCGACCGAATTTGTCTTTCGCTCGTTTTCCGATGGGACCGCAGAGGCGGTGGGGACACCCGACGGCGTCCCGGAGCAGATCGCCCAACTCTTGGTGACCGAGGCGGCGCGACAGGTGTCGGTGCCGGGGCTGTGGCAAGGGGTCATGACGCACGCTGAGGATCAGACCTCGATTGAATTGAGCCGGCTCGGTGATGAAGATCAAGCGGTAGCGGTGGTTCGCGCCCGGCGCTTGAACGGCGACCTCGAGCTCGACAGCGCCCACGTGGACGCTGGGCAGTACCCGGCAGTCGCAACGACCGAGTCCCTCGCCTCAGCCGCTGCGCTGGAGCTTGAGCGCCTACCGGATGAGCGCTGGCATCGTCTCGTCTTGGTGCTCGAGCACCCTAGAAACTGAGGCTGTATTCCGCCCCGAAGTTCCACTCGTCAGTGGGCGTGTAGGTGTTGCTCTCGCCATCAAAAGTCCACCGGCGGCTCGCACGCGCCACCAGGTAGACGCTCTTGAACAGCTCGTAGCGCGCCTGGGCTACCGCCGAGCTGCGGTCGTCAAAGACCAGGAGGTCCTCGAGACCTTCAATATTGATGCGGGCGTAATAGGCTTTGAACTGGAGAATTTTCAGAGCGGGGACGTTGGCGAAGACGTTGAAGTTTGAGGTGTGCCCCAGGTAGGCTTCATAGATGGCGCCGAGCTGGACCAGCTTGAGGAAGTCAAAGGCGGCCTCACCGTACAGCCCGTTGATCCCCTCATCGCTAGGCTGCTGATTGAGCCAAGCCCACTTGGGCGTCCCGTCGCGCGTGAACGCAAAGCGCTCGATCTCATAGAAGGTGCCATAGTAGACCGGCAGGTAGTTCTGGCTGAAGCGGCGGTACTCGAACCGCATCGGGACCTTGAGGTCGAGCCCGATCGGCAGTTTGGCGATCGCTTGAACCCCGGCGTGAAGACCCCATCCGCCGCGGTCTGTGCGGTTGTAGTCGACGTAAGGCGTGATGGTGATCAACGGGTTCTCAAACACCTGAATGTCGGTGTCGACGCCATAAACGACCGCCTTTTGCGTCGAGCCGACGGTCGGGTCCGTGTCCTCTGCGCCGGACTCGCCAAGGGTCATCGGCGCGTTGACGTCCGCCGCCCAGCTGATCCCGACGCGCAGCCGGTTGAGGAGGGAGTGATGACCTCCTTTCGTCGCCCAGGCGTAGGGTTTTGAGTACATGCGCAACGCGACGAGTTTGCTGTCTGAGGTGTCTCGACCGAGGTCATCGACGTCGCTGATAAGCGTCTCAAAGCCGCCCCATTTGGTGTTCACATCGAACTGCGCGCCGGCGCGAAAGGTGTTGAGGTCGACGTTGTTCACGTAGCGCCCGACGATGGTCCCGTGCCCAATGTCCCCGGCGAGCTCACCATAGCGGACGTACAGCTTGGAGCCCTTATGACCCAGTCGCACATAGCGTACGATTTTGAGCCACTCGAGGTCTTCGTCCCAGTCTTCGTGGCGCAGCACGCCATAGTAGTCCTCGTTCGTCTCGGGACGCGGCCACAAGCGCACGTTGAGGGGGAGCTCGACACCGACCCCGACGGCGCCCAAGTTGAGCGAAAAGCGTGGCTTGATCTGCAAGAAATACGAATCGTCGATCTTGGTCAGACCCAGCCCACCGCCGACGCTCTGTTCTTCAAGGTTGAGCAGACCTGCGAACCGATCCTCTCCCGGCATGGCGTCGAGCGCCAGCGCTGGCGACGCAAGGGTCAGTGAAGCGAGCAAGATGATGCGCATGAGAGGCTCCTCCTCATCCCTTGGACGAGCGGGACGCCTCTTGATTCGCATTGCAGAGCCCCTGTCGTAAAGATTCGCGTCGATTGCGTCGTAGGTTTTTTCCGATGGAGGGTGACGCGATGCTCAAACGTTTGTCCCGCTTAGGTAGGCTTCATGGTGAACTCGAGGCGCGTGGCGCGGAGGCGCTTGAGCAGCTGAACAAGCCCGGGGGCCTCTCCGATCAGGCTGAGGCGATGGTGGGCCTTGCGCGCGCCCTCGCTGATGGCGTCGCTGAGGAGCTGATCCGTCGGCTGCCGTTTCGGATGCTGTACACACCTCGGCCGACGCCGGCGCCAGCTTGGACGCCCCCCAAGGAGGTCTTGATCGACCCGCTGGCTGCCATGACCGTCGTGGCGCTCAAAGACGAGGCGCGCCGGTTGGGGCTGGTGGTCCCGCGCCGGATCAAGAAGCGCGACCTGATCGAGCTGATCCGCGCCGCTTAGTCGGCGAGACGCCCAAAGGCAGGGCTCGAGGACCCGGACACGTTCTGTGCGTGCACACCGATGCGTCCCACTGCGCCCGAGCCGCCGCGCGCCCCGCAGGTCGCCCGACCACCACCGCCACCTGAGACCGTGATTCGGTTGGTGCCGAGGGTTGCATCCGACGCTGAAGCGATCCGCACGGCGCCACCTGCGCCGCCGCCGCCGCCACCCATGCCGCAGCCACTGCCGCAGCCGCCGCTGTTGCCGCCGCTGCCACCCTGACCGTTGGCGCGTACCGTGCCTTCGATCTGCACGGACGACGCGTGGGCGATGATGATCCCACCACCGTTGCCGCCGCGTCCGGGGTGACAGCCGTCTTCATCGGCGCCTCCTTCGCCGCCGGAGCCGCCAAAGAAGATGGTCGAGCGCAGGTTGTCCGATGCCACCGAGCCGCCGCGCCCGCCCGGGATCGGACAGGCTTGCCGGCACGCGCCGCAGCCGCCGTTGGCACCGTTCGAGCCGGTTGCGCCGTGTCCGCCACCGCCGCCGCTTGCGTCATCTTGACCCGCACCGCCGCCGCCGCCGCCCATGCCATACGGTGACTGACCCGTGCCCGGGACGCCCAGCTGCGACTCGCCGCGATAACCTTGCGCGCAGCGATAGCGTCCGCCGTGATTACGCCCTCGATAGCCCGTGCTGTTCATATCGATCGTTCCGCCGTTGCGGACCCGCAGCGGCCCGCGCACGGCGACCGCAAGCAAGCCGCCTTTGGTGCCATCCCAGGCCGGCGCATGGAGGCGACCGTTGTTCTGGATATCGACGGAGGCGTACTCGGCGACGACGACCGCTTGAGCCTTTCGGCCGCCGTCGAGTCGATAGCTGTGCGTCAGCTGGCGGTCGGTGGTCGCCGTTGAGCCTTGCAAGGCTTGGATACGCACCCACTCGAACTGCCCGACCGGTCCACTGCTGCTCTGGGTTTGATGCAGCATAACCAGCTGACCCACCTGGAAGGTCCCAGTGATCGAGCTGAGGGTGATCTGATCGGTGCCTGTGTCACCGCGCACGGCGGCGCGCGCCGTGTTGATCTGGCGCGCGTTGTTCAGGACCAAGTCGCCCCCGCTGCCGTTGCCATAGCCGAGCTGACAGTCGGCGCAGCCGTCGTCGTTGATCTCGTTGCCGTCGTCACAGCGTTCATAGCCTTGGGCGCCGGCGTTGAGATCCGTTCGGCGGACCCCATCGCCGCAGCGCGCCGAAGCGCAGGTGTTGAGGCAGGCGTCGTCGTTGGCTTCGTTGCCATCATCGCAGCCCTCATAGCCTTCCTCACCGGCTTGGAGGTCGGTGCGTTGGACGCCGTCCCCGCAGCGTGCTTCGCGACAGGTGTCTCGGCAGGCGTCGGTGTCGACGTTGTTCCCGTCATCGCAGGCTTCGTAGCCGTCATCGTTTTCACCCAGGTCGACACGCACGACGCCGTCGCCGCAGGCAGCGAGGGCGCAGCTGTTGCGGCACGCGTCGTCGTCGGCTTGGTTGGCGTCATCACAGGCTTCTTCCCCCTCCTGGATGTGACCATCGCCACAACGCGCCGCGCTGCAGTCGGTGAGGCAGGCGTCGGTCTGGAGGTTGTTGCCGTCGTCGCAGGCCTCGACGCCGCGCTGGACGACGCCGTCACCGCAACGGGCGAGCAGGCAGTTGGACAGGCAGGTGTCGCCGTTGTCGGCGTTGCCGTCATCACAGGCTTCAAAGCCTGGCGCGTCCTCAGCAAGGTCCTGTCGTCGGATCCCATCGCCGCAGCGAGCGAGCTGACAGTTGATGCGGCACCCGTCATCGTCTTGCGCATTGCCGTCATCGCAGGTCTCGACGCCATCACGGACGTGTCCGTCACCGCAGCGTGCCACGGTGCAGTCCGTTAGGCAGTTGTCGGTCTGGAGGTTGTTGCCGTCATCGCATTGCTCCTCCCCGAGGTGCAGCACACCGTCACCGCATCGAGCGGTCTGACAGCTGAGCAAGCAGCCGTCTCCATCAACCCGGTTGCCGTCGTCGCATTGCTCCCCCGGATCCACACGGCCGTTGCCGCAGACGGCGCGCCGGCACTCGGTGTCGCAGCCGTCATCCTCGACGTTGTTGCCGTCGTCGCATTCTTCAAAACCCGCCTCGCCCTCTTGGACATCGAGACGGCGCACACCGTCGCCGCAGAATGAGGCGCGGCAGCTGTTCAGGCAGGCGTCGCCATTGAACCCGTTTCCGTCGTCACAGTCCTCATAGCCCGGTGCGCCTTCGGCGAGGTCCATGCGGGTGATGCCATCACCGCAGCGCGCTGCCTCGCAGCGGTTCGTGCAGCCGTCGGTGTCGTCTCGGTTGCCGTCGTCGCAGAATTCACGATCCTGCCAGATGTGACCGTCGCCGCAGCGCGCAATGGCGCAATCGCTCGTGCAGGCGTCGTTGTCGTTGTTGTTGCCGTCGTCGCATTGTTCTTCGCCGACGCGCAGGATGCCGTCGCCGCAGCGCGCCAATCGACACGAGCTGGTGCAGCCGTCGCCATCGTTCTCGTTGCCGTCATCGCAGGCCTCGCCGTCGTCGACCCGACCGTTGCCGCACCGTTCCGTCTGACAAGTCGGTGAGCAGCCGTCGCCGAGCACATCGTTGCCATCATCACACTCTTCGTAGCCCTCTTGCTCGGGCGTCAGGTCGCGCCGGGTCACGCCGTCACCGCAGCGTGCGACGCTGCAGTCGTTTCGGCAGGCATCGAGCTCATCGGCGTTGCCGTCATCGCATCGCTCTCGGTCCGCCCAGATGATGCCATCGCCGCAGCGGGCGGGCGCGCAGGTGCTCAAGCACGCGTCGGTGTCGTCGGCGTTGCCGTCGTCACAGATCTCCCCCTCTTGGACGACCCCGTCGCCGCAGCTCGCCGGGACGCAGCCATTGCAGCCGTCGGTGGGGTCATCGTTCCCGTCGTCACACCCTTCGCCTGGGCCGACCACGCCGTCGCCGCAGCGAGCGGCTTGGCAGGTGTTCAGACACTGGTCGTTGTCGTCGAGGTTCCCGTCGTCGCAGGCTTCAAAGTCGCTGTCGTCTTCCGACAGGTCGGTGCGGACGACCCCATCGCCGCAGCGAGCCGGCTGGCATTGGTTGCAGGCGTCGTCGTTGAGCTCATTCCCATCGTCGCAGACCTCGGCGTTCGGGTCGTCATCTTCGAGGTCGACGCGCACGATGCCGTCGCCGCAGCGCGCCACCTGACAGGTGTTGAGGCAGGCGTCGTCGTCCTCGGTGTTGCCGTCATCGCAGGCTTCATACTCGGGGAGCGCCCGGTCCTCGATGTCGGCTCGCAGCGTGCCGTCTCCGCAGATCGCCACCTTGCAGGCATCGGTGCAGCCATCGGTCGAGTCGGTGTTGCCGTCATCGCACTCTTCGGCGCCGACGATCAGCCCGTCGCCGCACACGGTGGTGTTGGTGCGGACCACCACCTGCTGATCGCAGGCCATTAAGGTCACGAGGGCGCTCATGATGATCAGTCGTGTCACGATCTCTCCAGAACATGCGGTCGTACCTGCGGAGCGATACGACGGACCGCACGCGAGACTCAAGGGGCCGCTGCCGCGACGGAAGCAACAGCGTGTGGCGCGCAGGCGCCGTGGCCAAGGTCGGTCGCTGCCTCGAGATCCGACTTGAAATCGCGCCCGCAGCGCGTCATCGAGAGCGCTCGGCGCAGACCACGCACTGGGTTTGCGCCGTGTTGGAGGAGTGATGAAGGCATGGTTTGGTATCGCTCGCCGAGTGGACCAACTCACTCAAAGGCTCGGGCGTCTCTTGTCGTGGCTCGCGGTGGTCATGGTGCTGATCGGAGCGTTCAATGCGCTGGGGCGGTACGCAAGTCGAGCGCTCGGGAGCAACCTGTCCAGCAATGGCCTGCTCGAGGCACAGTGGTATCTCTTCGCGCTCATCTTCTTACTCGGCGCAGCGCCGACCTTGGCGGCTGATCGCCACGTCCGAGTCGACGTCTACTACGGACGCCTCTCGCCACGCCGCAAAGCCTGGATCGATCTGATCGGCTGCCTGGTCCTTATGCTCCCCTTCTGCATTTTCGCCTTCGTGACGAGTCTGTCGTTTGTGGGGTCATCTTGGGCGGTCTGGGAGGTCAGCCCAGACCCTGGCGGGTTGCCTCGCTGGCCGATTAAGACAGCGATCCCTGTCGCCTTTGCCTTGTTGACGATTCAGGGCTTGGTGTTCGCGCTCGGTCGGCTTGAGGTCCTCGTGGGCGGCGAGGAGGAGTCATGAGCCTTGAGTTGCTCGGGCCGCTGATGTTCGTGGTCGCTTTTGGGCTCATCTTTACCGGCTTTCCGGTCGCGTTTGCGCTGGGGGGTAGCGCGCTGATTTTTGCCGCCATCGGCGTCGGCGCTGGCGCCTTTGACTGGGCGCTCATGAACGCGTTGCCGCCGCGTCTGTTCGGCGTGATGAGCAACTACGTCCTGCTGGCGGTGCCCTTCTTTATCTTTATGGGGACCATGCTTGAGCGCTCTAAGCTCGCTGAAGATCTGCTCACGACGATCGGGCAGCTCTTCGGACGGTTTCGTGGCGGGCTTGCGGTCGCGGTCGTGCTCGTCGGCGCGCTGCTTGCTGCCGCCACGGGCGTGGTCGGCGCCTCCGTCGTGGCGATGGGGATGATCTCGCTTCCGGTGATGTTGCGCTACGGTACCGATAAGCAGCTAGCCGCCGGGGTGATCACGGCCGCAGGAACGCTCGGGCAGATCATTCCGCCAAGCGTCGTGTTGGTCGTCCTCGCCGATCAGCTCGGAATCAGCGTCGGTGATCTGTTCGTCGGCGCGTTGGTGCCCGGCTTGATGCTGGCGTCGATGTATGTGGCGTATGTGATGTTTGTTTCGTGGCGTCAGCCGACGCTTGCGCCCGCCTTACCGGTCGAGGCTTTGCCCTCCTCGAACGCTGAGCTGGCGCGCCGCGTCCTGTGGGTTTTGCTGCCGCCGCTTGCGCTCATCTTGATCGTGCTCGGCTCGATTTTCGCCGGGGTCGCAACGCCCACCGAGGCGGGCGCTTTGGGCGCAGTCGGCGCCATGGTTTTAGCCGGCTTTAACCGTCGCCTCACGGTGCAAGCGGTGCGCGAGTCGGCGCAAGAGACCAGCCACCTGACGGCGATGGTCCTGTTTTTGTTGGTCGGCTCGACCGCCTTTGCGTTGGTGTTTCGTGGGCTGGGCGGAGATCTCTTGATCGAAGAGCTTCTGACGGGCTTACCCGGTGGCAAAATCGGGATGCTGATCGTCGCCAACCTCACGATCTTCGCGCTCGGCTTCTTTATCGACTTCTTCGAGATTGCCTTCATCATCTTGCCGCTCTTGGTGCCGGCCGCCCGAGCCTTGGACGTCGACCTCGTCTGGTTTGGCGTGATGGTAGCGATGAACCTACAGACCAGTTTTCTGACGCCGCCCTTCGGGTTCAGCTTGTTCTACCTGCGAGGGGTGGCGCCGCCCGAGCTTGAGACCCGGCAGATTTATCGCGGCGTGCTGCCCTTTATCGTCATTCAGGTGGTGGCGCTGGCGCTGATCTGCGTTTTTCCAAGCCTCGTGACGGGCTAGGGGATGGTCTGACCGAAGGCCGCCTGAGCGTAGGCAAGCTCCGCTTTGCCAAACCAATCAAAGGTCTCCGTGCGGTAAGCCTTCCAGTGCTCGTAAACGGCGCGATAGGCTGCGTCCTTTTGCGCCTCTTCCTCCAGCATCGCCAGGCTCTCACGCTTGGCTGCGTCCATGAGGTCGACGGGGAAAGGTCGGAGCTGCACCCCTTGGGACAGCAAGCGCTTGAGCGCGGGTGGGTTCTGCGCATCGTAGCGGTTTTGCATGGTCAGGCCGCTGGCGAGCGCCGCCTGTTGAAAGGCTGCTTGATAGCTTGAAGGGAGCCCCTCCCACGCCTTCTTGTTGACGTAAAAGCTGAGCGAGGGACCCGGCTCCCACCAGCCCGGGTAGTAGTAGTTCTTGGCGACCTTGTAGAAGCCGAGCTTCTCGTCGTCATAGGGGCCGACCCACTCGGTGGCGTCGATCGCGCCGCGTTCAAGCGCTGGATAGATCTCTCCTCCTGCGATCACCTGAACGTTGGCGCCGAGGCGGCTCATCACCTTGCCGCCCATACCCGGGATACGCATCTTCAGGCCTTTGAGATCCGCAGCGCCGCTGAGCTCTTTTTTGAACCACCCGCCCATCTGAGTTCCGGTGTTGCCGCCGGGGAAGGTGATGATCCCGAAATCACTAAAGAGCCCATGGATCAGCTTGAGCCCACCAGCTTCGAGGAGCCAGGCTGTCTGCTGCCGTGCGTTCAACCCAAAGGGAACGCAAGTGTCGAAGGCGAGCGCCGGGTTTTTGCCGGTGTAATAATAGGAGCAGGTGTGGCCCACCTGCGCCGTGCCTTGCTGCACGGCGTCCATGACCTCAAGCCCGGGGACGAGCTCGCCGGCGGGGTACACGCGAACATCGAACTGACCATCGGTCATGGCCTTGAGGCGCTCCGAAAAGACCTCGGCGCAGCCAAAGATCGTGTCCAGCGCCCGAGGAAAACTGGACGCGAGGCGCCAGCGCACCTTCTTGCCCCGGGCTCCTGGCGACGAAGCGCCCGGCTTATCGGAGGCGCTGCAGGATAGGGTGCTCGCCGCTGCGCCGGTGAGCGCCGCCCTCTTGAGAAAGTCTCGTCGTTTCATGATGCTTCCGGGGGTAAGTAGGTCGCTTTGGTGTAGCCGAGCACTTGGCTCAGCGTACTAAAGGTGTTGACGCCCGTAGAGACCTCGATGTCCTCGCCGGTAAACTGACCTGGGTGGTGCTTGCCGCAAGCCCACGTGACCATCTCGACCTCTTTGCGGAAGGCCTCGACGTAGCCTTGAAAACGCTCGGCGCCAAGGCGCGGGTCGAGGCCGCGTTGCAGCCAGGTGTTCTGAGTCGCCACGCCGGCCGGGCAGAAGCCCGTGTGGCATTTTTGAGCCTGGATGCAGCCGATCGCGAGCATCGCCTCACGCGCCACGTTGATCAGGTCAACGCCCATGGCGAAGCCGACGATGCATCGATCAGGAAAGCCGAGCTTGCCCGAACCAATAAAGGCGAGGTCATCGCACAGGTCGTGCTCGAGGAACTTCTTGTAGACGCGATTAAAACCGACCTTGAACGGCAAGGCTACGTGATCCGTGAAGGTCAGCGGCGCCGCGCCGGTGCCTCCTTCACCGCCATCGACTGCGATAAAGTCAGGGCCGCAGCTGCGGCGCGCCATGCGCTCGGTCAGCTGGTCCCAAAATTCAAGCTGTCCAATCGCCGACTTGATCCCGACGGGGCGCCCGCTCGCTTCGGCCAAGGTCTCGACGAAGTCGATCAGCGAGTCGACGTCGCAGAAGGCGCGGTGATAGTTCGGGCTCATGCAATCTTGCCCCACCGGAATGCCGCGAATTTTGGCGATCTCCGGGGTGACTTTGGCGCCGGGCAAAATGCCGCCTTTGCCAGGCTTAGCGCCCTGACTCAGCTTAATCTCGATCATCCGAATCTCGGGCACCTCAGCGATCAGATCCGTAAAGCGCTGGAGGCTAAATTCGCCCTCAGGGGTGCGGCTGCCAAAGTAACCCGTGCCGAGC